>NZ_JBHYJI010000018.1:53173-147321 GCF_042740435.1 Streptomyces sp. NPDC059002 | reverse complement strand
AATAGGCCGAGGGCTTGTCCTCAGTTGCTCGCGTCCACTGTGTTGGTTCTGAAACCACGAACAACCCCACGTTTGTCACAGAGCGTGGTGCGGTTGACAGTTTCATAGTGTTTCGGTGGTCATAGCGTGAGGGAAACGCCCGGTTACATTCCGAACCCGGAAGCTAAGCCTCACAGCGCCGATGGTACTGCAGGGGGGACCCTGTGGGAGAGTAGGACGCCGCCGAACTAATTTTGAATGGGAAACCCCCGCACCATTGGTGCGGGGGTTTTCTGCGTTCCGGACCCATTTTCCGGACTCATTTTCCGGACCCATTCCCTGGGCCAATCCCTTCAAGACGGGCTCACCAGCCTCGTGTCGTACGCCAGGATGACCGCCTGCACCCTGTCCCGCGCTCCCGTCTTCGCGAGGATGCGGCCCACGTGTGTCTTCACCGTGGATTCCGCGAGGTGCAGTCGGGTCGCGATCTCCGTGTTGGTCCAGCCCTGGCCGATGACCGTCAGGATTTCCCGTTCGCGGTCCGTGAGGGACGAAAGGCGGGGGTCGCCCGACGGGTCGGCCGGAGTGTCCGGTGTGGGCAGGTGGTCGGCGTACGCGTCGAGGAGTCGGCGGGTGAGGCTCGGGGCCACCACCGCGTCGCCCGATGCGACCGCGCGGATTCCGGAGAGGAGTTCCTCGGGGAGTGCGTCCTTGATGAGGAAGCCGGACGCTCCGGCGCGCAGCCCGGCGTATGCGTACTCGTCGAGGTCGAACGTCGTGAGGATCAGGACGCGCGTGCGGTCGCCCGAGGCCACGATGCGGCGGGTTGCCTCGATGCCGTCGAGGCCTGGCATGCGGATGTCCATCAGGACGACGTCCGGGTGGACTTCGGCCGTCATGCGGACCGCCTCGCTGCCGTTGCCGGCCTCGCCCGCGACCGTCATGTCGTCCTGGCTCTCCAGGAGCATGCGGAATCCGAAGCGCTGCATGGGCTGGTCGTCGACGATGAGCACGGTGGTCACGGTGTTTCGCTGTCCTTCGGGAGCGGGATGTGGAGGTGGACCCGCCAGCCGCCGTGCGGGCGGGGGAGCGGACCGGCCTCAAGTGTGCCGTCGTACAAGGAGGTTCGCTCGCGCATTCCGGTGAGGCCCCGGCCGTGGCCCGCTGCGGTGAGGCCGCCCGTGCCGGTGTCCGTGATGTCGACGGTCACGCCGTCGGGCCCGTAGGTGACGTCGACGGTGGCGGTGGCGTCGGGGCCGCCGTGTTTGAGGGTGTTGGTGAGGGCTTCCTGGACCACGCGGTAGACGGCGAGTTGGCGTCCGGCGGGGACGGATCCGGGGTGGCCGTGGACCGTGCCGTGTACGGGGAGGCCCGCGGCCCGTACGCCGTCGATGAGTTGGCCGAGGTCGGCGAGTGCGGGCTGCGGGGCGAGTTCGGCGGTGCCGGGGGGTTCGTCGCTCAGGACGTCCAGGAGGCGGCGGAGTTCGGAGAGGGCCTGTCTGCTGGTGGTGCCGATGGCTTCGAGGGCCTGGGCGGCGCGCTCGGGGGACTTGGCGGCCGCGTACGAACCGCCGTCGGCGAGGCCCGTGATGACCGAGAGGTTGTGGCCGATGATGTCGTGCATCTCGCGGGCGATGCGGGTGCGTTCGGCGGCTGTGGCGAGCCTGGCCTGCTGGTCGCGTTCGACTTCGAGGCGTTGGGCGCGTTCGACGAGGGCCTGGGTGTAGTCCTGGCGGGAGCGCACCGCGATGCCGAAGAGCGCGACCATGGCGTACCCCCAGAGGAAGGGGCCGATCTGTGCGTCGAAGCTGTCCTCGGGGAAGTGGATGACGCCGACGACGAGCGGCAGCGTCATCATGGCGCCCGCCGTACCGAGCGTCTTCAGGGGCAGCCGCAGGGCGATGTTGAACAGGACGATCAGCTGGAGCATCGAGGCCTGCAGCATGGCGCCGGACGCGCTGTTGGCGAGGCCGACCGCCACCATGACGGTGAGGACGGCCATGGGGTGGCGGCGGCGCCACAGCAGCGGCAGGGAGAGGCCGAGGCTCATCGCGGCGACGAGCGCCGGGGGGACGTCCGGGTCGGGTGCGACGGTGCGCCAGCCGTCGCCGGAGGAGTCCGTGCCCGCGGCGATCACGAAGAAGCCGGTGAGCAGCAGGTCCCAGACGAGCGGGTGGCGCCGGTCGAAGGCGCGCACCCGCTGGGTCAGGCGCTGGACGTACTGGGTGAGGGGGTGCGGTCCCTGCCGGTCCTCCCGGGGGCCCGTCGGCCGTGTCTCGGTCACTGGCTCATCCTCGTACAGTCAACTGCCGCATCCTCGTACGGTCATACGTCGCGCCGCTTGAGCAGGAGGGACGCCGCGGCGATGACGGCCGCCGCCCACAGGGTGAGGGTGAGCAGGGCGGTGCCCGGGGCGATGGTGTTCTCGACGCGGGCGACCGAACCGAGGGAGCTCGCGGCCTGGGAGGGCAGATACCGGACCGCGGTCTCCACGGCGTCGAGGGGCAGCATCTTCAGGACGCCCGGCAGGATCAGCACGGAGGCGATGAACGCGCCGATGGCGCCGGGCACCGAGCGGAGCAGCGCGCCGACGCCGAGGGCGATGAGGCACATCAGGGTGATGCCCGCGGCGCTGCTGGTGAGGGCGCCCAGGACGCCGGAGTCGGTGAGGGACAGCTCCTTGTCGGAGCCGGAGAGCCAGATCTGGGCGACGAGGAACGTGACGGCGTTCGTCACGAACGTGAGTGTGAAGGCGACGGCCGCGAACACCCCCGCCTTGGCCCACAGGAGGGGCAGGCGGCGCGGTACGGCGGTGAGGGAGGCCCGGATCATGCCGGTCGAGTACTCGCCCGCGATGAAGAGGATGCCGAGGACCGCGAGGCAGATCTGGGAGAGCTGGGTTCCGTAGAGGACGAAGACGACCGTGTCGATCTCGGAGTCGTCGCCGTCGTAGGTGGACGCCATCATGATGCCGACGGAGAGGACCATGGTGCTCGCGGTGAGCAGGGTGATCCAGGTGGAGCGGAGCGTCCACAGCTTGTGCCACTCGGAGCGCAGGACGCCCTTGGCGGTGAGGCGGTAGGGGGCGGGGGTGACGTCGAGGGTGCTCATGCCGCGGCTCCTTCCTGCCGTGCTTCCTGCCGTGCTTCCTGCCGTGCTTCCTGCCGTGCTTCCTGTTGTGCGAGGTGCGTGGTGGCGACGTACTCGACGGACTCCCTGGTGAGGTCCATGAACGCCTGCTCCAACGAGGCGGTCTGCGCGGTGAGTTCGAAGAGCGGGATGCCGTGCGTGGCGGCGGTGCGGCCGATGTGTTCGGCGTCGGTGCCGTGGACGTCGAGGACGCCGGGGGTGTCGCCGGTGATCCGTACGCCGGGTCCGGCGAGCAGCTCGGTCAGGAGGCCGGCCTCGGGGGTGACGACCTTGACGGACGCGGTGCCCGATTCGCGGATGAAGCGTTCGACGGTGGTGTCGGCGAGGAGCCTGCCGCGGCCGATGATGATCAGGTGCTCGGCGGTGAGGGCCATCTCGCTCATGAGGTGGGAGGAGACGAGGACCGTACGGCCTTGTGCGGCAAGGGACTTGAGGAGGTTGCGGATCCACAGGACGCCCTCGGGATCGAGGCCGTTGACGGGTTCGTCGAGGATGACGGTGGCCGGGTCGCCGAGCAGGGCGGCCGCGATGCCGAGGCGCTGGCCCATGCCGAGCGAGAAGCCCTTCACGCGCCGGTGGGCGACCTCGTGGATGCCGGCCAGGTCGAGGACCTCGTCGACGCGCCGCTTCGGGATGGAGTGGGTGTGGGCCAGGGACATGAGGTGGTGGTACGCGGAGCGGCCCGGGTGGATGGAGCGGGCTTCGAGGAGGGCGCCCACCTCGTGCAGGGGTGCGGGGTGCGCCGCGTAGGAGCGGCCGCCGAGGGTGGCGCGGCCGCGGGTGGGGGCGTCGAGGCCGAGGAGCATCCGCAGGGTGGTGGACTTGCCCGCGCCGTTGGGGCCGAGGAAGCCGGTGACGGTGCCCGGGCGGACCTCGAAGCCGAGGTCGTCGACGACGGTCTTGTCGCCGTAGCGTTTGGTCAGTTCGTAGGCCCTAATCATGTCCTTGATGCTGCTGCGGTCGGCGACGCGGATCGTCGGACCGGGGGCGGGACGTGGGGGCGGCGGGTAGTACTCGGGTACGACGGCGACCCCGAGGTCGTACGAAGGGGACTCGCGCGCGGAGGGGCCGCCCCTCGTCGGGACGGCCCCTCATCCAGTACGGAGACCTGCATCCAGTACGGAGACCTGGCGGAACGCGAATCCTCAGCGGTACGGGTTCTCCGCGCGCGCCGTCCGCAGGGGCTTGGCCCACCAGGCCAGCTGGTCGAGCATCACCTTGGCGGCGCCGGCCGCGCCCGCCTCGTCGTGGGCGCGGCCGCCCTCGCCGAAGTGGTCCCAGGCGCCGTGGAAGCTGACGCCGTCGCGGACGGTGACGCAGTGCAGTTCGGCGAAGACCAGGCGGAGCTGTTCGACGGCGCGCAGGCCGCCGCCGACGCCGCCGTACGAGACGAAGCCGACCGGCTTGGCCTCCCACTCCGTGCGGTGCAGGTCGATGAAGTGCTTGAGGGCGGCGGGGAAGCTGTGGTTGTACTCCGGGGTCACCACGACGTACGCGTCGGCGGCGGCCACCCGTTCGGCGAGCGCGGCCAGGGCGGGGGTGCGTTCGGTGCCCCAGTCCGGGTGGGCGGAGGGCAGTTCGAGGTCGGCGACGTCGATGACGTCGAGGTCGAAGCCGGTGTGCCGTTCGGCGATGGCCGTGAACCAGCCGCCGACGGTGGGGCCGAAGCGGCCGTCGCGGGTGGAGCCGACGATGACGGCGAGGCGCAGGGGGGTGGCGGTGTTCGGGGTGGTGGACATGGCGTACTCCTCAAAAGTGTTCGGTACGGGGACGGTTGGGGTGCTGCGTGATCAGTGAGTCTGCGCTGTCGTGGGTTCGGACAGGGCGACGGGGGTGGTCTTCGGGGTTTCGGCCGTACGGCGCGGGGGCCGCGGTCGCAGCAGTGCGTGGACCAGGAGTGCGAGGCAGGCGCTGAGGCCCGCCACGGTCCAGAGGGTGATCTGCCAGGCCTCGGTGAAGGCGGTGGCGTGGCCGCCCGCGCCCGCCGTGATGCGGCCCGCGAGTTCCGCCGAGCCGACCCGGGGCTCCAGGAAGGCGAGCAGCAGGGCGCCGAAGACGGTGAGCATGACGGCGCCGGTGCCGCCGCGGACGGTGTTGAGGAATCCGGAGGCCATGCCGACCTGGGCGGGGCCGACCATGCCGAGTGCCTGGGCGTCGATGATGCCGACGGAGAGGCCCTGGCCGGTGCCGATGGTCAGCAGGGGGCCCGCGAGCGCGGCCGTGGAGATGCCGGGGTGCAGGGTGGTGAGCCAGGCGTTGCCCGCGCCGATCAGGAGCAGGGAGAGGACGAGCAGGTGGCGGGCGGGGACGCCGCGGTTGACGAGGCGGGCGCCGAGCGGGGGCAGGGCGAGGACGGGGACGGTCATCAGGAGCAGGATCAGGCCCGCGTCGCGTGCCGTGGTGCCGCTGGTGCCCTGGAGGTAGGTGGGCAGGAAGACGAGGACTCCGGTGGTGCCCGCGCCGAGTCCGAAGCTGCCGATGGTCCAGCCGAGGAAGGCGGGGTTGCGGGCCAGGGAGAGGTCGAGGATGGGGCGGCCGCCGGTCGCGGAGAGGTGCTTCTCGACGCGTACGAAGGCGGTGAGGAGGGCGAGGCCCGCGGCGAGCGGAAGGAGCGTGCCGGGCGCCGCCCAGCCGGACTTGGAGCCCTGGGTGACGGCGAAGAGGGTCAGCGAGAGGCCGCCGATGAAGGTGGCGGCGCCCGCCTTGTCGACGCGCGGCCTGGTGTCCGCGCGGGACTCGGCGAGGAAGCGGGTGCCGGTGAGGATCACGGCTCCTGCGGCGGCGAAGACCAGGAAGGTGGGGCGCCAGCCGAGTCCGTCCACCATCCAGCCGGAGAAGGTGGGGCCGATGGCGAGGCCGACGCCCGCGGTGGTGCCGAGGGCGGCGAACACCCTGGTCCTCGCGGCTCCGGCGTAGGTGGCGGCGAGCAGGGAGCCGCCGCTCGCCATGACGCCCGCCGCGCCCACGCCCGACAGGAGGCGGGCGGCGTCCAGGAGCAGGATGTGAGGGGCGAAGGCGGAGGCGAGGGTTCCTGCGGCGTAGACGGCGGCGCCCGCGGTGAGGACGCGGCGGCGGCCGAAGAGGTCGCCGAGGGAGCCCGCGACGAGCATGAAGGAGGAGGCGGCGAGGAAGTAGCCGACGACCACCCACTGGAGGGCGGCGCCCGACGCGTCCAGGTCGGAGCCGATGCGGGGCAGGGCCACGGTGGTGCCGGACATCGCCATCGGCAGGGTGAGCATGCCGAGCAGGACGACGAGGAGGGTGAGGACGGGACGGCCCCTGCGGATGGGCTGAGGGGCCTGCGGAGCGGTCTCGGTAGGCATGCGAGTAAAGTACAACGAGCGTTGTAGTAATTACAACGGTCATTGTAATTTTTCTGGGAGAGGTGAGATGACACAGCGGGAAGAAGCAGCCGAAGGCGGGCAGAAGCCCCTGCGCAAGGGCATGGCGGAGAAGCGGCAGGCCATCACGGGCGGTGCCCGCACCGTCTTCGGGCGCGAGGGCTACACGCGCGCCAGCATCGACGCCATCGCCGCGGAGGCGGGCGTGTCCACGCGCACCATCTACAACCACTTCGGCGACAAGGAGAACCTGTTCCGCGCCGTACTCCTGGAGAGCGCGGCCTCGGTGACCGCCGCCACGGAGGGGCTCTTCGAACGGCATCTGCGCAAGGTCCGCGACATCGAGGAGGACCTCCTCGACTTCGCGCGCGACTGGGTCGGGCAGGCCGAGGCGCATCCCGGGCACTTCGCCGTCGTACGGCAGATCATCCCCGAGGGGTCCCGGCTGCCCGCCGACGTCCTCGCGGAGTGGCAGCGGATCGGGCCGCAGGCGACCCAGGAGGCCCTCGGGCGCTGGCTGTTGGAGCTCGGCGGACAGGGCCTGCTCGCTGTCGACGCGACGAACGCGCGCAAGGCGGCGCGGCATCTCGCGCTGCTGGTGGGCGGCGGGGTCACGGCCGAGTCGTACTTCGGTGCGCTGCCGTTGGCGCAGGGCGCCGTGGACGAGATTGTGCGGGACGGGGTGGAGATCTTTCTGCGGCTTTATGGGGTGTAGGGCCCAATGCTGTCTCTGCGGGTGCTTCGTGGCTGGTCGCGCAGTCCCCCGCGCCCCTGAAGGGGCGCCTAGAGGTCCGGGTCCGCCCGTGCGATCAGATAGCCGAGCTGGGCCCGGGACTGTGACCCCAACTCCCGGGAGATCGTGGCGACATGGCCCGCCACCGTGCGCCGCGACACCCCGAGGCGGCGGGCGATCGCGTCGTCCGTGAGGCCGGAGACCAGGAGCTTCATGACCGTGCGGCGGACCTCGTCGACGATCAGCGGTTCGCGGGTGCGGGCGGCGGTCGGCTCGGCCACCGGCCTGGCCCGCTCCCAGGCGTCGTCGAAGACGGCGGCGAGGTGCGCCACGACGGCGGGGTGCCGGATCTCCACGGCGCCCCGGCCCTCGACGACATGGGCGACGGTCCGGTCGCAGACGACGAGGCGGCCGGTCAGCTGGTGCAGGGTGCGGACGTGGCCGCCCGCCCGCTCGATGTCCTGGATGTGCCGCCACTGCGCGGCGTGGGTGCGGGCCGCGTGCGGATACAGGGCCCGGTGGGTGACGCCGGGCGGGACGAGGGCGGGGTCCGTGAGGTCGTAGGGGCCGCGTTCGCCGGTCGGCTGCACGGTCAGGAGCTCGGTGCGGCAGTCGCGCACGGCCTGTTCGAGGAGCGCGGGCACGGCGTCCGCGCCGTCGACGGCGGTCAGCCAGTCCTGGGAGTCGCGCCGGGCGGCCCGGTAGATCGCGTGGACCGGCGAGAAGCCGGAGCTGATCGACCGCAGCCGGTCCTGCTGCGCGTCCAGCAACTCCCGTACGGGCTGGAGGAGTTCGGACTCGGCGACATTGGGCGACACGGGCACGAGGACCTCGGGGTCGTCCGGGGGCGGTGTGAGCAGACCGAGGCGTACGAGGCAGTGGGGCGCCGTCGCACGCGGCAGGCAGCCCTTGACGACGGCGGCGCGGTAGCGGCTCAGGCCGTCGGCGCAGGGGGCCTGGGCGGCGTCGGTGCAGCGGCACCCGGTGGCGGGACCCTGTGCGTCATCGTGCATCGCACGATTATGCACCGGGATTTCCAAGGTTCAGATGCCGTCCTGCTGTGAGACTCGAACCGAGAAGGATTATCGGCTTGGGAATCGAAGGAATGTGGTTCGTGTGAATCTCTCCGGCAGCACCGTCGTCATCACCGGAGCGGGCAGCGGCATCGGCCTGGCCGCCGCCGAACTCGTCGCGCGGCGCGGCGCCCGTGTCGTCCTCACCGACCGCAGCGCGGGCGTGGTGCGTCCGCAGGCCGAGCGGATCGCCGAACTGACCGGTGTCGAGGCGGAGTTCCGCGCGCTCGACGTCACCGACGCCGCGGCGGTGGAGGAGGTCATGGGGTCGGTCGGCACCATCGACCACCTGCTCACCTGCGCTTCCGGGGCCGTGATCGCGCCCTTCGAGGAGCTGACCGAGGCGCAGGTGCGGCAGTTCTTCGAGGTCAAGTGGTGGGGGCAGTACCGCTGTGTGCGGGCCGCGCTGCCGTACATGCCGCGGGAGACCGGCTCGGTCACGCTCGTCTCCGGCTATCTGTACCGCAAGACCGACCCCGGATACTTCGCGTTCGCCGCCGTCAACGGCGCGGTCGAGGCCGCGGTGAAGTCCCTCTCCATGGAACTCGCGCCGCTGCGCGTCAACGCGGTAGCGCCCGGGCCGACCGACACGCACGCGCATCTGATGACCCCCGACGAGCACGGCGCCTACCGCGCGGAGATCGCCCGGGTGCTGCCCGTGGGGCGGCCCGGGGCGGCGGAGGAGGTCGCGCACGCGGCGGCGTACCTGATGGAGAACACGTTCACCACGGGGACGACGCTGGATGTGGACGGCGGCAAGCGGTGAACTCTGCCTATTGGGCCTATTGGGCCTATTAGGCCGACTGTGCCTACTGGGCCTACTAGGCGGGAAGTTCGCTGTCCGGCCAGCGTGTGCGGCCCTGTTCCCGCGAGCGGAGCAGGGCCAGGGTCGGCAGGCCCCGGTCCGCGCCCGTGGTGAGCAGATCCGGCAGCTGGGGCAGCGGCGCCACCGCGGCGACGTCGTCCAGGACGAGCGTCATTGGTGGGTCGAGCCGACCGGAGGATGACCGTTCGGCCATGCGCCGGCCGTGCTCGACCACGCTTGAGGCGAGTGCCGTGAGCAGCGGCATGGCACCCGGGCCCTGGCGGGACTTGGGATCCTCGATCGCCTCACCCACCACAAAAAGCGTGCCCCCTTCATCGACGAAGGAATCCAGGGTGAGCGCATCAGTTCGGTTTGGCGTGCAGGACTCGCGGACGTGCACCGTGAAGAGGGCGGAGAGCGCGCGGGCGGTCAACTCCTGGGCCATGTCCCTGCGTTCGGCGTACGCGGTGAGCGCCGCCTCCAGCTCGCCTGCCGCGCCCGAGGACGCCTTGGGGTGCGTACGGAGGATGCGTACGGCCTCCTGCACCTGTGTCCCCTGGGACCAGCGGTGGACGTGCTTCATGGGCTTGTCGCCGACCGCGGCCGCGTGCAGGAAGCTGCGCATCAGCGTTTCCGCCGTGTCGGCCACTGCGGTGTCCAGCTTCGCGCTCGGCCTTATCGGCGCGAGCAGGGCCGCCGCCCGGTGCGCGGCCGTCGTCTTGTCCTCGCAGCCCGCGGTGGGGGACCAGTGCATGCGGGCCGGGGTGTCGCACAGGTGCGAGGGGTCGTAGAGGAGGACGGGGCCGAGCTTGGCCCTGGCGTCCTTGGTCTCCGCCCACAGGGTGGGGTCGGAGGTGATGATTAGGGCTGCGCCCTCGGCGTCCTGGATGGCCTGTACCGCCAGGGGTCTGCGGGTTTCCGGGGTGCCCAGTACCAGGGGGGTACGAGGGGTGGGGACGGTCGGCGCCACGCCTCCGGCGCGGGGGGCGGCGGGTTTCTCGGTCGGGACCGGGGGGCTGATTTCCGCGTCTCCGGCGCGGGGGTGGGGGGCGTCTGCGGTCCGCTCGACCGGCACCGGGGCGACGCTCTCCGCGTCTCCAGCGCGGGAGTCGGGCGCGTCTGCGGTCCGCTCGACCGGCACCGGGGTGACGTCCTCCGCCCCTCCGGCGCGACCCCGTCGCGCCCTCCGCACAGCCCTCCACCGCGCCGCCGTCCCCATCACGAAGACCGTCAGCACCACGAGCACCATCAACTGCCCGATGAACAGGCCCCAGAAGAGGCCGTACCCGGAGAGCTGGCCGGGTGGGGTTTCGGGCCAGGCGCCCGGCAGGTCGTGGGGCTGTCCGATCAAGTGGCGTACGGACAGGGGCGTATGGCGGAAGGAGACGCCGTCGGGCCAGGACCCGTGGGCGAACAAGGCCGAGAGGCCCGTCGACGTCCACACAAGGACCGTGGATCCGAGGAGAAGGCCGAGGAATCCGACCAACAGGCCGTCGGGAATGCCACGTTCGACTCGTTCGGGGCCGCGCCTGGTCCTGCCCCGCTCCCAGTCATCCCGCATGCTGCTCCATGTATGCCGCCCGCTCCTCCGCCTCGAGTTCGGCCGCCCGCATCGCGTCGTCGGCCGGGGTGTCGTCGGGGAGGTCGGACGACGACTCGGTCATGGCGCGGTCGGTGAAGACCAGCGGCCGTTCCGTCTCCGTGATGAGGTGCTTGACGACCTGGACGTTGCCGTTGACGTCCCACACCGCGATGCCGGGGGTGAGGGTGGGGATGATCTCCACCGCCCACCGGGGAAGCCCGAGCACCCGCCCCGTCGCTCTCGCCTCGTCCGCCTTCTGGGCGTAGATCGTCCGGGTGGACGCCATCTTCAGGATCGCGGCCGCCTCCTTGGCGGCCGCGCCGTCCACGACGTCGCTCAGGTGGTGCACCACCGCCACGAACGACAGACCGAGCCGACGCCCGAACTTGAGCAGTCGCTGGAACAGCTGCGCCACGAAGGGGGAGTTGATGATGTGCCACGCCTCCTCCACCAGGAAGATGCGCTTCTTGCGGTCGGGCCGGATCCACGTGTGCTCCAGCCACACGCCGACGATCGCCATCAGGATCGGCATGGCGATGGAGTTGCGGTCGATGTGGGAGAGGTCGAAGACGATCAGGGGGGCGTCGAGGTCGATGCCCACCGTCGTCGGGCCGTCGAACATGCCCCGGAGGTCACCGTCGACCAGGCGGTCGAGCACAAGCGCCACGTCCAGGCCCCAGGCCCGCACATCGTCTATGGCGACGTTCATCGCCTCCGCCGACTCCGGCTCGGGGTGCCGCAGCTGCTCCACGATGTCCGTCAGGACCGGCTGGCGCTCCACGATCGTCTCGTTCACGTACGCGTGCGCGACCTTCAGTGCGAAGCCCGAGCGCTCGTCGAGCCCGTGCCCCATCGCGACCTCGATGATGGTGCGGAGCAGCGCGAGCTGACCCGTCGTCGTGATCGCCGGGTCCAGCGGGTTGAGCCGGATGCCCATGTCCAGGGCGGCCGTCGGGTCGAGCCGGATGGGAGTTATCCCCAGCTCCTGGGCGATGAGGTTCCACTCGCCGACGCCGTCCTCGCCCTGCGCGTCGAGGACCACGACCTGACGGTCCTTGAACCTCAACTGCCGCAGGACGTACGTCTTCTCCAGGGCCGACTTGCCGTTGCCGGACTCGCCGAGCACCAGCCAGTGCGGGGCGGGCAGCTGCTGCCCGTACAGCTGGAAGGGGTCGTAGATGTAGCCCTTGCCCGAGTACACCTCGCGCCCGATGATCACGCCCGAGTCGCCGAGGCCCGGCGCGGCCGTCGGGAGGTAGACCGCCTGGGCCTGCCCCGTCGACGTACGCACCGGAAGCCTGGTCGTCTCGACCTTCCCGAAGAGGAAGGCGGTGAAGGCGTCCGTGAGGACGGTCAGCGGATCCCGCATCTCAACAGCCTGCCTCTACCACTAGCGTCGGATGCCGGTCGCGAACGGCAGCGTATTGACGAAGGCCCTGTGGTGCTCGCGGTCGCACCACTCCAGCTTCAGATACGACTTGCCCGCGGAGGCGCGGATGGTGCGCTTGTCGCGCGCGAGTGCCTCCGGAGACCGGGACGACACCGTGATGTAGCCGACCAGATTGACGCCCGCCGCGCCGCTCGCCAGGTCCTCGCCGCGCTGGTCCAGGCGCGAGTGCGAGGCGATGTCGCGGGGGTCGACGGTGCGGTTCATCTTGGCCTGGCGGCTGGCCTCCGCCTCGTCGTTCGTCTTCTCCGTCAGCATCCGCTCGATGGCGACCTCGGTGGGTTCGAGGTCCATGGTCACCGCGACCGTACGGATCACGTCCGGGGTGTGGACGAGCAGCGGCGCGAGGAAGTTGACCCCGACCGGCGTCATCGGCCACTCCTTCACCCAGGCCGTGGCATGGCACCAGGGCGCGCGGGTGGAGGACTCGCGGGTCTTCGCCTGGAGGTAGGTCGGCTCCATGGCGTCCAGCTCGGCGGGCCAGGCATTACGTTTCGTCATCGCCTGGATGTGGTCGATGGGGTGGTCCGGGTCGTACATGGAGTGGACCAGGGAGGCGAGGCGGCCCTGCCCGAGCGGCTGGCGCACCCGGATGTCGGCCTCCTGGAGGCGCGAGCAGATGTCGGTCAGCTCGCGCGCCATGACCACGGCGAGACCGGCGTCCTTGTCGAGCTTCCTGCCGCTCTGCGGCCGGGCCGCGCGGGCCATCGCCTGGGCCTCACCGGCCAGTTCGCGGGAGTAGTGCATGCAGGCGACGAGGTAGGCGCGGTGCTGCTCGCTGCTGGTCGACACCATCGACTGCAGCTGGTCGTACGACTCCTGCAGCCACGGCAGCGCACGGTCGTCGCCGCGCTGGCTGACGTCCTTGGCGTGCGCGTCCGGGTCGGCGGGCAGCGTACGGGCGAGCATCTGGAGGCGCGTCACGAAGCCGTCGCCGTTCGCGACGTGCTTGAGGAGCGTGCCGAACCGGTCGACCAGGGCCTCCTGGTCCTCGGAGTCGCGCAGGCCGACGCCCGGGCCCTCGATCTCGATGGCTGCCGTGACGGTCCTGCGGTCCGCGTGCAGCAGTACGGCGATCTCGTCCGGGCCGAACGGCGCGGCCAGCCAGCTGATCCGGCCGATGCCGGGCGGCGGCCCGATCTCGACCTCCCTGCCGTCGATCCTGACGCCCGCCTCCGGAGCGGCGGAGCGGTAGGCGGTGCCGCGCTTCAGGGACCGCTTGTAACTGCGGTTGATCTCGAACCACTTGTAGAACGTGCGGTTCTTGTACGGGACGTACACCGCAGCGATGGCGAGCATCGGGAAGCCCATGAGCAGCACGATGCGCAGGGACAGGACGGGGACGAGGAGCCCGCACATCATGCCGAGGAACGCCCCCGCGATGATCAGGGCGATCTCCCCTGTCTCGCGGTTCTTGCCGACGATCGCGTTCGGCCGCGCGCGGCCGATCAGATATGTGCGGCGGGGCGCGACCGGCTGGGACACGTGGGACTGGGTCGTCAACGCCCTTCACCTCCCGTGCGGTTGGTACTGCTGTTGCGGGCGCCGCCGCGGTTGCCCGCGTGCGGCGTGTTCGTCGCGCTGCCGCGCGGCGGGGGTGCGGCGGAGGGGACAGATCCGCCGCCGTTCGATGAGCCGCCGCCCGATGGACGGCTGCTGTGCGCCGCGACGCCGCCGCTCGCCGGGTTGGCGGGCCGCGCCTGGCTGCTGTTGTTCTGACCGCCCTGATTGCCGCCGCCGTTGCCCCGGGAGCTGTGGGTCTTGATGCCCTGGGAGACGAGGGAGGCGGGGGAGGTCAGCACGGCGGCGGCCTTGTTCTCGGCGCCGCGGATGATGCGGTTGTTGCGGGAGTTGGCGATCTCGTCGCCGAAACCCGGCACGAAACGGTAGATCATGGCGCTCGCGAAAATGGCGAGCAGGATGATCGAGAGCCCGGAGACGATCGCCGAGAAGGAATCGGGACCGTCGTCCGCGGACAGCGCGCCCGCGAGACCGAGCACGATCACGATGATCGGTTTGACGAGGATCACCGCGATCATGATCCCCGCCCAGCGGCGGACATGCCCCCACAGGTTCTTGTCCACGAGCCCCGCATACACGACGGTGCCCAGCAGCGCCCCCACGTAGAGCAGCGCGGCCCTGATCACGAGCTCCAGCCAGAGCACGCCCGCGGCCAGGATCGACACCAACGAGACCACGATCAGCATGATCGGGCCGCCGCCGATGTCGTCCCCCTTCTTCAGCGCACCCGAGAACGTCCCGAAGAACGTGTCCGTCTGACCGCCCGTCGCCTTCGCGATGACATCCGAGACGCCGTCCGTCGCCGATACGACCGTGTACAGGATCAGCGGCGTGAAGGCGGAGGCGAGCACGGTGAGCCACAGGAACCCGATGGCCTCCGACAGGGCGGTGGTGAGCGGGACACCCCGCACCGCCCTCTTCGCCACGGCGAGCAGCCACAGGAGCAGCGTCAGGATCGTCGACGCGGCGAACACGACGGCGTACTGCTGCAGGAACTTGTCGTTCGTGAAGTCGACGTTCGCCGTCTCCTTCACCGCCTCGGAAAGCTTGTCGACGGTCCAGGACGCGGCGTCGGCGCAGCCCTTTGCCAGGGAGGTGAGGGGGTCGAGGTTGGAGCTGATGGGGTCGTCGGTGGGGTATTTGCCGCCGCCTCCGGCGCGGCCGCCGTCTTGGCCTTTTTCGCAGTACTTCTTGGCGGGGCCGACGATGAGGTCACACTTGTCGTCCTTCGGCTCCGGTGCGGCGTAGGCACGCGAGGCCAGCAGGACCGCCGCCACCTGGACGGCCGAGGCGGCGGCGGTGAGCTTCAGGGCGCGACGACTACCGGGCATAGGTGAACCCTCCGTACTCCTCAACGGCCTTGGCGATCTCATCGGCCGTGGAGACCTTGTTGTCGCCGTTCACGGGCGCGGGGCCGTCTTTCGAACGGAAGCTCTCGACCTTCCAGTCGTCGTCGGCCCACCGCAGCTTGAGGGTCAGCGTGAACCAGTCGTTGCTGACCGGGTTCGTCGTGTCCTGACCGGCCGTGCCGAAGGCACCGGTGCACCAGACCTCGACCGTCGCCGTGCTGTCCGAGTACGACGTGGTCTTGGTGCCGACGGGCACGGTGCGCGAGACGTAGGTCTGGCCGGCTGCGGCGTTGCCCTTCTCGTCCAGCCCGATCTTGTCCAGGAACTCCTTGGAGTACGTCTTGTCGAACTTGCCCTCGAGTTCGCTCACCTTGTCGGCGACGAAGAGCTGTCTGACGATGTCCGTCCGGCGGTCGGGCTTGAGGATGTCGGCCGAGACCAGCGACACCGCATAGTTGGACGCCGCACTCTGCGCCCCCTGCTCATCATGGGCGAACCCGGACGGGATGCCCGCGTTCTTGCCCCCGACCGGCTTCTCCCCGCTAGGGGCCGTCGGGCCCGCCCCCGACTTCTTCCCGTCCCCGCCCCCCGAAGAGGACTCGTCCCCCCCTCGGTTGGCGAACGCGATCGCCGCGATCAGGAGCACCACGACGCCCACGACAGTGACCAGGCTGCGCGAGGACGACCGCCCGCCGCGGTTGGGTCTGCGGACGCCGCCGTAGACGTCGTCGCCCCCGCCCTCCCCCTCGGGGAGCCGTGTCCTGGTCTCTCCCGAGCCGCCGAAGAGGCCGTCGTTCCGCTCGTTGTCGGGACTCATGCCGCGCACGCCCCCTCAACCTCTCGCTGAACCGCCACGTAGGACACGTACGACGGTAGCCGTGCTGGTTCCCGCGCGGGCGCGGTGTGGTGACTCGACATCAGGGGGTTGCAACCTCAGCCGGTGGGCACGACGGACGGGTGGGGAGAGGGGGGACAGGGAGAGGAGGGGGACGTGGGGAGAAGGGGACGTGGGGAGCGGTCGGTGGGTGGGACCGCTAGACCGCCGTGCAGTTCAAGGTCAGACCGCCATGCCGTACACGATGGTGAACAGCGTGCCGAGTGAACCGATGATGAAGACGCCGGTCAGGCCCGCGATGATCAGGCCCTTGCCCTGTTCCGCGCTGAAGGTGTCGCGCAGCGCCGTCGCGCCGATGCGTTGCTTCGCCGCGCCCCAGATCGCAATGCCGAGACAGAGGAGGATGGCGATCGCCATCACGACCTCGATCATCACGCGTGCCTCGTTGCCCAGGCTCCCGAAGGGCCCCCAGTCGGGGGCGATCCCGCCGATGATGGTGGTGATGTCGCCCTTTTCGGCTGCCATAAGCATGTGTAACTCACCGCCCCTAGTGGGTTGTTCTGGCACCTCTGCCTACCTCAGTGCAGAGGACAGCTCATTCTCGCCGACAATCGGGCCCGCGCATGCCGCCTTGACGTCATTCGTTGGCTGACTTCGTACGTTTTCTCGTGCGTGAGGTCTGGTCACTCTGTGTATCACGCAGGATGACGCCGGGCAATGACGGCCCGGCGTGCCTCTGACCAGGTGTTAAGTCAGCCCGAGCCCGGCGGTGCCGCGGGTCACGAAGGAGCAGTCGGTGTAGCGGTAGGAGGCGCTGAGGCGCGCGCCTTCGGCGCGATCGCGGACGGTGGCCCGCTTGTAGAGGAAGTGGTACTCGCCCGCGGGCAGCCGCAGCGTGGTCCTCGGATACTTCGAGACGCCGGCCCGGCACGCCTTGTCGCCCTGCGGCTTGTCGGCGAAGATCCGGCACGACGCGCAGTCCTTCAGCTTGACGCGGCCGGTGGTGGGGCCGGTGTAGAGGACTTCGAGCGCGCCGGGACCGAGGTTGGCGACCTCGAACTCGACCCTGGCGCCGCCGGGGGAGCGGGCCGGGGGCAGACGGCGGCCCGCGCTCGGCCGAGCCGCGGCGATCTCGGCGGCGACGGCGATGTCCTTGGCCCGCTCGCGCTTGCCGTTGCCGGGGTACTTCGCGGCGAAGTCCTTCATCGTCCGGGCGGCATCGGCGAACTCGTCGTCCTTGAACTCGTCCACGCCGCAGGCGTACATGCCCTTCTCCACGGCGCGATCGGTGTCGCCGCGCAGCGCGTCGGCGTCGATCCGGGCGTCGGGCAGGGCGTTCGCGGTGGTGCCGATGGCGCGCAGTTCGTCCACGGCGGCGCAGGGCTCGGCGCCCTTGAGGGCGGCCTCGCGGGTGGCGATGGCCGCTTCGAGCGCGGGCTCGACCTTCGCGGCCTGGTCCGACTCGGGGAACGTACGGAGGAGTTCGCGGAGCGGGGCGTCGGCGGCCCGGCGGCCGAGGCCCGCGGTGCCGCATTCGTAGAGCGAGGTGGCGAGGCGGTCGTCGGGCCAGGTGGCGAGGGCGCCGAGATGCTCCTTGCCGAGGGTGTCGGGGACGGTCCGCAGGTGCTGCAGGGGGGTGATGGCGGCGCAGTACTTCTTGGCGGCGAACGGTGCGGCGACCGACTTGTAGTACGCGTCGAGGCTTTCGGGCAGCCGGTCCGCGGCCTTCGAGTCCGGGTGGTCGTCGGCGAGGCCGCGGTAGATGGCCATGGCCCGCTTGTACCGCTGGGCGGTGGCGCTGTCGTACGCCTTCCCGTCGAGAGCGGTGACGATGCGGTCCGCCTTGGCGAGGCGGCCGAGGAGCATCCGCTCGACCGCCTCGTCGCGCGCTCCCTCGTACGCGAAGGCGGCGGACGCGGGGACGGCGAGCAGGACGACGCCCAGACCGACGGCGAGCGGGCCGCGCAGCCGCCAACCGCTCGGCACGCGCGTCGCCCGCTGCGCGCCCGCGACGGCGGCCAGGAGCAGTACGGCGACGTAGCCGATGAGTACGCCGCCGGGGACGCCGTCGACGTCGGCGGGCAGCGCGAGGAACAGGAGCGCGGCGGTCGCGGCGCAGCACAGGACGGCCGGGTACCAGCGGCGCATGAGGACGAAACCGAGGCCGAGGCCGGTGAGGTTGAGGAGGGCTACGGCCAGGGGGTGGAGGGGGTCGTGAGGCGGTTGTTGGGGGTGTTGGGATGGGTGTTGGGGGTGTTGGGGCGGTTGGGGTGGATGAGGCGGCAGCGGGGGCGGTGGGCCGAAGGTGGGGGGTGGGCCGAAGGTGCCCGGTTCTTGGTCCTGTCCTCCGGGGCCGGAGGCGTGCTCGTCACCGGGTTGCATCGTCGGCTCCCCCCAGCCGTGGACTCGCCGCGGACCGCGCGGCGGCCGTGAGACCGTGCGGCGGCGCGCGAGGCAGCGCGAGGCAGCCTCATATCGCCCAATTCCCCTACCTTCGAGGAAGGCTGAGGGCACGTCAATCGGCTGTCGGGGAACGGCTTCGGCCCTTGTGACCAGGAGGTACGTCCTGGTCACAAGGGCCGCAAGGGGCACAGGGGTTACTCGGTCGGTCAGCCCCTGGGGGAGTCGCTGACCTTGCCGACCGGGCTGATCCGGATCGGTCCGGTGAGGGCCTGGGAGTCCGGGTTCTCGGCCGGGAGGGAGCCCGCGGGCCAGGCGACGGTGACGGTCTTCGTCTCGTTCGGCGGCGTCACCAGGATCTTGGACACGCGCACGCCGGAGCCGCCGGAGTTGTTGACCGGGAACAGGATGTTGAAGGCGGCGGACTCGCCGTCCTTGATGACGTCGGTCGGGGGCTTGTCCTCGTTGCGCTCCGCGGACAGGGAGTCGCCCGCGGCCGTCTTCAGGTCGACGCCCGCGAAGCCGCTGACGGTGCAGTCGCGGCCGCCGCCGTTCTTGAAGACGACGGTGACGACGCCCTCTTCCTTGTCGGTGGTGTTGTCGACGGCGCTGACCTCCAGCTCGTCGCTGCGGCAGATGCCGACCTTGCCGTTCTCGTTGGAGCCGGTGCCCGCGGCGGTGCCGTCGCCGCTGCCGCCACCGCTGCCCTTGTCGGACGAACCGCCGCCTTCGCCGCCCGTGCCCTTGTCCGAGGAACCGCCGCTTCCACCCGTTCCGCTGCCGCCCTCCTGCCCCGCCGACGCGCTCGGCACCGAGTCGCTCCCCGAGCCCGTCGTGTCCGTGCCGTCGTCCCCGTTGCACGCGGTGAGCGAGAGGGAGCCGAGCAGCGCGAGGCCGGCGAGGAGGGTCTTGGAGGCGTGCTTGATCTTCATCAGGTCCCCGTGAGGTGAGTGGTGTCGCGTCATGCCCGGCGCTGATCCGAGCGGTACGAGAGGCCGCGGTTTCCGGCCCGGCAACAGAGAAGCGGGTGCCGTGGGGACGGGGCAAGGGACGGCGGACGATCAGGGACGCTGGAACGCTCAAACGGGGTCTGACCTGCGGAAATGTTCCGGCTCTGGGATGGGGGCGTGGGACGTGTCTGTCGGGTGCGGGGCCGGTCCGGGGATGGAGGTGGGCCCGGGGGCGAGTATGGGTGTCAGGCCCGGGGTGCCCCGTACCAGCGCCACTCGTCGAGCCGCGCCTGTCCCGGCAGCTCGCCACGCCCCGTCGCCCACAGGAGGGTCGGCCAGGGGGCGGTGTCCGTCGGGGCGTCGGGGAAGAGGCGGTGCAGGACGCGGGCGCAGAGGTCGGCGGGCGGGTCCCAGACGTCGCGGATGCCGAGGCCGCCCACGATGTCGTACGTATGGACCAACGTCTCCACGATCCCCATCGCGGCGAAGCCCTCCGGGTCCGAGACGCCCCAGCCGTGGTGGGCGCGGACCGTCGACGGCGTGGTCGCCACCATGCCGGTCAGCAGCGCGCCGCACGACTCCACCACTTGAAGCAGCCCGGCGACACCGGCCTCGCGGTCGGCGAAGGTGACGTTGGAGGGGCCGCCGTGCCTGCGGCGGTACCAGAGGAACGGGACCTCGGTGTCCAGGGGCGGGGTCTCGGGCCCCAGTTGGGCGGCGTACGCGAACAGGTCGTCCGCGAGGTGCTCGACGGTTTCCCAGCAGTCCCAGTCGAGACCGTCCGCCTTGGCAGTCCAGTCCGCGTCGGCGGGGGCGGCGCGGAGGGCGGCTACGGCCAGGCGGACGGCGTGGGTGACGTCTTGGGCGGTTACGGGTTCTTGGGGGCCAGGCATAGACATGGCGGGACCGTAGCAGCGGGTGTCCGGGGGAGGGCCATCAGTTTTCTGCGGGGCTCAGGGCCCCTCTGGTGTGCCCTCCACGAAGTGGTCGAACTCGCCCGCCTGTACGCCGAGTACGAAGGCGTCCCACTTCTTCTGGGTGGTGGTGACGACGGTGTCCGGGTCGCTGGTCTCGCGGAGGTGGACGGCGTCGCCCTCACCGAAGGCGATCTCGATCCAGGGGCCGGGGCCCTCCTCGTCGTCGGGGGCGGCGCGGATCCAGTCGAGGTGGGCGGGGGTTTCGGGGCGGGGCGTCTCGGTCATTTCCGCTTCTCCGGGTGGGGGCTGGCGTCGGCGCTGTGGGTTCGTCTGTGGGGCGGGGCCGCGGGGGTATGTGCGTACTCGCCATCCCGGGGCGGGCGCCCTTGGCGGGATTCCCTGTCACGGTGGCGCACCGTGCTCCGTTCGCACATACCCCCACGTCCCCTCAGGCCGGTTCGGCGCCTGCGGGCCGCTTGGTGGTGCGGATGAGGGCCGAGAAGGCCTCCGGGGTGGTGCGGACTATCGCTCCGGTGGGGTCGCTGCTTTCGGTGAGTTTGATCGTGCCGGTCGCGTCTGCGGCGACGTGTACGCAGGAGTCGCCCTGCCCGCAATAGGACGACTTCTGCCAGGCGTGGTCGTGGGGCATATTGTTCCCTTCACAGGTCGCGGATCAGGTTGTGGATGAGATCCCGTGACTTCGCAGGATCGAGGGCAATGGCTTCTACGCGGTCGAGGAGAACGCGGTACATCTCCAATTGAGCCTCGGCGTCGAGGAACGCGGGGCCGTGGGCTTGGTCGAGGTGGACCGTATCCAGTTGGGGGACCTGGCCACTGGAGTAGAAGATCGATTGGCCGGATCCCGGAAAGGATCCGGCAGCGAAGGGCAACACCTTCACCGTGATGTCGTCCCGCTCGCTCATGCCCAGCAGGTGTTCCAACTGCCCCTTGGCCACGCCGGGTCCACCGAACTGCATCCGGAGTGCGGCTTCATGGATGATCGCCAGGTACGGGGTTGAGGGATCCCGGAAGAGGACGGCCTGGCGCTTGATGCGGAACGACACCCGGTGCTCCACATCCGGCGGTGGGAACTCGGGGACGACCTGGCGGAACAACTCGCGGGCGTGGTCGGTGGTTTGGAGCAGGCCGGGGATGTGCGCGGTGATGGCTGTGCACAGGTGCGTGGCATGGTGCTCCACCTCGGCGAGGTCCAGTAGACCGGCGGGCAGGATCTCCCGGTACTCCTCCCACCAGCCGCGCTTACGGTCACCAGTCATGTCGGCGATGGCTTCGACCAGGGCTCTGTCCGAGCAGGCGTAGTGGCAGGCCAGCGTCCGTACCCGTTCGGCGCTCACTCCGACCCGTCCGGTTTCCATGTTGCTGACCTGCGCCTGCTTCATGCCGAGCAGTTGCGCTGCCGCTGTCGAGGTAAGGCCCGCACGTTCGCGTAGCTTGCGCAGCTCGGCACCGAGCCGGAGTTGACGACCCGTCGGGTTGCTTCTCACGGCCATGCCTGCTGCTCCTGTGCTGTCGCGTCACTCACACGAGTGGTTGCTTTTAGTCTCACCCGGAATGGGGTGAAGAATATATCCGGCAGCGCTACGTTTGCTTCGGCGCCTCGCCCGGAAGCACCCCGCTCGACGGAGCGGCAACGTCACTGGGCACACCCGACAACTGCCCTGTCTGAACGGAGACTTCCATGTCGCCCACCGTATCCCCGCCCTGGACCTACACCCTCCAACTCCCCCACGATCCCCGCGCCCCCGGAATCGCACGCGCCACCCTCCGCGCGGTCCTGGAGACGTACGGCCTCGGTGAACTCGCCCCCACGGCCGAGCTGTTGGCCGGGGAACTGCTCAACAACGCCCACTGCCACACCGACGGGCCCTACGCCCTGCGCCTCCGCTCCTCCTCCCCGGAGGGGATCCGCGTGGCCGTGTGGGACTCCAACCCGCAGATTCCGCCCGGGTTCGGGGAGCGCGGGCCCGCCACCGGGCACCATCCGCCGGACATGGCGGAGAGCGGCCGGGGGCTGCACCTCGTGCGGGCTTGTGCGGACAGATGGGGGGCTTACCCCGTGGGGACGGACCATGCGGGGAAGCTGATGTGGGCCGAGGTCATGCCTCGGTGATCGGGACGCCGTCGGCTTCGGCATCGTCTTCGCCCGGTTCGGTGAAGGAGACCGTCTGGAGGATCGCCGACATGATGTTGCAGAACTCGGTCCAGTAGTCCGTGGACGCGGTGTAGAGGGTGAAGATCGCGGTGAATGGCCCTGTCGGGAAGGGGACATGGACCTGGATCTGTCCCGTGAGGAGATCCGTCGCCTCGCCGGTCGCCGTGATCTCCGGGTTCAGTTTGTACTCGGTCAGGGTGACGCAGGAGACCGAGGGGCCGCAGGGCAGGTCGAGCCAGCGGGCGTCGTTGTGCGGGGCGCTGGAGAGGACCGCGAGGATTCCCTGGGCGACGGTTTCCGTGTCGCCCGATGCCTGGTCGGTCGGGATGGCAGCAACGGTGAACGCGCACTGGACGACGCCGTGGGAGCCTTCGTGTCTGGCCTCGGTCCCGGTACTGTCCTGGACCTCGCTGTCGTTCGCCTCTTCCGATTCCTGCGACTCCTCCGCCGTGGAGAAGAGGCCCATCGCCGAGTAGGAGACTCCGGTGTCCGCCATCAGCTCGGCCAGCCCCGCGTAATACGGAGCGGCGGGCTCCCAGATGCTTTCGTCTCCGCGGGAGTAGAGGCCGCGTACGAACTCATGAGCGCGTTCGGCACGTTCCTCTGGTGTGGCTGCGAGAGGAAGAGCGTAGAAGCCGTCGGGGACGTTGAACCAGATGGGCGGGGGCTCGAGTTGTTCGGCCGGAGTGGCTGGAAGGTCGGTCGGAAATGTCATGGGGTGAAAGCGTCCCGGTCTGGTTCGGAGGCAGTTCAGAAGTCTTCGGGGTGGTAGTCGGCGTACTCCAACTCGCTGCCGTCGACGTTCATGCTCAGGTCGCGGCTGCCGGCACCGAAGAATGCGTCGAGCTCGCTCGGGACCAGAGCCTCGGCTCGGTAGTGCCCGCACGGCAGGCGTGTGACGAAGGGTTCAGAGAGGTCCGGCGCGTGAGCGGTAGCGAGGAAGTTGTCGACGGCATCCCGCTGTGCCTGCGTTAGAGAGCCCAGGGGAATCAAGTCGAGGGCGGGGGTCAGGTACCGGGTGAGATCGTTCCGGGACAGGGCGCTCAGCCTGCACCATGAGCCATCGATAAAGCCGATCTTGACGTCCCGTTCGTTGCGGAAGTTCCTCGGCTCTACCTGGCTGATAGTGGACCGTGGGGCCTCCCAGAGGACTTCGTCCTCAATGATCGTCCTGTCCTTCTTGTGGACAGGAAGCCCGACGATGACCATTCGACGATCGGTGACGATCGCGTGCGTGCGATAGCGCTCCTGGTCGGGGGTGCGGGCGGGGTCCAGCTGCCAGGGCAGGGTGCGGGCGAGAGTGCCGGGGGCGGCCCACATGACGGGGAAGTCCTCGATCTCGTCGGCGCGGTCGTCGGATGTCGCCTTACCAGACTTAGAGGGGGAAGGACCACTGCCTCCGCCTCCGGTGAGAATGCCCATGATGACGGCGAACAGGGCGAGGCCTCCGCCTTTGCCGATATTCCGCGCAAGCGAGTTGCCCGTCGAACGGGCGGTGTACACGGGCCCTTCGGGCCAGCCCGGCAGTTCATTCTGAATGTCATTGCGCTCGGTGTCGCGGAACCAGCGCATGCCGGAAACGGGCATGGCTTCGCCCGTTGCAAAGGTGACTGGAGTGCGGACTAGGAGGATCTCGCCGGGGTCAGGCTGCCAGATGTGCATATCCGTCTTCCTGTGTTTCGATTCTGGGGCCACTGCCATTCGCACTCACTCTGGCACTCCGAGCTGGACGCTCAGTTGCCTGAGGCCGACTTCTCGAACTGGTCGCCAGGGAAGAGGGCGTCTCCCACGTGCTGATGAATGCTTGTGATCTTGGGGAAGATCTTCAGCCCGGCGTCCATGGCGATACCGGCTCCCAGAGGATTGATGTTCACCCCTGGAAGCAGGTTGGCTCCCTTGGAACCAATCCACTGACCTGCGTGATATCCCTGGTTGGCGATGCCTCCCATGCGCGACATCGCGCCACTGGTCGCATGCGCGACTTCGTAGACGTCCTTGGCTGTGCCGCCGAGCACCACCTTGCCGGGCAGGAGCTTGAGTCCGCCCATAACGTCCTTCGCGGCATCGCCGGTAGACAGCAGCATGCGCGCGTCGCCGAGCCTGGTGGCCTTGAACCCCTTGCCGAGCGCGGCAGCCTTGGCCAGCGCCGGGCCCTTGCCGGCCACCTTGATTCCCTTACCGAAGGCCCCGATCCCCGGCATGAGCCCCACCGCGTCCAACCCCATCGCCGCCCAACTCACATCGGCCCCGCCCAACTTGGCGAGCCCGTGCGCCCCCAGCGCGAGTCCGCTCGTGATGAGCGCCGCCGTGCCGAAGATCGCGGCGAGTGGCGGGAAGGGGAGTGTGACGATGGCGAGGAGTCCCAGGACCGCGGTCAGGTCGCTCAGCAGGTCGCCGATCAGCTTGATCAGGTCGGCGTGGTCCTTGAGCCACTTCCCGGCGGCGTCCCACGCGTCCGCGACCCCCTTGGTGAGCTTGTCCCAGAACCCGGGCTCGTCCGGGGCGATGTCACCGGCCTTGTCGAGTTCCTTGCTGATCGCTCCGGCGGCCTTGGCGTAGCGGTCCTCCAGGTCGTGGACGTCGCCTATGACTTCGTCGACTTCTCCCGACGCCTTGCCGGACTCCTTGCTGTTGGGCTTCGCCTCCGACCGGGCGTCCAGCTTCTTGCCGGCCTTGATCTCGAGGCGGTCGGCCTCGTCCTGGAAGTCCTGGAGTTCCCTGGCCCACCGGTGCAGTGCGCGCGAGGCCTTGTCGAAGGATTCGTGGCTCTTGCGGATGAGCGGGGTGACGTCCTCGCCGATGTACTCGGTGAAGGCGAGCGCGGCCTTGCCCTTCCACGCACCGCACTCGATCCGCTCCAAGTCGCGGACGGCTGAGCCGAGTTCGGAGGCGAGCCCGCCGAGCTTCTTGGCCAGGTCGCGGGTGTCCTCGACGTTGCCCGGGGTGGGGTCCCAGCCTATGTGCGGGAACGCGGGCCGCTTGGCGCCCACGCTACTTGCCCTTCTTCTTCGCCGACTTCTTCGCCGACTTGAGCGATTCGGCGAGGGCCTGGTCCAGCTTGCTGAACTCCTCGTCGATCTTGTTGATCATCTTGACGGCGCCCTGGGTGTGCTTGCCGAGCTGCTTGACGCCGTAGCCCCATTCATCGGCGAACTCGTGGACGTCCTCGATGAGTTTCCCGGCGCCGACGACCGAGCCGTCGGTGCCCTTGAGGGTTCGGCGCGCGGCGTCCATGCGGTCGCTGACCGAGGAGAACGTCTTCTTGAGGTCCTCGAAGATCGTGCCGTCGAGGCGGAGGTCACTCATGCTGTCGTCCGGTTCCTGTGCGTGGTTGCGGCTGCGGTCAGCGGTTGATGGACTGGATCTCGCCTACGACCACGTCCTGCGCCGCGCCGAACTCACCGGGGGGCAGTTTGTCGCCTTGGCCATTGGTGCTCGTCCACGTGACCCGCCACGTGATGGTGGCCCCGAGCTCGTACGAGCCGTCGCCAGAAGACCGCAGATAGCGCACTCCGCACGGCGGTTCGGTGTCCGCCGGTGTGCCCTTGGCCCGGGGTGTGCCGATGCGGCCGTCGTCCCCGATCGGGCACTCGCCGGAGGCGGGGTACGTCTCGGCATCCCCCGTTCCTGGGGCGAGCCTCAGGGAGACGGGCTCTGCGGTCGTCGTCGCGGAGAGGCCCGTTCCCGGAAGGGTCGCGGTCGCCGAGATCTTCTTGAACTTGGCCTTGTCGAGCCACACCCAGGTCGGCAGGTTGACCTTCGTCTCTCCCTCGGGTGCCATCTCAATCTCGGTGTCCGGGACCGGGATCTGGCCGTAGGCGTACTCGGCGAGGATCCTGGGCGAGACCGCGAGCGGCTCCTTGGGCGTCGTGCCCTTGGGCACCCAGAAGGGCATCTTGTCGCAGGCCTGGGCCTCTGGTTCGTCCTTGCGTTCGTCGTCGACGGCTGCCGCCCAGAACTGTCCCTCGCCCTGCTTGTCGAGGTTGTAGTTCTTGTAGGGGTGGCCGTCCTTGAAGTACGAGTCGAAGATCCCGCCCACGAAGTCGCCGATCCCGAGGACCTCGATCTGCCGGATTGCCTTGACTGCGGCTTCGATCTGCTTCGGGGAGTACGCCGGTTCGTACCAGCAAGCAGGCGGATCCCAGTCGGTGTTGGCTGGGCTGAGCGTGCCGGTCTTCGCGGACTTCGGGCTGCCCTCGACCGTCGTTTGGACCTTTGTCTCGACGGTGAGGTTCTTTTCCTGGCGATCGCCTTTCGCGCTGCCGAGGGCGGCACCTGGATTCTTGTCACGGGCATGCGCAGGGGTGACAGTCGCCATCGCTGCCAGGACCAGGCCCGAGACAATCAAGGTGCGGAGCTGGGTTCGCTTCACCGCTGGCACTTCTCTGACGACTCATCCGAGATGATTCGCGCTGCCTGCCACACGCCCTTGGAGTTCTTCTCCATACGGGTGTTGTAGAAGGTGAAGTCGTTCGAGTCGTCCGAGTCGCCCGACCTATCGACCTTGCCGGTCTTGCGATCCTTGCTGTAGGCCTTCGTATCGTCACCGCAATACGTCACTGCGGCCGCTCCTCCCTTGAGCAAGGTGACCTCGCGGTTGAAGTACCGAGTTTCGCCAACCCAGGTCGTATCGGCCTTGTAGAACGACTCGACGTACCGACCTGCGCTGAGGAGTGCATCACCCTTCGAGTAGAACTTCAGCGCAGGGTGGCTTTTGGCGTGGACGGTGATGGCTTCGTCGATGGAGTTGAGCATCCGCTCGTGATCGGCGAGTACCGCATCCTTCTTGGAATCACCGGTCTTGCCCCCCTCAAAGACGTTCTCCACGTCCTTCGGTAGCTTGATCTCCGGCCGATCGACCCCGTCTTCCGACGCCTTCGGGGACGGCAACTCCCTCTTCTTGCTGCCCGAGTCCGAGTCCGCACCCGCGATCTTGTCGTTGTCCTTGGACTCGTCATCTCCTCCTCCGCAGGCGGAGAGCGAGAGGACCGCGGCCGCGGTTAGGGCGGCCGCTGCGAGCAGGGTGGGGCGGCGGTTCACGGTCAGCTCCTGAGGGGCGGGGGTTCTCTGGAGTGAACCAAGCTATCCATGGGGGATGGTCGATACCAGCCGAGGGGTCGCCGAGCGATGGAGCATGTGGGCATATACCAGGCGGAATTTACTGCTCCTGATCACTCTTGGCTCATAACCATCGCTCAACGTCAAGATCCGATGGGCAGGGAGCCCGAGCCCCGGGCGCCTTCGCGGTTGGGGGGCGCAAATCCGCGAGTGCTCCCGGGTAAGGGTAGGGCCGCTACCGTGGGGCGGGTCAGGCCACGTCACTTCACGTCGAGCTCCCCGACGCCACCGCCCGGGACTTCTTCTCGTTGACGATGCGGCGGTCCAGGATGGCCGTCCGCTCCACCACCGTGCCCGGCTTCACCCCGTCGACTTCCTTTACCTGGACGCCCCGGCTGCCCAGATACTCGTACGTCTTCTTGTCGAAGATCCATTCGGTGCGTTCGCCGGTTTGTTCGTCGGTGCGGGCCAGGGCGATGCCTGCGCGTCCTGCGGCGTCCTTGGCGTGGTCGACGACTACGACGCCGGGGATCTTCGCGCCGGCGCGGTACAGGGCGGCGCTGATCTTGGGTGGGGCGATCTGTTCGGAGATCATTTCGCTGATGGTGTCGAAGGCCTGCTGGTCGCGGGAGGACTGGCCGTTCGTGTCGGCGTAGATGCGCTCGAGGAGGGCGTCGGTGGCGGTGGGGAGCTTGCTCACCTTGTTGTACGACCAGCCTTCGACGTCGCCGTCGAGCGTGATGCCTTCCTCGGGCTGGAAGCCGGGCTCGTACAGCCAGCCCTTGAGGCCGTCGGGGGAGAGCCAGACCTCGCGGGGGTGCAGTTTCTGGACGGTCGTCTTCGTCTTGTCCGTGTCGACGTTCACGTCGATGGAGAGGTACGAGACCTTGCTGTTGACGTAGATGTACTGGTCCTGGCGCGGGACCGGGTACTTCTCCGTCTCCGCGGCCCGCGACGCCTTCTCCGCGACGGTGGAGACCGTTTTCGTGGTGCCCGGCTCCAGGGGGACGACGGGGGCGGTCTCGCTGAGGTTCGCGGTGTCGCTGTCGGTGCCGCCCGAGCCGCCGGTGACGTTGACCGCGATGGCCACGGCAAGGGCCGCGGCGGTGATCGGGGTGCCGATCAGGAGTGCGCGGCGCACGGGGCGGGGGCGCGGGCCCGCGGGTGGGGCGGGGAACTCGGGGGATGACGGGCCCGTCTGCTGCTGGATCTGGGTCATCAGGTGCCTCTCGAGCAGGAGTTGGCGGTCGGCGGGCAGGGCCGGGTCGCCGGGTGCCGGCAGCAGCCGGGCCAACTCGGCGTGGTCGAGCGGCTCTTGGCGCGACCGGAGACCACGGCTCCATGCGGGGCGCTTCATTCGTTTCCCTCCCTCTCCGACCTGACCGCCTCGATGCGGTCAACCTGTACTTGTCCGCCCTTTCGGGGCGGTTCCATGGTTTCTTCGTGAGCCGCGCGTATCGCTCGCGCCGTCGCCAGTTCCTCCTCCGCCAGCTTGCGCAGCCGCGTGCGCGCGCGGGACAGGCGCGAGCGGACCGTGCCGACCGCGACGCCCAGGGCCTCGGCGGTCTCCGCGTAGCCGAGGCCCGACCAGACGCAGAGGGTGAAGACCTCGCGTTCGCCGCGCCGCAGCCGCTTCAGTGCCGCCTGCGCGGCGGCCAGTTGCTCGGCGTCCGCCATCCTGCCGACCAGTTCGTCGGCGAAGTCGGGGACGGCGCTCGCCGCGGGGACGCGGTCCACCGCGTTGCGGTAGCGGCGGGCGGCGCGCGAGGTGTTGCGCAGCACGTTGACCGCGATGCCCATCAGCCAGGGGCGGGGGGTCTCGCCCTCGTCGCGCAGCTTTCCGCGCAGTCGCCACGCCTCGAGGAAGGTCAGCGAGACCACGTCCTCGGCGGTCGCCCAGTCGCCGCTCACGCGGAGCGCGTGCCGGTAGACCAGCTGGGAGTGGTCGCGGAACAGCTCGCGGAACGCCTCCGGGTCTCCGGCCCTGATCCGGGCGTGCATTGAGAATGAGTACGTCACGTGAGGTGTTGTCCGCGGGCGGCGAGGGGTTCCATGAATGATCCACGCCACTTTCGCACGGGGCCTCTACACTGAGCGGCGGCGGTCTCCCGGTGGGTGAGGGGTGGTTGACGGTGCGTAAGGCGTGGCTGGTCGCGTCCGTCGGGATCGGCGGTGCCCTCAGCTTCATCGCGCTGCTCGTCGTCGGGACGTACATGGCCGCGGGAAGCCTCGCGAGCGGGGCGGGCGGCGGTGCCGTCGGGCTCGCCAAGGGGGCCGTGCCCGCCACCTATCAGCCCCTCGTGCAGAAGTGGGGCAATCTCTGCAAGGCCATCAACCCCGCGCTGCTCGCCGCCCAGCTGTATCAGGAGAGCGGGTTCAACCCGCGGGCCAAGAGTCCGGCGAAGGCGCTGGGGATAGCGCAGTTCATCCCGGGGACCTGGGCCGCGCACGGCGTCGACGGCGACGGTGACGGCGACCGCGACATCTGGGACCCCGAGGACGCCATCCCGTCCGCCGCTTCGTACGACTGCAAGCTCGCGGGCTATGTGAAGGACGCCCCGGGCAATCCGACCAAGAACATGCTCGCCGCGTACAACGCGGGGGCGTACGCCGTCATCAAGTACGGCGGCGTACCGCCGTACCGCGAGACGCAGAACTACGTGAAGACCATCACCACCCTGTCGAAGAGCTTCGCGAGGCCCGTGGGCCGCGTGCAGCCCTCGCAGCAGGCGGCAGGTGCCATCTACTACGCGCAGAAGAAGCTCGGCACCGAATATCTGTGGGGCGGGAACGGCACGGCGGACCAGGGCGGCCGCTTCGACTGCTCGGGGCTCACCCTCGCCGCCTACCGGTCCGTCGGGATCACGCTGCCGCGCGTCGCCAACGACCAGTGGAACGCGGGCCCGCACCCCAAGCGGGACGAACTGCTCCCCGGCGACCTGGTCTTCTTCTCGGACGACCTCACCAACTCACGGGCCATCAGGCACGTCGGGATCTACGTCGGCGGCGGCTACATGATCGACGCCCCGCGGACGGGTGCCGTGATCCGCTTCGACCCCGTCGACACCCCCGATTATTTTGGCGCGACTCGTGTCACGAAGGACGGCGCGAAGGCTCTGCCGACCAAGCCCGCCGAGGCCTGAGAGGAGGCTCCGCGGGGCGCGCGGAAGCGAATCCGGGGCGTGAGGTGGCTTGAACTCTCCGTTAAATCACTCCCCCTGAGCTGCGGCGATGTATCTCTCTTCGATAACGTCTGAGTGATCTTTCGGTGGAGAGTGGAACGTAGGAGAGGGGACCAGGCGTTCCCTTGACTGGACCGACCAACCACGGGGGTTGATGGAAGGGCGCACAGAAGGGTGCGCCCATGGGCTAGGAGACAAGGGGCCGCAGCGCCATGGCTGGACTCGATGAATCCGGGTCGAACCCCGACGTCAGCCTGCTCTACGACATCAACGGACTGGCGAAGGACTCCCCGCGGTGGCTCGACCGCGTCATGGAATTCGTCGGTGAGTACGGACTGTTGCTCGCCCTCGTGCTCCTCGTCGTGTGGTGCTGGTGGGGCCAGCGCAAGCGGGGCACGCTCGACGACGCCGCATCGTCCGTCGCCGCCGTCGTCTGGGCGCCGCTCGCCGCGGGCATCGCCGTGCTGGTCAACGTGCCCATCCGGAGCTTCGTCGAGCGACCGAGACCCGCCGTCGACCACCGCGGCATCGAACTCCTCATCGACGGCAAGACCGACTACTCCTTCGTGAGCGATCACGCGACACTCGCCATGGCGATCGGCGCCGGACTCTTCGTCGCCCACCGCAAGTTCGGCCTCGTCGGCATCGCGCTCGCCGTCTTCGAAGGCTTCTGCCGGGTCTTCATGGGCGTGCACTACCCGACGGACGTCGTCGGCGGCTTCGCGCTCGGCACCGCCGTCGCCCTGCTCCTCTCGCCGCTCGCCATGGCGCTGCTCACGCCGCTCGCCAAGGCCGTCGGGCGGACCGCGCGCGTGGGCCGCCTGGTGTGGGCCCGCCCGGCCGAGCCGGTGGCCGCGCTGCCCGGCGCCTCCTCGCCCGCGGGCGCCGCACAGGACCCGGACGAGCGGGACCTCGCCGCTTAGGTGCTTGCCGGTGGCCGGGCGGTGAGTTCCGCGGTCACCACGACGTTCGAGTCCCAGTGGCCGTCGCCGCCGATGCGGCCGCCGCAGCTCAGCAGGCGCAGCTGGGGGCCGGCCGCGGGGGCGTAGACCTTGTCGGTGGGGAAGGCCGTCGTGCGGTAGGTGTCCACCGCCGTGACCTCGAAGGCGGTACGTCGGCCCGTCGATGTCGTCGTCTCGATCCGGTCGCCGGGGCGGAGCCGGTCCAGGCGGGCGAAGACGGCGTCCCGGTAGCCCCTGCCGGGCGGTTCCGCGGGGGCGTCGCGGTGGCCCACCAGGACGGCGGGGCCGCGGGCGCCGGGGCGCGGGCCCAGCGTGTACCAGCCGACCTTCGCCGCGTCCCGGAACGAGGGCACCTCCAGGGCGCCGCCGCCGTCCAGGCCGACCGGCAGGACGTCCGCGTCCACGCCGATCGCCGGGATCCGCACCCGGTCGCCCCGGCCCGGCGTCCGGTCGCCCACGGCGGGCGCGGCCGCGAGGACCGCCGCCGTCGCGAGCAGCAGGGGCGTCACCGCCGTCACCGCCCGCGCCGTACGGCCGCCGCTCAGCGGTGCTCCGCCTCGCTGTCGCGGGCACGGCGGCGGCGCAGCAGCCAGATCCCGGCGCCCGCGGCGGCTCCGGTCACGCCCGCGGAGGCGAACGCGAGGGGGCCCGCCTCGGGGTGCTCGTCGGCGGCCGACGCGTGGTCGGCGCCGCCGCGGGCCGCGCCGGACGGGGTGGCGCGGAGCGCGCCGGTGTCCGTGCCGGTGCCGGTGTCCGTCCCGCTTCCGGTGTCGCTCGGCTCCTTGGTGGAGGGCGTCGTCGGCAGGGGGGTCGCCGAGGCGTTCGCGGAGGTGTTGGTCGAGGGGGACTTCGAGGCGTCCGGGGACGCGGATCCGTCGGGGGCGGTCGCGTCGGGGGAGGGCGACGCCGACTCGTCCGTGGTGTCGCCCGCGGCCTCGCCCAGCTCCTTGCCGTCGGCGCCGAGCAGGCTCCAGCCCGCCACGTCCTGGCCCTTGGGGTCCTGGCCCTTCTCGTCGTTCTTGAAGTAGTAGAGCGGCCTGGTCTCGTAGATGACCTGGGGCTGGTCGGCGTCCTGGGCGTTGTCCTCGGTCTGCGCGGTCTGGCCCGTGACGTCGTCGGCCTTGGTCGGATAGCCGATCGCGGCCGGCCAGTTGGTCGCGCAATCCCCGGTGCAGTCAGGGGTGTTGGGCTTGTCGGCGTCCCGCGTGTAGAGCGGGTTGCCGTCCTTGTCGGCGAGGGCCTTGCCCTTGGGGGTGTCGATGAGCGTCAGCTGGCCCGGCTCCGTGGGCTTGTCCAGGGCGAAGGCGGGGGTGCCTGCGCCTGCGGCGAGGCTGAGCAGCACGGTGGCTGCGGCTGTCGCCGTGGCGGCGGCTATGCGTGGGGTCATGCCCTCACGCCACTCCTGTCCAGCGGAGTGGGCCACCTGAGGGCGTGTCGGGTGGGGCCGAATGGGTTGCGGCGGCTGCTGGACGGGTGACGTTGCTTTTCGGCGCGGGGATCGCCGGCTGCGCCGAGCTCGTCCTCAAACGCCGGACAGGCTGAAATGCCCGCCCGGCGTTCTCACAGCGCCTGCGGGAAGTCGAAGAACCGCCCGGGGTCGTACTGCTTCTTCAGTTTCTTCAGGCGCGGTGCCGCCGCCCCGTAGTACGCCTCGCGCCAGTTCGTCAGCGTGGCGTCGGTGTAGTTCTGGTAGGCCGCGCCGGTGGCGTAGCGGCCCATTGCCGTGTGGGCCTTTTTGAGCCAGGACTGGGCGGGCTTGGAGGTGCCTGCGCGCCAGGAGGCGATGTACTGGGCGAGCATGCGTGAGCGGCGGTGGACGAAGGCCGTCGCTGTGGGGTCGACGCGGTTGATCGCGCCGCCGAGTGCGGTGAGGGCGATGCTGCCGGCGCTCGCGCCCGTCACGTTCTCGACCTGGGAGAGCAGGGCGCGGATGCCCGCCGCGGACAGGGAACGGTCGAAGAAGTCCGAACTGGCCGCGTAGGTCTCGCGGTTGAGGACACCCTGGGGGCTGCGGCCGGGGGTGGCGCCGGGGAGGTGGCACTGGGCGTCGGCGGCGAAGGAGGAGCAGCCGGCGTAGACCTCCATGGACTCCTCGTACGTACGACGCTTGAGGGAGACGCTGCGCGCGGGGGCGCCGATCTTGTCGGCGAGGCGGTCGACGGCGTTCTGGAGTTCGCCGTACGTGCCGAGGGAGAAGCAGGCGACGGAGATGTTCGGGGTGCCGCCGGGGGTGTTGGCCAGGTGGAGGGACGACCAGATCTCGTCCGGCTGGCCGGGGCCCCACTCCTGCCAGGCCTTGACGACCGCGGCCGCCTTCGACCAGGGCCAGGTCATGTACGCGGAGACGCCCTGGGGCGCGGGGTGCGTGCGGTAGGTCAGCTCGGTGACGACGCCGAAGTTGCCGTTGCCCGCGCCGCGCAGCGCCCAGAACAGGTCCTTGTGCTCGGACTTGGAGGCGGTGAGCTCCTTGCCGTCTGCCGTGATCAGCTTCGCGGAGGTGAGGCTGTCGCAGGTCAGGCCGTACGCCCGGGAGACCACGCCGTGGCCGCCGCCGAGGGTCAGGCCGGAGATGCCGACGGTGGGGCAGGAGCCCGCGGGGATCGTCACGCCCTTCGCGGCGAGCGAGCGGTAGACGTCGATGAGCTTGGCGCCGCCGCCGATGGTGGCGCTGTTCCCGCTCGCCCGTATCTTGCTCAGCTTCGACACGTCGATGATGAGCCGGCCCGTGCCGGAGGACCAGCCGGCGTACGAGTGGCCGCCGTTGCGGATCGCGATGGGCGTGTGGTGGGCGCGGGCGTACGCGAAGGCGGTGCGGATGTCGTCGGCGTGGGCGACGTAGGCGACGGCGGTGGGCTTCAGGTCGTCGTACCGCGTGTTGTACAGCTGGCGGGCCGCCGCCCACTTGGTCTCGCCGGGCCGCACGAGTGTGCCGTCCAGGTCCTTGGCGAGGGCCTTGAGGGTCGCGGGGGAGGAGGCAGCGGCGCTGGACGTCCTGATCGGGGTGCTGCTGCCGCCGCCGCTCTGCGACGCGGTGCCGCTGCCGCTCGCGTTGCCGTTGCCGCCGGTGCAGCCCGCGACCGTGGCGGCGGCCAGTGTGGCCGCTGTCGTACCGATGAACGTACGCCGTTCCATGACGCCTCCCGTTGTTTCCCGGAGAACGAGACGATGTGCGGGACCGCTGGGTTCCGCGTACCCCGTTCCGGGAGTGCGCCACGGGAGGGCCGGGGGGAAGACCGACGGGCGGGCCTTAGGGGTGCGCCTCGTGTTCCGTGGCGTCCAGGCGTGCCTTGCTGCGGGCTCTGCGGGCTGGGCCGCGCCAGCCGCAGGTGCACTGGGCGGCTATGAAACGGCCCTTCTCGACCGTCGTCGTGCGGTGGGGTGCGGAGTCATCCTGATCGGCCACGCCGTCACCGTACCGACCTCGGGTTAACGCCCATCCGCGTGACGGGTCAACGTACCGGTCGTTATGCGGAACGACGCCGGCCGTTGACGGGCGCAGGAACGCTTGGGGGTAGACAAGCGATGGGGCAGCAGCACAGGCGCACGGGTGGAGCGTTCGCCGCGTTCGCGGCGGTGGGGCTGATGGCCGTCGCGGCCGGGTGCTCGGACAGCGGCGCCGCCGCCGACGCGCACGGCGCGGGCGACCCCGGGGACGCGGTGCGGCGGACCGCCGACTCCCTGGTGCGGGCGGGGAGTTCCAAGGCGAGTACGTCGATGGAGATGGCCAGCGGGGGGACGCGCGTCACCATCAGAGGCCGGGGGGTGTACGACTTCGGGCGGCAGCGCGGACGGTTCGAGGTCGTGCTCCCGCAGGATCCCGCGGGGGACGACGGGCACCGGCCCATCACCGAACTGCTGACCGCGGGCGCGCTCTACATGAAGAACCGCGGGGCCGGTGTGCCCGCCGACAAGTGGGTGCGGATCGAGACACGCTCCCTCTCCGACGGGAACCTCGTCACCGGCGGCGCCACCGATCCCCTCGCCGCCGCCGAACTGCTGCGCGGCGCAAGGGAAGTGACGTATGTGGGCGATGAGCGGGTGGGGGGCGTCGAGGTGCGGCACTACCGCGGGGTGGCCGACATCCGGCGCGCGGCCGCGGCGGCCTCCGCAGGTCAGCGCGGTGCGCTCGCCGCCGCGGCGGGGAAAGGGTTCAGCAGGAAGGGCGTGCCCTTCGACGTCTATCTCGACGAGCGGGGGCGGGCACGGAAGATGCGGCAGCAGTTCAAAGTGGCCGACGCGAATGTCGCGTCGACGACCCTGCTCTACGGTTTCGGGGCGCCCGCGGAGGTGCGACTTCCGGCCGACAAGGACATTTTCGCCGGGAAGATTGCCGAGCAGTAGTCGCGTACGGCTGGATGAAATGGTCCGTCCGTGCCATGCGCGTTGTGTAGACCGCTCCCTACTCTAGGAAGTCGGTACCGGCCGGAACGGGTCCGTCAGGAAGAGGTGATGAGCGTGGCTCCGATGCGTGGCGGCACGGCGGTTCAGGACCACGTCGCCCTCGCCGAGATCGAGCTGTGCGGCGACCTCATCATCGCGGCCAGCGCCGCGGTCGAGCGCTTGAGCTTCGACCGGATCGACGAGGTGCTGAGGGTCTCCGACGGAGACGGACGGGACGAAGAAGAGGACAGCGCCCCGTAGGACAGCGCCCCGTAAAGGCGCGGGGCTGCGACGTGTGCGGCTCCGCCGCGTGGGCGCGGCCCGCCGGGGACGGCCCGCACCGTCCGAACCGTCGCCCGGTGGCCGCTTTCCCTCGCGGGAGCGTTACGTGCGCATCATCCGCGCGATCGCCTTCGTCGCTTCCTCGACCTTCGCGTCGATCTCCGCGCCGCCCTTGACCGCGGCGTCGGCCACGCAGTGCCGCAGGTGCTCCTCCAGGAGCTGGAGGGCGAAGGACTGGAGCGCCTTTGTGCTCGCCGACACCTGGGTAAGTATGTCGATGCAGTAGACGTCCTCCTCGACCATGCGCTGCAGGCCGCGGATCTGGCCCTCGATGCGGCGCAGGCGCTTGAGGTGCTCGTCCTTCTGCTTGTGGTAGCCGTGCACTCCGTGGTCGTGGTCGGAGGGCGCCTCGGGCGCCCCCGTGGTCGGCACGGCCGCGTCGGCCGCCTCGGTGGTCGTCATCGCGTCCTCCTCCTGTGGGACATTCCTGCATTTCTGCAGATCCATATACCCCCGGTGGGTATATGGTAGCCGATTTCTCGGGGGGTGTGCTGATCACTGTGCCTGATGGGCGACACTGGGGAGCGGCCGGTTAGCCGTGGCCGGATGATGCGCCTAGCATCAGCCTGACCGCATCCAAAGCACCCCGAGGACCCCACGTGCGCTTTCGTCTGACCCCCAGGGAGACGAGCTTCTACGACATGTTCGCCGCATCCGCGGACAACATCGTCACGGGCTCGAAGCTCCTGATGGAACTGCTCGGAGCGGATTCCTCCGCCCGGGCCGAGATCGCAGAGCGTATGCGGGCCGCGGAACACGCGGGAGACGACGCGACGCATGCGATCTTCCACCAGCTGAACTCTTCCTTCATCACGCCGTTCGACCGCGAGGACATCTACTCCCTCGCCTCGTCCCTCGACGACATCATGGACTTCATGGAGGAGGCCGTCGACCTGGTCGTCCTTTATCAGGTCGAGGAACTTCCCAAGGGCGTGGAGCAGCAGATCGAGGTCCTCTCGCGGGCCGCCGAGCTCACCGCCGAGGCCATGCCGAACCTGCGGACCATGGACAACCTCACCGAGTACTGGATCGAGGTGAACCGCCTCGAGAACCAGGCCGACCAGATTCACCGCAAGCTGCTCGCGCACCTCTTCAACGGCAAGTACGACGCCATCGAGGTGCTGAAGCTCAAGCAGATCGTCGATGTGCTGGAAGAGGCGGCCGACGCGTTCGAGCACGTCGCCAACACCGTGGAGACCATCGCGGTCAAGGAGTCCTGAGGCCCCTCCATGGACACCTTTGCTTTGATCGTGACCATTGGCGTCGCGCTCGGATTTACGTATACGAATGGCTTTCACGACTCCGCGAACGCCATCGCCACATCCGTTTCCACGCGTGCGCTGACGCCACGCGCCGCGCTCGCCATGGCCGCGGTGATGAACCTCGCCGGTGCCTTCATGGGCAGCGGGGTCGCCAAGACCGTCAGTGAGGGGATCATCGAGACCCCGCACGGCGACAAGGGGATGTGGATCCTCTTCGCGGCGCTCATCGGCGCGATCGTCTGGAACCTGATCACCTGGTACTTCGGGCTCCCCTCGTCCTCGTCGCACGCGCTGTTCGGCGGCATGGTCGGGGCCGCGCTCGCCGGTGGCATCGGGGTCATCTGGTCCGGGGTCGTCGACAAGATCGTGATCCCGATGTTCCTGTCCCCGGTGGTCGGCCTCGTCGCCGGTTACCTGGTGATGTGCGCGATCATGTGGATGTTCCGCAAGTCCAATCCGCACAAGGCCAAGCGCGGCTTCCGCATCGCGCAGACGGTGTCCGCGGCCGGCATGGCGCTCGGGCACGGTCTGCAGGACGCGCAGAAGACGATGGGCATCGTGGTGATGGCCCTGGTCATCTCCGATGTGCAGAGCGCGGACGCGCCCATTCCGATCTGGGTCAAGATCGCCTGTGCGCTGATGCTCTCCGCCGGTACGTACGCGGGTGGCTGGCGCATCATGCGGACCCTCGGGCGCAAGATCATCGAGCTGGATCCGCCGCAGGGGTTCGCCGCCGAGACGACCGGTGCGGGGATCATGTTCACCACGGCGTTCATGTTCCACGCGCCGATCTCGACGACTCACGTCATCACGTCCGCGATCATGGGTGTGGGGGCAACGAAGCGGGTCAACGCGGTGCGGTGGGGAGTTGCCAAGAACATCATTCTTGGTTGGTTCATCACGATGCCTGCGGCTGCGATTGTTGCCGCCTTGAGCTTCTGGGTCGTTAATCTCGCCTTCTTGTAGCTGCGGCTTGGTGGGGGTTGCTCGCGCCCACGCGGCGGAGCCGCATATGTCACAGCCCCGCGCCCCTTACGGGGCTCACACGAAAGGCCCGCCCCCGGGAGCCAGGGGCGGGCCTTTCTTGTTGTCCCTGCGGTGGCACCGCCATGCAGCACCGCGGGGAGTCGGGGGAGTCGGCCTAGCCGAAGCGGCCCGAGATGTAGTCCTCGGTGGCCTGGACCGACGGGTTGGAGAAGATCCGCTCGGTGTCGTCGATCTCGATGAGCTTGCCGGGCTGGCCGACCGCGGAGAGGTTGAAGAAGGCCGTGCGGTCGGAGACGCGGGCGGCCTGCTGCATGTTGTGCGTCACGATGACGATCGTGAAGCGCTCCTTGAGCTCGCCGATCAGGTCCTCGATGGCGAGGGTGGAGATCGGGTCGAGGGCCGAGCAGGGCTCGTCCATGAGCAGGACCTGGGGCTCGACCGCGATCGCGCGGGCGATGCACAGGCGCTGCTGCTGGCCGCCGGAGAGGCCGGAGCCGGGCTTGTTGAGGCGGTCCTTGACCTCGTTCCAGAGGTTGGCGCCCTTGAGGGACTTCTCGACGATGTCGTTCAGCTCGGACTTCTTGTACGAGCCGTTGAGCTTGAGGCCCGCCGCGACGTTGTCGAAGATCGACATCGTGGGGAAGGGGTTGGGGCGCTGGAAGACCATGCCGATCGTGCGGCGCACGGCCACCGGGTCCACGCCGCTGCCGTAGAGGTCCTCGTCGTCCAGGAGCACCTTGCCCTCGACGCGGCCGCCGGGGGTGACCTCGTGCATGCGGTTCAGGGTGCGCAGGAAGGTGGACTTGCCGCAGCCGGACGGGCCGATGAAGGCGGTCACGGAGCGCGGCTCGACGGTCATGGAGATGTCGTCGATCGCCTTGTGGGAACCGTAGTAGGCGGTCAGGCCCGATACGTCGATTCGCTTGGCCATGGGGATCACTGCTTCTTTCGAAAGGGAAGTGCGAGGGTCGCTGATTGGCCGCGGTCAGCGGCCCGTCTTGGGGGCCTTCCAGCGGGCGATGCCGCGAGCCGCCAGGTTGAGGATCATGATGAAGGCGATGAGCGCGAGGGCCGCGGCCCAGGCCCGGTCGTACGCCGCGTCGTTGCCCGCCTGGTACTGCTGGTAGATGTACAGCGGCAGCGATGCCTGCGAGCCCTCGAAGGGGTTCGTGTTGATCAGGGGGTTCACCCAGACCAGCAGCAGGACGGGCGCGGTTTCACCGGCGATGCGGGCGACCGAGAGCATGATGCCGGTCGTGATGCCGCCGATCGCGGTGGGCAGGACGACCTTGAGGATGGTCCGCCACTTCGGTACGCCGAGGGCGAGCGAGGCCTCGCGCAGCTCGTTCGGGACGAGCTTGAGCATCTCCTCGGTGGAGCGCACGACCACCGGCATCATCAGGATCGCGAGCGCCATGGCGCCGGCCCAGCCGGAGAAGTCGAAGCCCAGGATGAGGATCCAGAAGCTGAGGACGAACAGGCCCGCGACGATCGACGGGATGCCGGTCATCACGTCGACGAAGAACGTGACGACCTTGGAGAGCTTCCCGCGGCCGTACTCGACGAGGTAGATCGCGGTGAGCAGGCCGATCGGCACGGCGATCACGGAGGCCAGGAGCACCTGCTCCAGGGTGCCGATGATCGCGTGGTAGATGCCGCCGCCGGGCTCGTCGTCGGCGACGACGCCCATCGAGTGGGTCAGGAAGTAGATGTCGAAGACCTTGATGCCGCGCTGCACGGTCTCGTAGACCAGCGAGGCCAGCGGGACGACGGCCAGCAGGAACATGACCCACACCAGCGAGGTGGCGAGGCGGTCCTTGGCCTGGCGGGCGCCCTCGACGGTCCTCGCGATGACGTACGACGCGACGATGAAGAGGACGGCGGCGATCAGGCCCCACTGGACCCGGCTGTGCAGTCCTGCCCCGGCCCCGACGGCGACGGCCGCGGCGGCCGAGCCGAGGGCGACGGCCAGCGGCGTCCAGCGCGGCAGGGTCGCGGCCTTGAGGGTCGAGGCCCGCTTGACGAGCGGGTTGGGCGGGGTGGGTGTCGTGGTGCTCATGCGTTGGCCCCCGAGTACTCCTTGCGGCGGGCGATGATCATGCGGGCCGCGCCGTTGACCAGCAGCGTGATGATGAAGAGCACCAGGCCGGAGGCGATGAGCGCGTCCCGGCCGTACTCGCTGGCCTCGTTGAACTTGCTGGCGATGTTCTGCGCGAAGGTGCCGCCGCCGGGGTCGAGCACGGACGCGCTGATGAGGAAGGTCGGGGAGAGCACGGTGGCGACGGCGATCGTCTCGCCGAGCGCGCGGCCGAGGCCCAGCATCGAGGCGGAGATGATGCCCGAGCGGCCGAAGGGGAGCACCGACATGCGGATGACCTCCCAGCGCGTGGCGCCGAGGGCCAGCGCGGCCTCCTCGTGCATCTTCGGGACCTGCAGGAAGACCTCGCGGCTCACGTTCGTGATGATCGGCAGGATCATGATCGCGAGGAGGATTCCGACGGTCATCAGGGAGCGCGGGGCGCCGCCCTGGTACTCGAAGATGCCGGTCCAGCCGAAGTAGTCGTCGAGCCAGCTGTAGAGGCCGGTGAGATTGGGGGCGACCACGAGGGCGCCCCACAGGCCGTACACGATCGAGGGCACTGCGGCGAGCAGGTCGATCACGTACGCGATGGGGGCGGCCAGCTTGCGCGGCGCGTAGTGCGAGATGAAGAGCGCGATGCCGATGGCGACGGGGACCGCGATCGCGAGGGCGATCAGCGAGCTCACCACGGTGCCGAAGACCAGGACGGCGATGCCGAAGTACGGCTTGCCGCCGGTGGTGGCACCGGCCGGGTCCCACTCGAAGGTGGTGAGGAAGTTGCCGGTGTTGTCGGCGAGCGCCAGGGCCGTGCGGTACGTCAGGAACGCGGCGATCGCGGCCATGATCACGAGGAGCGTGATGCCGGATCCCCGGGAGAGGCCGAGGAAGACCCGGTCGCCGGGGCGGGTGGCGCCGCGGGCGACGGCCTTGCTCACCGGGGCCGCCGGCCGCACGTCGTCGACGGGGCGGGGTGCGGTCGTATTGCTTGGTATGTCCATGGGGGTTCTCCGGTCTGCGGAGGCGCCGTGCGCTGGGGCAGGCGCTCCGTGGCGGCGGTGCACCGGACGGTGCGGCCGGCCCGGTGGTGGATACGGGGGGCCGGCCGCACTCGGTTCAGCTAGCTCAGGCTCGCGACGGTGGAGCGGACCTTGGTGATGATCTCGGAGGGGATCGGCGCGTAGTCGTTCTCCTTGAGGACGTTCTGGCCGTCCTCGCTGGCGATGTAGGTCAGGAAGGACTTGGTCGCGGCGAGCGTGTCCTTCTTGTTGCCCTTCTCGCAGACGACCTCGTACGTCACCAGGGTGATCGGGTAGGCGCCCTCGGCGGTGGGCTTGTAGTTCAGCTCCAGGGCGAGGTCCTTGCCCTTGCCGACGACCTTGGCCTCGGAGATGGCCTTGGAGGCGTTGTCGACGGTGGCCTTCACCGGGTCCTTGGCCCCGGTCTTCAGGTCGACGGTCTGGACGCCGTCACCCGCGTAGGAGAGCTCGAAGTAGGAGATGGCACCGGCGGTCTGCTTGACCTGGCCCGCGACACCGGCGGAGCCGTTCGCGGACTGGCCGCCCTTGGCCTCCCAGGACTTGCCCGGCTCGTACGGCCAGGCGCTGGGGGCGGCGCCCTTGAGGTACTTGGTGAAGTTGTCCGTGGTGCCGGACTCGTCCGAGCGGTGGAACGCCTGGATCTTGGTGCTGGGGAGCTTGGCGTCGGGGTTGAGCTTCTCGATCGCCTTGTCGTCCCAGGTCTTGATCTTGTCGTTGAAGATGTCGGCCAGGGTCTTGGCGTCCAGGACGAGGTTGTCCACGCCGGGGACGTTGTAGCCGATGGCGATCGGGCCGCCGACCATCGGCAGGTCGATGGCCTGGCTGTTCGTGCAGATCTTCTTCGACTTCTCGATCTCTTCGGGCTTCAGCGCCGAGTCGGAACCGGCGAACGCGGTCTGGCCCTGCAGGAACGCGGTGATGCCGGCGCCCGAACCCGTCGGGTTGTAGTTCAGCTGCACGTCCTTGCAGTTGGTCGTGTAGACCTTCCGCCAGGCGTCGATCGCGTTCTTCTGCGCGGACGAGCCGGAGGCCGCGAGCTGGCCCTTGGCGTCGTCGCACTTGATGTTGGCGTTGGCGTTGGTCTCCTTGCCGCCACCGCCGTTGCCGCTCGTGTCGTCGGAGCCGCACGCCGTGAGGGCCAGGGCGCCGGAGACGGCGATGGCGCCGAGAGAGAGGGCGCGGAGCCGGTTCTTGCGCTGAAGCTTCACTTTCGGGTCTTCCTTCCGGGAGCCGCCGGCCCTTTGCTGGCGGCGTGCGATGTCGTACGTCGATGCCTTGCGGCGGTATGTCTCGCCAAGACCTCTTCGGTGTCTTGTAAGCCCGAAATTAGGCAGGGCAAGTGAAGCGGCCGATGGGCACGAGTGAACGGGGGGTGAACCTCGGCGGTCGGCCTGGTTAGGCGATGGGCCACGGAAAGTAGCGTGCTGGCTACGCTGGGTTAAGCGTGCTGAGCAGGGCGTCGACCAGCTGGCGGTCGCGGAGCTGCGTGAGGCGGTTGCGGGCCGCGGCCGGGGGCAGCCAGAGGATGCGGTCGACCTCGCGGTTGGGCGTGAAATGGCCCGTCGTGGCCTCGGCGGCCCAGTACGTGACTTCCTTGGGGCGGCCCTGGGCGAGGTAGCGGACCGTGGGCAGCGGGGCGCCCGGGGCGCAGCGGAAGCCCGTCTCCTCCTCGACCTCGCGCAGCGCTCCGGCAAGGGGCTCCTCGGAGCGCTTCAGCTTGCCCTTCGGGTGCGACCAGTCGTCGTACTTGGGCCGGTGGACCAGGCAGATCTCCAGGCCCCCGTCGACGGAGGAGCGGCGCCAGAGGACGCAGCCCGCCGCGCGGACGGTGCCCTTGCCGTTGTTGCCGTTGCCGCCGCTCTCGTCGTCCTTGTACGTCACCGCGTACTCACCGCCTCGTGGAGCCAAGCCTGCTGGAACGCGAACCTCGCCGCCTCGACCTCGTGGCGCTGGTCGGCGTGCAGCACGCCGAGGGCGTACGCCGTGGCCGGGGCGATCCGGGGGGTCCTGGCCGCGTGCGCCGCGGCGGCCGCGGCGGCCGCCGCCTCGCGGTGGACGTTCAGGGCGTGGCTGGCCTCCGTGATGCGGGGGTCCTGGCCCGCGTGGCCGAGGAGGACCTCCTGGGCGTACCGGTGCAGGCGCAGCAGCGAGCGGACCTTCAGCCAGGGGGCGTCCTGGGCGTCCGGGGCGGTGTCCGACGCGAGGCCGTGGACGAGGGCGCCCGCGTTGTAGGGGTGGCCCGCCTGGCCCAGGGGCAGGGCGGAGACGGCCTCGGTGAGGTCCGACTCGGCTTGCGCGGCAAGGGGTTTGAGGTCCTCGCCGGTGCCTCGGAGGGGGACTTCGCTGGCCAGGACCGCGACGTTGTCTGCGACGGCGTGGAAGCGGGAGGAGCCGAAGGCTTGCAGGGCGGTGGAGTGGGCCCTCGTTCGGGCGAGTGTCAGTTGCCGCTCCAGGAGCGCGGCGGCCTTGGCTGCGCCGACCGCCAGGCCGCGAGGGGTGCCCGCCTCCGTATGGGCGCCCTGCACCGGGGGCTGTGCCCACCCGTTCCGCCCTGCGGAACGACTGCCCACAGCGGTCTCTACTGCTGGCGGTGGTACCGGAGGCTGGCCCGACAAGCGGTGGAGGGAGTCCAGGAGGCGGTCCAGGCGGGTGGCGTAGGCGTGTTCCTGGGCCAAGGTGCCGGAGAGCCAGGCCAGTTCGGGGCGCAGGGACGTGGCCCACTCCGGGTCGAGGAGGGGGCGGAACGTGTGCAGGGTGGCGCCGATGCGGCGGGCGGCGCGGCGCAGGGCGCGGGCCGCCTCCAGGGCCTCCTCCGCGCCCTGTGCGTCCGTCGTGGACTCGCGGTGCACCCGCAGCGCGCGGAGGAACTCCGTCGCCTGGGCCTGGAGGTGGGCGGCGAGGAGTTCGCCCGCGTCCCCTCCGGGGCCCGTCCCCGTACCCGTCATCTCATGGTGTTGCTGTGCCACGCCGGCGCCTCCGGGCGTCTATGAGCATCTCCTGTACGTTCCGCAGGGGCTGGCCTTCCGGGTCCACCGAGTGGCGGGTCCAGTTGCCGTCCGCGCCCAGGTGCCAGGAGGCGGTGGTGTCCGACATGCCGGTCTCCAGGAGCCGGCTGAGGGCCGCACGGTGCGCCGGGTCCTGGACCCGGACCAGTGCCTCGATGCGGCGGTCGAGATTGCGGTGCATCATGTCGGCGCTGCCGATCCACACCTCCGGTTCGCCGCCGTTGCCGAAGGCGAAGACGCGGGAGTGTTCCAGGAAGCGGCCGAGCACGGACCGTACGCGAATGTTCTCCGAGAGCCCCACGACGCCGGGCCGCACCGCGCAGATGCCGCGTACCCACACGTCCACCTCGACGCCGGCCTGCGACGCCCGGTACAGCGCGTCGATCACGGCCTCGTCGACCATCGAGTTGACCTTGATGCGGACGTAGGCGGGGCGGCCCGCGCGGTGGTGCTGCATCTCCTTGTTGATGCGGGAGACCAGGCCGTCGCGCAGGGACTTGGGGGCCACGAGGAGGCGGCGGTAGGTCTCCCTGCGGGAGTAGCCGGAGAGGCGGTTGAAGAGGTCGGAGAGGTCCGCCCCGACCTCCTGGTTGGAGGTCAGCAGGCCGAGGTCCTCGTAGAGGCGGGCCGTCTTGGGGTGGTAGTTGCCGGTGCCCACGTGCGAGTAGCGGACCAGGGAGTCGCCCTCCTGGCGTACGACGAGGGAGAGCTTGCAGTGGGTCTTCAGGCCGACCAGGCCGTAGACCACGTGGCAGCCGGACTCCTCCAGCTTCCTCGCCCACTTGATGTTGGCCTGCTCGTCGAAGCGGGCCTTGATCTCCACGAGGACGAGGACCTGCTTGCCGGACTCGGCGGCGTCGATGAGCGCGTCGACTATCGGGGAGTCGCCCGAAGTCCGGTACAGCGTCTGCTTGATGGCGAGGACGTCGGGGTCGGCGGCGGCCTGTTCGAGGAAGGCCTGCACCGAGGTGGAGAACGAGTCGTACGGGTGGTGCAGGAGTACGTCGCGTTCGCGAAGGGCGGCGAAGATGTCGGGTGCGGACGCCGACTCGACCTCGGCGAGGTCGCGGTGGGTGCCCGCCACGAACTTGGGGTACTTCAGCTCGGGCCTGTCCAGCTTGGCGATGCTGAAGAGTCCGGTCAGGTCGAGCGGTCCCGGCAGCGGGTACACCTCGGCCTCGCTGATCTTCAGCTCGCGCACCAGCAGGCTGAGGATGTTCGGCTCGATCGACTCCTCGACCTCCAGGCGCACGGGCGGGCCGAAGCGGCGCCGCATGAGCTCCTTCTCCAGGGCCTGGAGCAGGTTCTCGGCGTCGTCCTCCTCGACCTCCAGGTCCTCGTTCCTGGTGAGCCGGAACATGTGGTGCTCCTGGATCTCCATGCCCGGGAAGAGCTCCTGGAGATGCGCGGGCGCGGCGATGACGTCCTCTATGGGGACGTAGCGCTGCGGGGAGGCCTCAAGGAAGCGGGAGAGCAGCGGCGGAACCTTCACGCGTGCGAAGTGCTGGTGGCCGGACACCGGGTTACGCACGACGACGGCGAGGTTCAGGGAGAGCCCAGAGATGTACGGGAAGGGGTGCGCGGGGTCCACGGCCAGCGGGGTGAGGACCGGGAAGATCTGCTGGCGGAAGAGCGTGAAGAGCCGGGACTGCTCCTTCTCGGTCAGTTCGTTCCAGCGGACCAGGTGGATGCCCTCGTCGGCGAGGCCGGGGGCGACGTCGTCCTGGTAGCAGGCGGCGTGCCGGGCCATGAGTTCGCGGGAGCGGTTCCAGATGAGTTCCAGGACCTCGCGGGGCTGCAGGCCCGAGGCCGAACGGGTGGCGACGCCGGTCGCGATGCGGCGCTTGAGACCGGCCACGCGGACCATGAAGAACTCGTCCAGGTTCGAGGCGAAGATCGCCAGGAAATTCGCCCGTTCGAGGAGGGGGGTGTGGGGATCCTCGGCGAGCTCGAGCACGCGCTCGTTGAAGGCGAGCCAGCTGCGCTCCCGGTCCAGGAACCGGCCCTGGGGCAGTTCCGCGCCGTCGTGCCCTATCTGGGCGTCCTCGTCGTACGCGTCGAGATCGGCGTCGATGTCGGGGTCCAGGTCGGAGACCGTGGCGGCGATGGTGTGGGGCCTGTGCGCGGCGATCGAGCCGACGGAGGGCTGGGCGTGCTGGACCTGTCCTTGCGTGTTCGGCTGGCTCATGGACCCATTCTTCCGCGCGGGCATGCCGACGGGCGCGTCGGAGAGCGCGGGAGAGAGGCGGAGCTTCCCGTTCACTGAGGATGGCTTCCCGGTTTCCGGGGAAGGGTCGGGCACGGCGGGCTGCATTGAGTGAGCGTCGCAAGCCTGTCTGAATCGCTGGTTACGGCGACATGACGTGCGGGACATCGACCGACGACCCCCGGGCGTCTACACGGCGGGGGCCGTCGGCCGATCGTACGGTTCAAGCCGATCGTACGGTTCAAGCCGCGCGGCGGCTCGTGGGGTTCAGGCCGTGCGGCGGCGCAGCAGCCGGAACGCGGCGTAGATCGCGGCGGCCGCGAGGGCCAGCACGATGCCGGTCTCCACGAGCTGGAGCGGCCAGAAGTGCGACGCGGGGTGGAACTCGTTGTACCAGCCGGTGACTTGGTGCTCGGCGAGGCACTGCTGGTAGCCCTCCGCCCTGTCCGTGCACAGCGACTCCGGCAGTCGGCCTCCGTCGGCGGTGAGCATGCCCCGGCCCACCGGATAGCCGGAATCGGGGGTGGCCATCGGGTACGGGCGCGACGAGGTGACCGTTTCGGTCGCCCACAAGTGGGCCCGCGCCAGCGGCAGCGCGATCACCGCGCCCGCCGTGACGGCCGCCGCGGCCGCCATCGCGGGCAGCGTGCGGCGCAGCAGCAGCCCGACGAGCGCGCCGATGGCGAGGCCCAGCAGGGCGTATCCGACGCCGACCGTGCCCACCGAGCCGTACATGGCCCGCTCGTACCAGGGCGCCCGGACGTATTCGAGCTCGGGCCCCGTGGTCCACGCCCAGCGCTGGACCGCGGTGAACAGGACGGTTCCCGTCACCACGAGCGCGGCGCACACGGTGAGTCGGGCGGCGAGCCAGCGGGCCGGGGTGACCGACTGCGTCCAGGCCCACTTGTACGTGCCCGACTCCAGGTCCTTCGCGACGAGCGGGCCCGCGACGAACGCCCCGATCAGACAGGGCAGCGCGAGCATGGCCATGCCCGCGTAGTCGAGGTTCCTGCCGAACTGGTACTCGGCGTCGAGATAGCCGCGGACCGATCCGCCGCAGCCCGGCGTGGTGTTCCTGATGACGCAGTCGGTCGCCGTGAACACGTCGGCGGCGTGGGCCACCCACAAGCGGTCGGCGGCCAGCGCGGCGGTGCCGAGTGCGAACAGGCCGACCAGGAACCACAGGGCCGTGCGGTGCTGGCGCAGCACCATGCGGTACGGGCCGGGGAGGGCGAAGGCGGCGCGCAGGCCCGGCCGCTCGGTGGGGGCCGTCGTCGTCGCGGTCACGCGGACACCTCCAGTTCCCGCGGCGTGCTGCCGGGGGAGAGGAGCGGCGGCGCGTCCGGGGTGCGCAGATGGGCCAGCAACAGCTCCTCCAGAGAAGGCTCTTGGACGTCCCAGTCGTCGCCGACCGGTCCTTCGGGGCGGATCAGGGCCGTCAGGCCGCGTCCGGTGGCGCGGGACTCGACGACGATGTGCGGGTGCAGGCGGTCGACCGGGCCGCGTCCGGTGACCAGGCGGTGCGCGCCGATCAGATCGTCGATGCCGCCGCCGAGCCGGACCCGACCGTCGGAGACGAGCAGCAAGTGGTCGCAGGCCTCGGCGAGTTCGCCGATGATGTGCGAGGACATCACGACGGTCGTGCCGTGCTCGGCGGCGACGGCCATGAGCGCGCCCATCAGCTGGTGCCGGGCGAGCGGGTCGAGGTCGGCCATCGGCTCGTCGAGGAGCAGCAGCTCGGCGCGCTTGCCGAGGGCGACGGCGAGCGCGACGCGGGTGCGCTGGCCGCCGGAGAGCGTACGGACGCGGGCTTTCGGGTCGAGTCCTCCGCCGCCCATGACGCGCTCGGCCGCCGCCATGTCCCAGCGGCCCGGGTTGAGTTCGGCGCCGAGCCGCAGGGTGTCCGCGATGGTCAGCTGCGGATAGAGCGGCTTGTCCTGGGCGACGTACGCGACGCGGGCGCGGGCCTTTGCGGGGCTGGTGCCGAGGACGGTGAGCGTGCCGTCGGTGGGGCGGCCGAGGCCCGCGGCCAGGGCGAGCAGGGTCGACTTGCCCGCGCCGTTCGGGCCGACGACCGCGCAGACGCGCCCGGCGGGCAGGCGGAACGCGCAGTCCTTCAGGGCGTCGCGGTGTCGTCCGTAGCGTTTGGTCAGTGCGGTCGCCTCTATGGCGGTGTCGGTCATGTCAAGTCCCCCCTGGTCACATGCTCTTGGGTCTGCGCATCGCTGAACTGTTCTTCCAGTACGGCTGTGAAGAGCGCCGCCACGTCGTCCTTCTCCAGCCCCGCCCGCCTGGCCCGCGCCGCCCACTCGGCGAGCTCCCCCCGGAGCGGCGAATCGGCCGGTGCCGCGCCCAGCGTCCGGCGGACGAACGTGCCGAGGCCGCGCCGTGCCTCGACCAGGCCCTCACGCTCCAGTTCGCGATAGGCCTTCAGCACCGTGTTCGGGTTGATGGCCGTGGCCTCGACGACCTCGCGGGCCGTGGGCAGCTTGTCGCCGGGTTCCAACAGGCCGAGGCGGAGTGCCTGTTGGGTCTGCTGGACGATCTGGAGGTAGGTGGCGACGCCGCTGCGCCGGTCGATGCGGTACTCGACCACTGCCTTCCACCACCCTTTCACTAATTGAGTAGTGAAAGGGTGGTGGAAGGTGGGGCGTGCCGTCAAGTGGGAGGTTGTGCGGGGGTTTCGGGGAGGGCGGCGGCAGCGGCGGAACCGGGTTTCGGGGAGCGGCCGTCGATCTTGTAGCGTCTGCCGCTCAGCATTGACGTGAACACGTACGAAATTCGGGGGTTCCACCATGTCCCAGCAGCGCCAGTCACCCCTGGTGAAGGTCGCCGCCCTGCTCATCGCGGCGGTCGTCGCGGGCGTCTGGATGTACACGAGCCGGGGCAACACCACAGGCCCGGACAGCGAGAGCGCCAAGCAGCCCGCGGCCGCGGAGATCGGTGACTGCGTGCAGAACACGGGGTCGCAGGACAGCCCCGACATGGAGGTCATCGACTGCGGCGACGCCAAGGCCGAGTACAAGGTCGCGAGCCAGGGCCTTGCCGAGTGCGAGCCCGGCCAGTCCCGCTACGAGCAGACGCGGCGCGGGCGGGTGCAGTTCTCCATGTGCCTGACCGAGGTCGGCGCGAAGTAGCGCGGGCGGTACGAGGGCCGTACCCGGGCGGTACGACGAAGGGCGCGGTGTTCCACGGGGGGAACACCGCGCCCTTCGTGGGCTCTTGGGCGGCCGGGTCAGGACTCCGTGCGGTACATCAGGTCCGTCTCGTGCGTGACGAAGCCGAGCCGTTCGTAGACGCTCACGGCCGCCTTGTTGTCCGCGTCCACGTACAGCATCGCCGTCGGCAGACCCGCCTGCGCGAGATGGCGCAGGCCCGTCGTGGTCAGCGCCTTGCCGAGGCCGCCGCCCTGGGCGCCGGGGCGCACCCCCACGACGTACACCTCGCCGAGCCGCTCCTCCGCGTGCACCTTCGTCCAGTGGAAGCCGACCAGTTCGCCGTCGCTCTCGCGCTCGGCGAGGAAGAACCCCGCCGGGTCGAACCACGGCTCCGCCTTGCGGTCGTCCAGGTCGCGCTGGGTCAGCGAACCCTGCTCGGGGTGGTGGGCGAACGCCTCGGCGTTCACCGCGAGCCAGGCCGCGTCGTCCTGGCCGGGGACGAAGGTCCGCACGGAGACACCGTCGGGAAGCACCGGCTCCGGCAGGTCGAGGTCCGCCAACGGGCGCCGCATCTGCCGCAGTTCGCGGAAGAGCGCGAGGCCGAGGACCTGCGCGAGGTGCCGGGCCGCCGCGTGCCCGCCGTGCGCCCACACCCGAAGGCGCCGCCCGGACTCGCCGAGCAGCGCGGAGCCGAGCGCCCTGCCGTGCCCGCGGCCGCGGTGCGCGGGATGCACGACGAGCTCGGCCGCGGGGGCCTCCACCGGGTCGGTGTCCTCCAGCTGCGCGTACCCGACGAGGCGGCCGTCGACGCTCAGCAGCAGATGCCTGACGCCCTCGCGGGCGCCGCCGCGCAGCTGCAGCCTGCCCTGCTCGGAGACCGCCTGCTGACCGTCCGAGCGGGCGGCCTCCGCGAGGAGCCCGAGCACGGCGTCGGCCTGCGCCGCGGTGAGCGCGGCGAGGGTGTCGATCTTGCGGAGGGGAGCGGGGGCGGCGGCCTCGGCGGGGCGGTCGTCAGTCATGTCCCCGAGCGTATTCTGGCGGGGCGGCTTGGGGGTGGGATTGGGGTGTGGGGTTGGTCGCGCTGCGGGCCTGCCCCCCCCCGGCGCGGGGTCGGCTTTGGCTTCGCGCTTGCGCGCTTGTCCTCAAGCGCCGGACGGGCTGATATCGCGCTGCGCGGGCTGAGCGCTCCGCGGGAAGTGCGGTCCGCATCTGCGGGTGCGTCGTGGCTGGTCGCGCCCACGCGGCGGAGCCGCACATGTCACAGGCCCGCGCCCCTTCGGGGCGCGACCCCCAATGGCAATCAGGATGTAACCGGCAACCCTCTGTTGTGCTACGCGCGTTGAACCTAGGCTGCGGGCGGCGGGAACGCCTTCTTGGTCGGATTACTTTCACCCTCAGGGGGACACGTGTCAGCCACACGTCAGCCACGTCGGCCCGGGCGTCGTGCCTATCGGGTGCTTGCGGCGGCCGCATCGCTCGCCACGGTGGGGGCGTTGGCCGCGGCGCTGCCCGCGAGTGCGGGGGCGGAGCATGCAGGTGGGGGCAAGAAGCGCACGGTGGATGTGCAGTTGCTGTCGTTCAACGACTTCCACGGGAATCTGCAGCCGCCGGCCGGGTCGTCGGGGCAGGTGACGGAGAAGCAGGCGGACGGGACCGAGAAGAAGATCGACGCCGGTGGGGCGGAGTACCTCGCCACGTCGCTGCGGACCGCGCGGAAGGGGCACCCCTACAGCGTGACCGCGGCCGCGGGTGACCTCATCGGGGCGAGCCCGCTGCTCTCCGGGCTCTTCCACGACGAGCCCACCGTCGAGGCGATGAACAAGCTCGACCTGGACGTCACCAGCGTCGGCAACCACGAGTTCGACGAGGGGGCCAAGGAGCTGGCCCGGATGCAGAACGGCGGCTGCCACCCCAAGGACGGCTGCTTCGAGAAGGATGCGAAGGGCCAGGGGAAGACATTCGAGGGGGCCGACTACCCCTATCTCGCCGCGAACGTCACCGACGAGAAGAGCGGCAGGCCCATCCTCAAGCCCTACTCGGTGTGGAAGCACAAGGGCGTGAAGATCGGCTTCATCGGCGTGACGCTGGAGGGCACTCCCGACATCGTCTCCGCCGACGGGGTCAAGGGGCTGAAGTTCCACGACGAGATCGAGACCGTCAACAAGTACGCGAAGATCCTCGACAAGCAGGGCGTGAAGTCCATTGTCACGCTCATCCACGAGGGCGGTTCCCCCGCGAGCCAGGCGTACAACTACGACTGCGACTCCCCGGGCGCGGGCGACGGCATCTCCGGGCCGATCACCACCATCGCCAAGGGCATCTCGCCCAAGGTCGACGCCCTCGTCACCGGGCACACGCACGCCGCGTACGTCTGCACGATCCCGGACCCCGCGGGCAATCCGCGCATGGTGACGTCGGCGTCCTCGTTCGGGAAGCTCTACACGGACACCACGCTGACGTACGACCGCAGGACCAAGGACATCGTGCGGACGAGCGTGCGGTCCGCGAACCACGTCGTCAGCCGCGAGCAGGCCAAGGCGCCCGACATGACCTCGCTCATCCAGCGCTGGGACAAGCTGGCCGCGCCCGTCGCCAACAAGCCCGTCGGCTACATCTCCGCGGACATCCCGGGCCGTGGCGCCGGAGTTCCGGAATCCCCGCTCGGCGACCTCATCGCCGACGCACAGCTCGCGCACGCCAAGTCCGTCGATCCGGAAGCCGATCTGGCGCTGATGAACCCGGGCGGCATCCGCTCGGACATCGTGTACAAGGCGAGCGGCAGCGAGGGCGACGGCGTCGTCACCTACGGCGAGGCGTTCACCGTGCAGCCGTTCAGCAACACCGTCAATCTCGTCGACCTGACCGGCGCGCAGCTCGTGACGGCGCTGAAGCAGCAGGTGAGCGGGCCGAACGAGGCCTCGCCGAAGATTCTGCAGATCTCGGACGGGCTCACGTACACGCTGGACATGACCAGGACCGGCGCCGACCGCGTCGTGGCCGACTCCATCAAGCTGAACGGCAAGGCGATCGACCCGGCGGCCACCTACCGCGTCGCGCTGAACTCCTTCCTCGCGGGCGGCGGCGACGGTTTCCCCGAGCTCGGCAAGGGCACGAAGCCGCTCGTCGGCGCGGACGACCTGAAGGCGTTCAACGACTACCTGACCGCCAACTCCTCGGCGGACAGGCCGATCGCGCCCCCGAAGGCCGACCGCATCAAGATCGTGAAGTGACGCAGCTGACGTTCCGGTGAACCGACCCGCTCCGACCTGGGACGGAAGCGACTCAGGTAGTGGCCTAAACCGTTGGTTACCGGGAGTCAGGCTTGGGGTGGGGTGTGAACGTATGGTGAGATCGGCCGATGCGTTCCCCCCACCGCATAGCCGCGCATCCTTCGGATGCGCCTATTGACGACGACCGCTCCGGAGACACCGCTCAGCTTCCGGCTTCCTCGTACAGCAATCCGTACGACGAGCTGGCCGCCCTCGCGCCCAACCCCCTGGAGGAGTTCCTCCACGAGGAGAAGGACGAGCCCGAAGCGGACGCTCCCTGGACGCCGCCCAACCACCGCCGCGGCAGCCGCCGCCGCAACCGCTTCGCGGGTCTGCCGCTCGCCGCGAAGGCCGTCGTCGCCGTCCTCGTCGCCACCGCGTTCCTCGCGCTCGGCGACCGCTGGGCCCTCCTCTACGCCGAGCACGAGGCCGCGGAGAAGCTCAAGGACCAGATGAAGCTGAGCGCGGCGCCCGAGGTGGAGATCGAGGGATTCCCCTTCCTCACCCAGGTGTTCGACAAGCGCGTCGACAAGGTGAAGGTGACCGTCCCCGACGTCGCCGCCGACCGGATCTCCCTCGCCAAGGTCTCCGCGACCGCCACGGACGTGACGATCGACGGGGACGGGCCGACCTCCTTCACCGGCGCCCTCATCGGCGAGATGAACGGCGAGGTGCTGCTCTCCTTCGAGGACCTCAACCGCGAACTGGGCGCCTCCCAGGTCACGTTCACCGGCCACGGCCGCGACCAGGTCCTCGCACGCGGCACGCTGCCCGTCGCCGGGCACGACCTGAAGGTGCGCGCCGACGCCCGCATCCAGCGCAACGGCGAGCGCGGCATCTCCACCGACATCGGCGGCATGAGCCTGCAACTGGGCGACCTGGCGACGTACCGGCCAGGGACGCGCGAGAAGGAGGGCCTGCACCTGTCGCGCAGCTCCGCCGAACGCGTCAGCGAGGAGACGGCGAAGGCGAAGGCGCTCCTGTCCGTCCCCGCGATCGTCGAGCGGCTCGGCGTCCCCGACTCCGTGGTCCGCGAGGCACTGCAGAGCGACGCCAAGCTGAACGAGCTGACCGGTGCGCCGCGGTTCGTGAACGACGTGATGGGCCTCAACCTCATCGACGTGGCGATGGGCCACCCCTGGCTGCTCAAGAAGCTCGGCCTCGACCCCGCCCTGCTCAAGGGCCTCTCCGAACTCACCCGCCCCGTCCTCGCCGACCGCCTCACCCTCGCCTTCCAGCTCCCGAAGCTGCCGGGCGAGGGGACGATGGCGCTGCAGGACGTGAGCGTGGAGAAGGAGGGGATCAGGGTGCGGATCGCGGGGTCGGGTATCGGGCTCGGCCGCTAGGCCGGGCCCCGTCAGGGGCGCGGGGCTCTGACATGTGCGGCTCCGCCGCGTGGGCGCGCCCAACCACAGTGCGCCCGCAGCCAGGAACGCACCTACTCCCGCCGCCCGTCGCGCAGCGACAGCCGTTCACCCCGAAATCGGTCCCGCAGCCGCCGGTCATGGCTGACGACCACCACCGTGCCCCGGTACCGCGCAAGCGCCACCTCCAGGTCCTCGACCAGCGCGGGGGAGAGATGGTTGGTCGGCTCGTCGAGGAGGAGCAGATCCAGCGGACGCGTGACGAGCCGGGCCAGCTCCAGGCGCCGCCGCTGCCCCACGGAGAGCGCGCGCACGGGCAGCCCGAGGTCCGCCGCGCGGAAGAGGCCGAGGCCGAGCAGCTCGTCGTGCCGCTCGGCGCCGCCGAACGCGTCGAGCACCGAACGTCCGTCCCGCGACGGCCAGTTGTCCTGTCGCAGGAGCCCGACCCGGGCCGGTCGCCGGACCTCGCCCGACGCCGGTGCCAGCTCCCCGGCGAGCACCCGGAGCAGCGTCGACTTGCCTGCCCCGTTGGGCCCGGTGACCAGCAGCCGCCCGCCCGCGCCGATCGTCAGCGTGCCCTCGATGTCGAGCCGTCCCGGTACGCGTACGCCGGTGAGCGCCACGTCGCCCGCGGCCCCGCCGTCGACGTGCGCGGTGAAGCGCAGGGGCCGCGGGGGCGGCGGCACCGGGTTCTCGGTGAGGCGCTGCAGCCGCTCGCGGGCGTTGCGGATCCGGCCCATCGCGCCATGCGCACGTGACCTCGCGCGGAAGGCACCGGCCCCGCTGAAGGCGGCGGGAGCCTTGCGCGGGATCGCGGAGAGCAGCCCGATGTTGGAGTCGGCGAGCGCGGAGTGCCGGGCGACTTCGGCGCGCCACTCCTCGTACTCCCGTTCCTTGCGGGCCCGTTCGGCGGCCTTGGCGGTCAAGTGGCCCGCGTAGCCGTTGCCGTAGCGGCGTACGGTCCGTGCGTCGCCGTCCACCTCCAGGATCGTCGTCGCGACGCGGTCGAGGAACGCGCGGTCGTGGGTGACCGCGACCACCGTGCCGCGGTGGGCGAGCAGATGGTCCTCCAGCCAGCGCACGGCCTTGTCGTCGAGGTCGTTCGTGGGCTCGTCGAGGAGCAGCAGCTCGGGAGCGGCGGCGAGGGTGCCCGCGAGGGCGAGACGGGAGCGCTGCCCGCCGGAGAGCGTGGCCAGCGGCCGTGCGCGGTCCAGCGGCGCCCGCTCGCCGAGGTGGCGCAGGGTGACCTCGACGCGCCGGTCGGCGTCGTGCCCGCCGCGCGCGTCGAACTCGGCGACCAGGGTGGCGTACTGGTCGTACGCCGCGGGGTCCGCGCCATCGAGGGACGACCCGGCGGCCCCGATCCGCCGTTCCAGGGACCGCAGTTCGGCGAGTGCCGTGTCGATCGCGTCGCCGACCGTCGCGGTGTCCGGCAGGCCGGGGGTCTGGGCGAGGTGCCCGATGCCGCCGGGGGCGGTGACGGTGAGGGTGCCGTTGTCCGGGGGCTCCTGCCCGGCGATGAGCCGCAGCAGGGTGGACTTCCCCGAGCCGTTGTCCCCGATGACGCCCGCCCGTTCGCCGGGGCGGACGGCGAAGGAGACGCGGTCGAGGACCACGCGCTCCTCGTAACGCTTGGTGAGGTCGGTGAGGGTGAGCTGGGAGACGGCGGGCGAGGCGGTGACTGGGTACAAGTAGGTCCTCTTCGGTGGGCGGCAGGGCGGTGACTCTTTGGTGAGACGACGCGTCTCGCTTGAAAGAATGTAGCGCTTCGCGGCACGTCCGGCAAGACGTTCCGTCTCGTTCGAGTGAGATTCGAGTGAGATTCGAGTGGGATTCGAGTGAGAAGCGGGAGGCGCGCGCGTCCTAGCCCGGCAGGGACTCCACCGGTTCCGGCAGGTCCTCCGGCGGGGGAGTCGGCGCCCCCGGCAGCTGGACCGTCACCACCGTGCCGCCGCCCTCCGCGGCCTCCAGGCGCACCTCGCCGCCGGACTGCCGCACCGTACGGTCCACGATCGAGAGACCGAGCCCCGACCCCGGCAGGCTCCGCGCCGACGGCGAACGCCAGAACCGGTCGAAGACGTGCGGGAGTTCGTCCGCGGGGATGCCGGGCCCGTGGTCCCGCACCGTGAGCCGGCCGCGGTCCAGCGTGACCTCCACGGTGCCGCGCCGCGGGCTGAACTTCACCGCGTTGTCGAGGATGTTGACGATGGCCCGCTCCAGCGCGGGCGGCTCCACGCGTACGTACCAGGGCGCGAGCTCCGCGGTGATCGTCAGCTCGGGGCCGCGCAGCCTGGCCCGGTCGATGGCGGTCCTTGTCACGTCGTGCAGGGCGACGACCTGGACCTTGGCGCCCCCGTCGCCCGTGTCGGGGCGGGACAGCTCCTGCAGGTCGCCGATGAGGACGGCGAGTTCGGTCATCTGGGCGGTGACCGAGGCGAGCAGCGCCTTGCGGTCGTCGGGCGGGATGGCCCGGCCGGTCTCCTCGCTGCGGGCGAGCAGTTCGATGTTCGTGCGCAGCGAGGTCAGCGGCGTACGCAGCTCGTGGCCCGCGTCGGCGATCAGCTGCTGCTGGAGGTCGCGCGAGGAGGCCAGCGAGGCGGTCATGGAGTTGAAGGACTCGGAGAGGCGGGTGATCTCGTCGTCGCCGTCGACGGGGATGCGGAGGTTCAGGTCCTCGGTGCGGGCGACGTGTTCGACGGCCTCGGTGAGCCGGTCGACGGGGCGGAGTCCGGTGCGGGCCACCCAGAGGCCGGCGGCTCCGGCGCCGAGTACGCCGACGCCCGCGACGAAGACGAGCACGAGGATGAGATTGCTCAGGGTGTCATTGACCTCGCTGAGGGGGCGGGCCATGGAGACCGCGAGACCGGGGCGGCCGTCCAGCGGGTAGGTCAGGACGCGGTACTTCTCACCGTTGGACGCGGTGGCGTTGTGGTACGTCTGCGTGGCCAGGCCCTGCGCGACCTCGGTGTCGGCGGACTCGACCCTGAGGGACTGCTTGCCGATGATGACGCAGTGGCCGCCGCTCTGGTCGACGACCTGGACGGTCTCCTTGAAGATGTCGGGGTTGTCCTTGCCGCCGCTGATGATCGTGCGCGCGCAATTCCCCTCCGCGTCGACGAAACCGGAGACCTGGGCCGGGGTCAGCTTGGCCTCGCTCAACGCGTCGTCCAGCGAATTGACCAGCACGTTCCGCACGACGAACCAGCAGGCCACCGCGCTCGCCGCCACCGCGACCGCCACGGCGGCCGTGACGAGCAGCGCGAGCCGCGAGCGCAGCGGGAGCCCGCGGAACCGTCGGACGACCCTGTTCACTCGCCGCCCCGCAACACATACCCCACACCCCGCACCGTGTGCACGAGCCGAGGTTCGCCGCCCGCCTCCGTCTTGCGGCGCAGGTACATCACGTACACGTCGAGGGAGTTGGAGGACGGCTCGAAGTCGAAGCCCCAGACGGACTTGAGGATCTGCTCGCGGGTGAGGACCTGCCGCGGGTGCGCGAGGAACATCTCCAGGAGCGTGAACTCCGTGCGGGTCAGCTCGACCGTCCGCCCGCCCCGCGTGACCTCGCGCGTCGCCAGGTCCATGCGCAGATCGGCGAAGGAGAGGGTGTCGCCCTCCGTGGCCCGGCCCGCGGCCGCCGCGTACGAACTGCGGCGCAGCAGCGCCCTGATGCGGGCGAACAGCTCGTCCAGTTCGAAGGGTTTGACCAGGTAGTCGTCGGCGCCCGCGTCGAGTCCCGTGACGCGGTCGCCGACGGTGTCGCGGGCGGTCAGCATGAGGATGGGCGTGGTCGTCCCGGTGGCGCGCAGCCTGCGCGCGGCGGTGAGGCCGTCCATGCGGGGCATCTGGATGTCGAGGACGACGAGGTCGGGGCGGTGGGCCGCGGCCTTCTCCAGGGCGTCGGCGCCGTCGACGGCGACCTCCGTGCCGTATCCCTCGAAGGCGAGACTGCGCTGGAGCGCCTCCCGCACGGCGGGTTCGTCGTCCACGATCAGGATGCGCTGCTGCTCGCGGTCACCGGTGCGGTCGCCTTCGGCGGGGCTCATGGGCTTCGGACTTCCTCGGGTCAGGGGGCGGAACGGGGCCGGTATCAGCCTCGCACGCGGGCGCGGGCGGTGCGGGCCGCCGCGGGTCGTACGCGGGTGGAGGTCGCCACCTCGGGCGCGCGGACCTCCTGGGTGCCGTGCAGCTCCTGCGCCACGGCCAGCGGGAGGCCGAGCCCGGCGGGGTCGGTGTCGGGCCTGCCCCAGCCGACGGTGACGGCGAGCGCGTGCCGGGCGCGGTTGACGGTGACGCTGGTGAAGGTGGTGCCGGACATGGCGGCCTCCTGGGGGTGAGGTGCGGGTGGGTCAGGTCTTGGAGCCGGACCGCAGCTTGCTCAGGTCGTCCTTGACGGTGTCGATCGGGATGGCGAAGCCGAGGCCGACGCTGCCGGACGCGGATTCCCCGCTGCCCTGCGACGAGGAACTGGGCGAGTACATCGCGGAGTTGATGCCGATGATGTTGCCGTTCATGTCGATGAGGGCGCCGCCGGAGTTGCCGGGGTTGAGCGAGGCGTCCGTCTGCAGGGCCTTGTACGTGGTCTTCGACGAGCCGGTGTTGCCGTTGAACTCCTGCCCGCCGAACTCGAACGGCCAGCCGCCGCCGGGGCTCTGCGGCTGCTCCTGACCCTCGCCGGTGGAGACGGTGACGTCGCGGTCGAGGGCGGAGATGATGCCGCTGGTGACGGTGCCGGTCAGGCCCTCGGGGGAGCCGATGGCGACGACCTCGTCGCCGACCTTGACGTTGCCGGAGTTGCCGAGGGTCGCGGGCTTGAGCCCGGAGGCGTCCTTCAGCTGGATGAGCGCGAGGTCCTTCTTGCTGTCGGTCCCGACGACCTCGGCGTCGTACGTCTTGCCGTCGTTCGTCCGCACCTTGATCGACGTGGCGCCGGAGATGACGTGGTTGTTGGTGATGATCTCGCCGTCGCTCTTGGTGATCACACCGGAGCCGGTCGACTTGCCCTGCCCGGTGGTGGCGCTGATCTCGACGATGCTGGGGCTGACCGCCTCCGCGACACCGGAGACGGTGCCCTTCTTGCTGGTCGGCACGACGTCCGTGCTGGTGGCGGAGGAACCGCCGTCCTTGTCGGTCAGCGTCTGCACGGCGAACGCGGTCCCGCCGCCCACCGCGGCCGCCGCGATCGCGACGGCCGCGAGCAGGGCCACCGGGCCCCTGGCGCGACGGCGCCGCTCGGGTGCGGGCGGCTGCGGGGCTTCCGGCGCATAGGCGGGCGGGGGCGGGAAGGCGCCCTGCGTACCGCCGGGCGGCACAGGCGCTGACGACTGCTGCTGGTGGTACTCGCCGCTGTGGCGGAAGGTCTCGGTCATGTCATTGAGACTGTCCGCCGTACATGAGAGCTGCCTGAGTACGTCCTGAGAAGCCCGGCAGAAGTGCGTATGCCCGTTATAAAGACGGGCGGAGCGCCTACTGGCAGCCGCAGGACTGGCGCACCACGAGCCGGGACGGGAACAGCTTCAGCCGCTCACGGCGCGACCCCGCGACCCGCAGCCCGTCGTCGAGCACGAGGTCGACCGCGGCGCGCGCCATCGCGGGCCGGTCGGAGGCGACCGTCGTCAGCGGCGGGTCCGTGAGCCCCGCCTCCTTGACGTCGTCGAAGCCGGCGACGGCCAGCTCGCCCGGCACGTCGATGCGCAGCTCGCGGGCCGCCCGAAGCACGCCGATCGCCTGGTCGTCCGTGGAGCAGAAGATCGCGGTGGGCCGGTCGGGCCGGGCGAGGAGTTCGAGGCCCACTTGATACGCGTCGTAGCGGTTGTACGGGGCTTCGAAGAGCCGCCCCTCCACCGACCGCCCGGCTTCCCGCATCGCGCGCCGCCAGCCCTCGACGTGGTCGGAGACGGGGTCGCCGACGGTCGGGGTGTCGGCCGTGCCGCCCACACAGGCGACGTACTCGTGGCCGTGCTCCAGGAGGTGCCGGGTCGCGAGCTGGGCGCCGCCGACGTCGTCCGTGACGACCGCGACGTCGTCGATGGCCTCGGGCCGCTCGTGCAGCAGGACCACGCGCGCGTCCCACGCGTCGATCTCGGCGGCCGCCTGGTCGGTCAGGCCGTGGCTGACGAGGATCAGCCCGGAGACCCGCATGCCGAGGAAGGCGCGGAGGTAGTGCGTCTCGCGCTCCTCCACATAGTCGGAGTTGCCGACGAGCACCATCTTTCCGCGCTCGGACGCCGCCTGTTCGACGGCGTGCGTCATCTCCGCGAAGAACGGCTGGCGCGCGTCCGGCACGATCATGCCTATGAGGTCCGTGCGCCGCGAGGCCATGGCCTGGGCAACCCGGTCGGGCCGGTAGCCCAGCTCCTTGATCGCGGCGAGTACCCGCTCGCGCGTGGCCGGGGCGACCGGCCGGGGTCCGTTGTTGATGACGTAACTGACGACCGCGGTCGAAGTACCCGCCAGTCGTGCGACGTCATCCCGAGTCACCTTGGCCACGCGCGGAGTCTACGCGGATGGAACTACCGCTGGGCAGGGCGTACGGCAGCTTCCTTGGGAGCGGATTTCGCGGGGGCCGCGGCGCCCTCCGTCTTCTTGCCGCCGTTCTCCTCGGCCCGGGGAGCCGCGGCCTTCGCCTTCTCCTCGTCGGCGGCGCGTTCGACCTTCTCCGGGGTGACGAAGCGATAGCCGACATTCCGGACGGTGCCGATCAGCGACTCGTGCTCGACGCCGAGCTTCGCCCGCAGCCGCCGCACGTGCACGTCGACCGTGCGCGTACCGCCGAAGTAGTCGTAGCCCCACACCTCCTGGAGGAGCTGCGCGCGCGTGAAGACCCGGCCCGGGTGCTGCGCCAGGTACTTGAGCAGCTCGAACTCCTTGAAGGTCAGGTCCAGGACCCGGCCCTTCAGCTTCGCGCTGTACGTCGCCTCGTCCACGGAGAGGTCGCCGTTGCGGATCTCCATCGGGGAGTCGTCGGCGGTGATCTGCTGGCGGCCCATCGCGAGCCGGAGCCGCGCCTCGACCTCGGCGGGGCCCGCCGTGTCGAGGAGCACGTCGTCGATGCCCCAGTCGGCGGTGACGGCCGCGAGGCCGCCCTCCGTCACGACGAGGACCAGCGGACAGCCGGGCCCCGTGGAGCGCAGCAGCTGACAGAGGCTGCGCACCTGCGGAAGGTCGCGGCGCCCGTCGATCAGGATGACGTCGGCACCGGGGGTGTCGACGAGAGCGGGCCCCTCCGCCGGGGCGACGCGCACGTTGTGAAGGAGCAGGCCGAGGGCGGGGAGCACCTCCGTCGACGGCTGGAGGGCATTGGTCAGGAGCAGCAGAGAGCTCATCGCTGCCCACCTGCCCGGGTCGACTGACTGTGGTGCACGTTTCGCTCGCCCATAACGTCGGTTCCTCCTCGGTCCCTGCGAGGACGTTTACGGCACTGCTTCGTACTGCGTTCAATGCGTACGCCGCGACTTCCGCGCCCTGGCAGCCGCGACGCATTCCGTGTCTCACGATGCGGTCGTATACGGCCGCCTCAGAAAGCACGAAAGGACCCGGGGGCTTCGCTGCCCGGATCCTCTGCCCAGCAGAATAGCCCACATGACTTCCGGTCCGGCAGGTCGAGCCGAGCGATCTTCTGTGCCTCCGATCACTCGGGGGCAGGGTCGCGTTCAGCAGCGCGCCATGCTTCGTACACGCGACGGCGTGGCCGTCGAAGCCGCCTACGACCCGGGTCCCGATCCCGCGGGCGAGCTCGCGTTCGTCGTCGCGCACGGCTTCACCGGTGACCTGTCGCGGCCCCACGTGCGCCGCATCGCGGGCGTCTTCGCCCAGCGTGCGGCCGTGATCACCTTCTCCTTCCGGGGGCACGGGGCGTCCGGCGGGCGCTCCACGGTCGGTGATCTGGAGGTGCTCGACCTGGCGGCGGCCGTGGAGTGGGCGCGCTCGCTCGGGCACGCGCGCGTGGTGACCGTGGGCTTCTCGATGGGCGGTTCGGTCGTACTGCGCCATGCCGCGTTGCACAGGGGGCGCACGGAAGCGCGCACCGACGCCGTGATCGCGGTGAGCGCCCCGGCGCGCTGGTACTACCGGGGGACGGCGCCGATGCGTCGGCTGCACTGGGTCGTCACGCGCCCGGCGGGCCGCTTCGTCGGCCGCTTCGGGCTTCGCACCCGGATCCACCCGCACGAGTGGGACCCCGTGCCGCTCTCGCCGGTCGAGTCGGTCCCGCTGATCGCGCCGACCCCGCTGCTCGTCGTGCACGGCGACCGGGACCCGTACTTCCCCGTCGACCATCCCCGGATGCTGGCCGCCGCCGCGGCGGGCGGGGCCGAACTGTGGCTGGAGGAAGGCATGGGGCACGCGGAGCACGCGGCCTCCGACGAACTGGTCGGGCGGATCGCCGCGTGGGCCACGGCATCATGGACGTCGGCAACCGCCGACTGAGAGGAGCGTCGCATGGTGAACGGCACCATTCGTTACTGGGCCGCTGCCAAGGCGGCCGCGGGCGTCGCGGAGGAGCCGTACGCCGCGGCGACGCTCGCCGAGGCGCTGGACGCCGCGCGTGAGCGGCACCCCGGGGAGCTGGTCCGGGTCCTGCAGCGCTGTTCGTTCCTGATCGACGGCGATCCCGTCGGGACCCGCGGTCATGAGACCGTACGGCTGGCCGAGGGCGGCACGGTCGAGGTGCTCCCGCCGTTCGCAGGAGGATGAGCGCCATGTCCAATCAGCCGTACGAGGGGTACGAGGGGTACGACCCGTATCAGCAGCAGTACCCGTACCCGTACCCGGAGCAGCAGCAGCCCCCGCAGCAGCAGTACTACGTGGATCCTCAGCAGCAGCAGTACGCACAGCCGTACCCGGAGCCGCAGCAGTACTACGCGGAGCCCCAGCAGTACACCCAGCAGTGGCAGGGGCAGACCTGGGAGACGCAGATGCAGCCGCCGCCCGCCGCCGCGGTGGACATGACCGAGACCGCTTATCTGCCCCCGCAGACGGACGCGTCGTACGACCCGGTGCCGCCCGCCCCGGGACCCGGCGACGGGCAGCCCGCGGCGGCCGACACCTCCTACGGGCCCGCCACCACCACCGGCAATCCGCGGATAACTGATGCCCAGCGGGCCCGGGCCGAGGGGCGGTCGCCCATCATCGAGCCCGGGATGCAGCCCGCCGCGCTGACCGCGCTGCTCGGGCTGCTGCTCGCGGGCGGCGCGGCCGTCGGGTCGTACGCGCTGCTCGTGCCGTTGGTGATCCTGCAGGCCGTGACCGCCGCCGGGTGGTTCCGGCTCAATGGCATGTGGCCCGCCCGGCAGGGCATCGCGCTGGCCTTCCTCGGCGGTGTCGTCGCCGATGCCGCGCTGCTGGGCGTCGGCAAGGAGAACGCGCCCGCCGCGATCCTCGGCACGCTCGGGGTGTGGGTGCTGCTGGTGCTCGTGCTGCAGCTGCGCAGCCACGCGGGTGCCGACGAGCGGATGTACGGGCTGATGGCCACCCTCGCGTCCGCCGCGCTCGCGATCATCGCCACCGGGCATCTCGCGGCCGCGTCCGACGCCGTGACCGTGGGGAGCATCGCCGTCGCCGTCGCGATCCTGGCCCGCGCGCTGCCGCTGCCCACCACCGCCTCCGTCGTCGTCGCGCTGCTCGCGGCCGCCGGGGCGGGGGTCGCCGTCGGCGGCATGACGGACCTGGGCAGCAAGGGCGCGCTGCTGGCGCTCGGCGCCGGGGTCTGCGCGCTGATCGGGCACCGCGTCGCGAGCTACGACTACCCGTCGCGGTTCGTGCACATGACGGCGGGCGTCGCGCTGCCGCTCGCCGCGGCCGCCCCTGCCGTGTATCTGCTCGGCCGTGCCATCGGCTGATCGTCACAGCTGATCGACAGGTCCCCGGCCGAGCCCTTCGGCCGGGGACCTGTCCTTTAGGCTCGCGGAAACGACTGTTGACGCGGGGGACAAGGTGGGGGAACACCGGACATGAGCAAGCGCGCCGTACGAATACTTCTGATCGTCGTCGTGATCCTGGGGGGTCTCTTCGTGGCGGCCGACCGGATCGCCGTGAACTTCGCCGAGGGCGAGGCGGCGGACAAGATGCGTACCAGCGAGGGCCTCAGCCAGACGCCCGACGTTTCCATCAAGGGTTTCCCCTTTCTGACCCAGGTCGTGGGCGGTGAGCTGGACGACGTGGAGGTCGGGATCAAGGACTACGACGCCAGGTCCGGTTCGGACTCCATCCGCATCGACGATCTGAAGGCCCACATGAAGGGCGTGAAGTTCTCCGGCGACTACAGCTCGGCGACCGCCGCGACGGCCTCGGGCACCGCGCGCGTCTCGTACGACGAGCTCCTGAAGGCCAGCAAGTCCGAGCCGGTCGAGCTGCCGCTCGGCGCCACCGGCAAGGTCGTCGGCCTCTCCGACGGCGGCAACGGCAAGATCAAGGTCGAGGTCGAGGTCAGCAAGGGCGGCGTGAAGCTGCCCAAGCCCGTGTACGTGCTGAGCTCGGTCCGCGTCGAGGGCGACAACATCAAGGTCCACGCGGACGAGATCCCGAAGAAGCTCTCGGTGCTCGGCGTGGACATCCCGCTGCCCGAGGGCACGGCCCGCAACGTCACCGACTTCGAGCAGAAGATCGAGGACCTGCCGGCCGGGATCAAGCTGGAGAAGGTCGAGGCGGCGCCGGACGGCGTGGAGATGTCCGTGACGGGCTCGGACGTGCGGCTGGCGGGCTGACCCCCGCCCCCATGGCGGTTCGTCCGCAGTGCGAGACGAAGCTGTCCGGCGGGCGGATGTGACGGGGACGACATCGGACCCCGGGGCCCTTCCCGGCGGCCTCGGGGTTCAACGATTCCCACATCGTGGACGATCGTGTCTCACCATGCGGAGCACCGGTGACACAGCCGCCCCTCCGTCCCTACGATCGGACGCATGCAACGACAGGCGGACCTCACGAAGCGGCGGGCAGTGGACCTGTGCCGCGTCGCCGCCATGCTCTGTCGCACTTTCTAGGGTTCCCCTTCCGGCGGGAGCCCGACCCCCGCCCCCAAGCTCTTAAAGAGCAGGGGGGACCCCCGCCCAGGCCTGTTGACGCCTTTCCGGCAGGCCTCCCCGCGCCGTACGTACGCCACCCGTGCCTCCCTGCACCACCGGCCCGTACCGGCCGCCCCCTCGTGCACCGCAGCACAGCCGCACCGCCGTAACTGCCCCGGAGGAGAGAAGCATGAGCCGCAGCGACGTCCTGGTAGACGCCGACTGGGTCGAGGCCCACATCGAGGACCCCAAGGTCGCCATCGTCGAGGTCGACGAGGACACCTCGGCGTACGACAAGAACCACATCAAGAACGCGATCCGCATCGACTGGACCAAGGACCTGCAGGACCCGGTCCGCCGCGACTTCATCGACCAGGAGGGCTTCGAGAAGCTCCTGTCGGCGAAGGGCATCGCCAACGACACCACCGTCGTCCTCTACGGCGGCAACAACAACTGGTTCGCCTCGTACGCCTTCTGGTACTTCAAGCTCTACGGCCACCAGGACGTGAAGCTCCTCGACGGCGGCCGCAAGAAGTGGGAGCTCGACTCCCGCGACCTGGTCGACGGCGCGCAGGTCCCGAACCGGCCCGCCACCGACTACAAGGCCAAGGCCCAGGACACCTCGATCCGCGCCTTCCGCGACGACGTCGTGGCGGCCATCGGCGCCAAGAACCTGGTCGACGTGCGCTCGCCCGACGAGTTCAGCGGCAAGCTGCTCGCCCCGGCCCACCTCCCGCAGGAGCAGTCGCAGCGCCCGGGCCACGTCCCGTCCGCCCGCAACATCCCGTGGTCCAAGAACGCCAACGACGACGGCACCTTCAAGTCGGACGACGAGCTCAAGGCCCTCTACGAGGACGAGCAGGTCGACCTGGCCAAGGACACCATCGCGTACTGCCGCATCGGTGAGCGTTCGGCCCTGACCTGGTTCGTCCTGCACGAGCTGCTCGGCCAGACCAACGTCAAGAACTACGACGGCTCGTGGACCGAGTACGGCTCCCTCGTCGGCGTGCCGATCGAGCTCGGCGCCAACAAGTAAGCAAGACCGACCTTTCTTTCCCCTAGGAGTACGCATGTGTGGAGCAAAGGCCGGCGGCCCCGACGCTTCGACGATCAAGCCCGGTGAGACCACGATCCAGGGCCAGGTGACCCGCGACGGCGAGCCCGTCACCGGTTATGTGCGCCTGCTCGACTCGACCGGCGAGTTCACCGCCGAGGTGCCCACCTCGGCGACCGGTCAGTTCCGCTTCTACGCCGCCGAGGGCACGTGGACCGTCCGGGCGCTGATCCCCGGCGGCACCGCGGACCGCACGGTCGTCGCGCAGACGGGCGGCCTCGCGGAGGTCGCGATCGCGGTCTGAGTCACCCGACCGCACCATGATCGGCTGAAGGGCCGCACCCCAGGGGGTTGGACGCCACTGGAACGGGGTGCGGCCCTTCGGCTGTGTCCGCGGGGCTACCGACGACGACGCTTGCCGTCCAGCTCGTCCCACCACTCGTCCGACTTCGGATCCCCGCTGGGGTCGTCCCACCAGCGGTCGTCGGGCCCCCGACGGTTCGCCGTCATCGCGGCCAGCGGCGGGATCACCATCGCCACGACGCACATTCCGACGGCGACGGGGATCGACCAGAGCCGCACGACGCCCCAGGCCAGGACGAACAGGCCGATGCACGTGCCCATCATGGCGAAGTACAGATGGCGCCTTCGCGCGTACATGCATCCAGCGTACGTCCCGAGGGCCCTCACAGAGAGGGACGGGCGCCGCCCGACTACAGTGGGACCGGCTCTGATACCTGCCCCAACCGCTCACCGAGGAGCACCCCGTGCTTGAGGCCTTCTTCTCCGCCCTGCTGGTTCTCGTCTGCGTCGGCGTTCTCGCCTTCGCCGGACTGACCGTGAAGAAGCTGTACCAGGGCCAGCGCTGACCGCCCCCACCTCCACCACCACAGATCGCCTGAGCTTCCCATGATCGAGATTCCTTCCGACCTGAACCCCGACCTCGTCCCCCTCGCCTTCCTCCTCGGCAACTGGGCCGGCGCGGGCGTCACCGACTTCCCCGGCGCCGAGAAGGCGAATTTCGGCCAGGAAGTCTCCTTCACCCATGACGGCCGGGACTTCATCGAGTACCGCTCGTACACCTGGGTGCTCGACTCGGAGGGCAACAAGGTCAAGCCCCTGGAGACCGAGTCCGGCTTCTGGCGCATCGGCAAGGACCGCAAGGTCGAGGTCGTGATGGTCCGCGACGACGGCGTCGTCGAGGTCTGGTACGGCGAGCTGGCCGACCAGAAGCCGCAGATCGACCTGGTCACGGACGCCGTCGCGCGCACCGCGGCCTCCGGCCCCTACACCGGTGGCAAGCGGCTCTACGGCTATGTGAAGGGCGACCTGATGTGGGTCGGCGAGAAGCAGACCCCCGAGGTGCCGCTGCGCCCCTACATGTCGGCGCAGCTGAAGAAGGTCGTCACGCCCGAGGAGGTCGCCGACATGGCGCGGAACCTGGGCGACCTGCCGGACGACGGCATCGCCTTCTTCAAGTAGACCTAGACTCTCAGGTGTGGCGAGCACCGACTCCAGGAGCACCGACTCCGACTGGAAGAGCGATCTGCGGCAGCGCGGCTACCGGCTGACCCCGCAACGACAGCTTGTCCTCGAAGCCGTCGACACCCTTGAGCACGCGACCCCCGACGACATCCTCTGCGAAGTGCGCAAGACGGCGTCGGGGGTCAACATTTCCACGGTGTACCGCACCCTGGAGCTCCTGGAGGAGCTGGGGCTCGTCTCGCACGCCCACCTCGGGCACGGGGCGCCGACGTACCACCTCGCGGACCGGCACCACCACATCCACCTGGTCTGCCGCGACTGCACGAACGTCATCGAGGCCGACACGGAGATCGCCGCCGACTTCACCGCCAAGCTGCGCGAGACGTTCGGCTTCGACACCGACCTCAAGCACTTCGCGATCTTCGGGCAGTGCGCGGACTGCGCGGGACAGGGCCCCGCCGACAAGCGGGACCAGAAATAAATCCGGCGCCCGCCTGGTCGTAGTCTTTGTGAACATGAAGAGCCCCCTGCTGTCCCTGCCCGGCGCCGTTCCCGCCGAGGGCGTGGACGAAGGCGTCGCCGCCCACTACGGCGAACTGTTCCGCGAGCAGCGCGCCCTCGCCGACGGCACCGGTTTCGTCGACCTCTCGCACCGCGGCGTGGTCACCGTCACCGGCTCCGACCGGCTGAGCTGGCTGCACCTCCTGCTCACCCAGCACGTCAGCGAGCTGCCGACGGGACAGGCCACCGAGGCGCTGATCCTCTCCGCCAACGGCCACATCGAACACGCCCTCTACCTCGTCGACGACGGCGAGACCATCTGGGCGCACGTCGAACCCGGCACCCAGGACGCGCTCATCGCGTACCTGGAGAGCATGAAGTTCTTCTACCGCGTCGAAGTCGCCGACCGCACCGCCGAGTTCGCGGTGGTGCACCTGCCCGCGGGCTCGATCGCCACGGTCCCCGACGGCGTCGTCGTGCGCGAGACCGCCCACGGACGCGACCTGTTCCTGCCGCGCGCCGACCTGGAGTCGTACGCCGAGGCGAACGGCCCCGCCGCCGGGCTCCTCGCCTACGAGGCGCTGCGCGTGGAGGCCCACCGGCCGCGGCTCGGCTTCGAGACCGACCACCGCACCATCCCGCACGAACTGGGCTGGATCGGCACCGCGGTGCACCTGCAGAAGGGCTGCTACCGCGGGCAGGAGACCGTCGCCCGCGTGCAGAACCTGGGCAAGCCCCCGCGCCGCCTGGTCTTCCTGCACCTGGACGGCAGCGAGGTGCACCTGCCGGTGGCCGGGACCCCGCTGCACCTCGCCAGCGAGGGCGCCGAGGGGCGCAAGCTGGGCTTCATCACGACCGCCGTACGCCACCACGAGCTGGGCCCGATCGCCCTCGCGCTGATCAAGCGGAACGTGCCGGTGGACGCGGAGCTGATCGCCGGGGACACCGCCGCCGCCCAGGAGGTCGTGGTCGAGCCGTAGCCCGGCGCCGCGTCACATCTCCAGCAGCACGGTGAACGGTCCGTCGTTCGTCAGGCCCACCCGCATCTGCGCCCCGAAGCGGCCCGTCGCCACCGTCGCCCCGAGGGCGCGCAGCCGGGAGACCACCTCGTCGACCAGGGGCTCGGCCACATCGCCGGGGGCCGCCGCGTTCCATGTGGGGCGGCGGCCCTTGCGGGCGTCTCCGTAGAGCGTGAACTGGCTGATGACCAGGAGCGGCGCGTCGATGTCGCTGCACGACTTCTCGTCGGCCAGCATGCGCAACGACCACAGCTTGCGGGCCAGTTGGGCCGCCTTCTCCTTGGTGTCGTCATGCGTGACGCCCACCAGGACGCACAGGCCCTCGCCGCTGATCTCGCCGACCGTCTCTCCCGCCCGTCTCCCTCCACCACCCTCAGCCGAGGACCTGCGGTCCGCCCTCTCGCTTTCCACGACGACGCTCGCGCCGTCGACCCTCTGCACCACTGCTCGCATGCCGCCATCATGCCGTGCCGTGCACGGCGCCCGGCACATGCCTCCGATCCCCCCATCCGGGGCCGATTCCGGGCACTCATTCACATAGCGGCCACTCGGGGTGGCACGATGCTCACACGCGGTGTACCGCGTCGGCCGGTCGAGGGGACGGGTAGAGCCACATGAGCACACCAAGCACCGGGCAGTCGCCCGGTCGTATCTCGCTGCTGCGCACGCCGCTTCCGCGGCCGCCCGCGCAGCGCACGGGCAGCCCGCAGCTGCCCGACGTGCCCGAGCACGACCTGGCGGCGCTGCGCCTCCCGGAGCTTCGCGAGCTGCGCAGGGCGGCGCAGCAGGACGAGGCCGACCTGAGCTATGTGCGGCGGCTGCTGCAGGGCAGGATCGACATCCTGCGGGCCGAGATCGCGCGCCGCAGGGATCCGCTGGCGCCGGAGCCCGAGGCGCCGGTCGTCGACCGGCTCCCGGAGATCCTCACGGACGCCCCGGCCCGGCACCGCTCATCGGCCAGGCACGTCACGCTCGGCACCCCGCACAGCGAGGAGTACCGCCTGCTCGCCACCGAGATGCTCGCCGAGGTCGAGCTCTCCGACCTGGCGGCACGCACCGACGACGAGCTGCACACGGCCATGGGCCGCCTCGTGCGGTACGAGCAGCAGGTGTCCCGGCGGCGGCAGTTGCTCCAGCGGACCACCGACGACTGCAGCGCGGAGATCGCCCGGCGGTACCGGGAGGGGGAGGCGCAGGTCGACGACCTGTTGTCGTGAGGCAGGCGCGCGGTGGTCGCGGGGCGGGCGGGCGGGAAACCCGAGTGCGGGGCGTCATGGGCCCGCCCTAGCGTGGGCCCATGAGTGATGTTGACGTACGAGCCGTCGCCGACGCCGAGTTGCCCGCCTGGCTCAGGGCCGTGCAGGCCGGGTTCCTGCAGTCCTTCGCCGCGATGTCGGACGAGGCCGTGGCCAACCTCCGCGGCCGCCGCCCGCCCACCCGGACCTGGGGCGCGTTCGACGGCGGCCGCGTCGTCGGCACCTTCCGGTCCTTCGGCCAGGAGGTCACCGCGGTGGGCGGCGCGCCCGTCGCGGCCAACGCGGTGTCGGGAGTGACGGTGGCGCCCACGCACCGCCGCCGCGGCATCCTCAACCGGATGATGGCCGTCGACCTCGCCGCGGCGAAGGAGCGCGGTGACGTCGTCGCCACGCTGGTCTCCGCCGAGTACCCGATCTACGGCCGGTACGGCTTCGGGCCCGCGACCTGGGTCACCGACTGGTCCGTCGACGTGCTCCGCTCGGGGCTCGACCCGCGCTGGTCGGGGCCCGACGAGCCCGGCGCCAGGATCGACCTCGTCGACGGCGACGACGTGCGCAAGGTGGGACCCGAGCTGCACGAGCGGCTGCGCGCGGTCCGGCACGGCGTGATCAACCGCGACGAGGACTGGTGGCTGCGCAACACCGGGCAGCAGGCCACCCGCGAATTCCCTTGGCAGGAGCCCTTCTACGCCCTCTACCGCGACCCGTCGGGCCGCGTCGACGGACTGGTCGCGTACCGCACCACGAACGACGAGTGGGACGGCTCCCGGCTGCCGCAGAACACCGCGACGGTGCTCTCGATGACCGCCGTCACGCCCGCCGCCGAGCGCGCCCTGTGGCACTACGTCTGCGCGATCGACAAGGTCATCACCGTCGAGACCGGCTGGCTGCCCCCGGACGACCTGCTTCCGCAGCTGCTCCCCGACCCGCGCGCCGCCCGCGTCACCCGGCACGCGGACTGGCTCTGGGTGCGGATCCTGGATGTCGTACGGGCCCTTGAGGCGCGTACGTACGCGGTGCCCGGCTCCCTCGTCCTGGAGATCGCGGACGGGGCGGGGCTCGCCGGCGGGCGCTACCGGCTCGACGCGACGCCGGACGGCGCGGCCTGCGTGCCGACCGGCGCGTCCGCCGAACTCACCCTCGACGTGGCGGAGTTGGCGGAGCTGTGGCTCGGGGACGCGTCCGCGGTGCGGCTCGCGGAGCTGGGGCGGATCACGGAGGGGCGGGCGGGCGCCGCGGCCCTGGCGGACGCGCTGTTCCGTACGCCGAGGCGGCCCTGGTGTCCCGACTTGTTCTGACGAGTGCCGGGGGTGCCGGTGATGGTCCGGGGCACTCCGGCGAGTGCCCGGGGGTGTCCGGGGTTCCCAGGCCCGGACACCCTCCGGGGGGCGTCTGAGCCCCGGCCATCCGCGTACCGGGGCTCAGACTTCCTGATGACTGACCGGACTCCCGGCTCCCCTCCGGATGGGAGCCCGGTCAGCCCGACCTGGTCAGCCCGACTGGGCGAGCAGCAGGACGAGGAGCGCTGCCCCGACCCCGCTGAGCTTGGTGTTCTTGGCCTTGATGCCCACGGTGAGCAGGACGAAGGCGACGATGCCGAGCGGTCCGTACTTCCACTGGATGAGCTGCTCGAATCCGATGGCGAGGGCGGCGACGACGATGGCGATGAGCGGCATGACGTTCCCTCCTTCGGGATCGGGGTGACGGACCCCGTTCAGCCGGTGACCAACTGGCCTGCCTCCGCGGGTGCTTCGCGTCGGTGGGCGATGGCTGGTGGCCAACCCCGGAGGGGTCGGACCATGTCGCCAAAGTTGGCTACCAACTTCAACTGACTTATCTCCGCTGAGGGACGACTCATAACCACCTTCCCTGCAACTCCCCAAAGATGGCGCGAAGTTGTACCGTTTGGTTGTGAACCCGGAACATGCCTCAGTCAATGGGCGGAAGAGGCCCCAGAGGTCCCACCGCGAAGTGGCCGACGTGCTGCGCGACCGGATCAGGTCCGGTTCGCTGCGGCCGGGACAACGCATGCCCACGCAGGCCGAACTGGCCGACGAGTTCGGTGTGGAGCGCGGCGCCGTGCGGGAGGCGCTGCGCATCCTGCACCGCGAGCATCTCCTCGCCAATGTGTCCAAGGGCAGCCCCGCCACGGTCGCCGAGGTGTCCGAGCGCACGCTCGCGGGCCCCGGCGCGGTGCGGCCGCAGCCCACGATGGTCGGGCTCGCCCCGCGCATCGCCGCCGCCTTCGAGGCGCCGCACGTGGAGATAGACGCGCTCTGCCTCACCTCCATCTCCCTCACCATGGCGATCGGCGAACCGCTGCGGCAGATCCACGCCGGACAGCGGAAACCGGCCAAGGTCGACGTCCGGGTGCTCCTGCCGAGCCGCGACATCGACCTCGCCTTCCCGGCGCCGGTCGACGGCGGGGACGACGAGGAGGGCCAGGTGCACCGGCGCTGGCTCGACCAGCGCAACGCGCAGGGGCAGGTCCTGCGGCACAACCTCCTCGCGCTGCGCACCTCGCACGGGATCGATGTGTCCGTGCAGTTCCGGGCGCTGCCGTTCACGCCGCCCGTGAAGCTGTACCTGATCAACGGCGCGGAGGCGCTCTTCGCCTACTACACGCTCACCAAGCGGGACGAGGAGATCGGCCAGGAGTCCCTGGAGATGTACGACGCGCAGGGCACACAGTCGATGCTCTTCCCGTTCAAGCAGGGGGACGGGCTGCGGGACACGACGTTCGTCGAACAGTCCCATCTGTGGTTCAACGCCCTCTGGAATACGATCAGTCAGGACCTGGAGCTGGCGGCGGGCTAGGTCGGACATCGAACGCCCCGGCCGCCGGCTTGGTCAGATCGCGGGTCCTGTCATCATCAGGGCGAGGACTACGGCACCGATGGAACTGCACGTGGGGTTCTTCGCCTTGACGCCGACGGTCAGCAAAAGGAGACCGATGATGCCCATCGGGCCGTACTTCCACTGGACGAGCTGTTCGACGGAGACGGCGACCACGGCTGCGAGGAGGGCTATGACGGGCATGGTGGTTCCTCCTTTTGCCATCTTGAGTCAGTTGGCAACCAACTCTGCTTGAGTTGTCCCCACTTGGTCGGACCCTATAAACAACTTCCCTTCAACTGCCCAGAGATGGCGGTCAGTTGTATCGTCTGGTCGTGACCGAGGAGAACGTGGCAGTGAACGGCAGCAGAAAACTCTCACCCCAGGACATCGCCGACACCCTCCGCGACCGCATCCGGGCGGGCGAACTCAAAGCGGGAGACCGCCTGCCGACCCAGGCCGAACTGGCCGAGGAGTTCGGCGTCGAACGCGGCACCGTACGCCAGGCGATGAAGGCACTGCAGGGCGAAGGCCTGCTCTCCAACGTCAGCAAGGGAAGCCCGCCGCGGGTGGCGGCGGCGGTCACGGAGACGACCGTGAGCGAGGGGCCGCAGCCCTCGATGGTCGCGCTCACGCCGCGCCTCACCGAGGCGTTCACGAAGCCCCATGTGCGGATCGACGTGGTGTCGTACACCGCGCAGACCCTGATGGTCGCCATCGGGGAGCCGCTGAAGCTCATCCACGCGGGAGAGCTCAGTCCCGAATCCATCCATCTGCGGGTCCTGCTGCCGAGCAGCGAGATCGATCTGGCGTTCCCGGTGCCGGTGGAGGGGGACGCGGAGGGCCGGGAGCGGCTCCACGAGCACTGGCTCAACCAGCGCAACACGCAGGGGCAGGTGCTCCGCCACAACCTCCGTGCCCTGCGGCAGTCGCACGGCATCGACGTCCATGTCGCCTTCCGTGCCCTGCCGTTCACGACGCCGATCAAGCTGTATCTGCTGAACGGGGCCGAGGCGCTGTTCGCGTACTACACGCTGGAGCGGCAGACCGTGGATCTGGAGGACGGCGGACCGAGCCGTGGGTCGTTCAAGTACGACGCGGGCGGCATCAAGGTGCCGCTCTTCTCCTTCGCGCGGAAGGGGGAGGCGGCCTCGCGCGACACCATGTTCGTCGACGAGTCGCAGAAGTGGTTCGACGCACTCTGGGAAACCATCACCATGGACCTGACACTCTCTTAGGTGACTTCTGATTCGACGCAGTCTGACGCGGCAAGGTCCAAGGCAGTCGATGAAGAGACCGAGAACCTTCGGTCTCTGATCGATTCTGTCCGCTTCGTGCTGTTCGACTTCGACGGCCCCATCTGTGACCTCTTCGCCGGGCACGCGGCGAAGACGGTCGCGGAGGACCAGGTCCAGTGGCTGGCGGAGCGGGGCCTGCGCGGCCTGCTCACCGGCGGACTCGACGAGGAGCCCGACCCCTACATCGTGCTGCGCGCCGTCGACCGCCGCCGCCCTGGCAGCGATCTGGTCGCCGAACTGGAGGAGCGCCTCACCCAGCAGGAGGTGAACGCCGTGGCGTCCGCCTGGCCGACCGCGTACGTCGACCCGCTGATCCGCACCTGGACGGCCGTCGGCGCCCGGCTCGCCATCACCACGAACAACTCCCCGCGTGCGGTGGCCCGTTACCTCACCTCGCGCGGCATCGCGGAGTGCTTCACCCCGCACATCTACGGCCGCACCCAGGACCTCCGTCTGCTCAAGCCCGACCCGCACTGCGTCCTGCGCGCCCTGAGCGCCATGGGCGCCGACCCGAAGAGCACCCTGATGATCGGCGACGCGCCCTCCGACTACGTGGCCGCGCGGCAGGCCGGAGTGCGCTTCCTCGGCTACGCGCGTAACGAACGCAAAGCACGGCGGCTGCGCGCGGCCGGTGCCGCGCATCTCGTCTCCTCCCTGGAGCCGCTCCTCAGGGTTGTATACGCCGTGGGCGACACGAAGGCCCCGTAAAGGAGCAGGCTGAGCCAGCAAACGCCGCGCCGCTGTCCACAATGCGGCAACTGGCATAAACGGTTCCGTGCACGGGCTACCCTCTGCCCTCATGCCGTCACCTCCGCCTCGATCCCCCCACGAGGCGCCGAAGAGCGGTCGCCGCGAGTCGCTGATCAGACGCCTCGCCGACGCGCACAGGGACCGCCCCGACCGTGAGGTCGTGGCCGGGTACCACAACATCAACTACGTCGTGCCGCTCGGCTGGAGCCTCGCCCTGCTGCTGCGCACGATGCCGTTCCGGGCCCGGGTCAAGTGCCGGATGCCGCGCGACGCGGTGGAGGTGGTGCCGCGCATCTGGCCCAGCGAGACCGAACTGCTCGCGGCGGTGAGCCGCCACCTCAAGGAAGTCCCGCGCTGCTTCCGGGACTTCGGCGACTGGTCGCTGCACTCCTACCGTGCGGGGCGGGTGCTCTCCGAGCTGGTGCCCGTCGGGCCCGTCGGCGATCCGCTGCTGCGGTCCTTCGCCGAGTTCTTCGCCAGGACGGCCGCGGTGCCGGAGGAGGAGCTGCCGCCCAGGCCCGCGGGCTGGCCCGAGCCGGGGCAGAGCCAGCGGTTCCTCGACTGGCTGATCGGCTTCACCGAGGACCGGGTGCACCGCCCGAACCGATGGCGCTTCGGCGACCTCTTCGAGGCGGTGGGCATCCGTGCCGACGCCATGACGGCCTTCAGGGACGACCCGGGCCGCCCGCCGCTCACCCCGCGGCCCTTCTGCCTGCTGCACACCGACGTCCACCGGGCCAACGTCGTCGTCGACCGCAAGCAACTCGCGGTGATCGACTGGGAGTTGGCGATGTACGGCGACGCGTTGCACGACCTCGCCACCCATCTCGTACGCATGGACTACGAGAAGGACGAGGAGGCCCGGATGCGGCAGTTCTGGGCCGAGGAGATGGAGCGCGCGGGCCACGCCGACATGACGGAGGGCATGGCCGACGACCTGCCCGTCTATGTGGAGTTCGAGTACGCCCAGTCGGTCTTCCCCGACGTCATGCGGGCGGCCCTCGACCTGCTCGCGCTGCCCGAAGAACCGGCCGGCGAGGAGTTCGCCCACGCGGCATGGCGCGTCTGCCGGGCGTTGCGGCGCGCGGCCGAACCCCTGAAGCTGAAGGAAGTACCCGACGAGGGTCGCGCGGAACGGGCGTTGCGCGACTGGTACGACGGGCCGTACGGCCGCGCGCAGGAGGAGGCGCGCCGCGTGGCGGACGACGCGCGGCACGGCCGGGACGGCGGGGTCTTCGGCGAATGGGGAGTGGTGGAGGACGAGACGTACGGGGGGCCGGGCGAACGGATGCCCGACCCGGTGGACGGGGAGTCCGAGGTCGGCGAACTCGCCGAAGTGCAGCGGATGTTGGCCGACCCTGCCGGAAGCTGTGTGCTGTTCGACTTCGACGGGCCCATCTGCCGGCTGTTTCCGGGGGGTGCGTCGCGGCCCGATGACGACGAGCTCTGGGAGCGGGCCCGCGCGCGTGGCGTCCACGACATGATCGGCGCCGTGGAGCAGCGGTCCACGGACCTCTACGACGTGCTGCGGGAGGCCGCGCGGCGGCAGCCGGGCAGCGACGAGGTGGCGGCGCTCGAGGCGCTCCTGACGGACGGCGAGGTCCTTGCCGCGCAGCGGGCCCCGGCCACCCGGGGCGCCCACCGGTTCATCCGTGAGCTGTGGGCGCGGGGCTGCCGGATCGCCGTCGTCACCAACAACTCCCCGCGCGCCGTGGCCTCCTACCTCCACCGGCACGGCCTGACCGACGCGTTCGGGCCGCACATCTATGGGCGTACGCGGGAGTCGGACCGGCTCAAGCCGGACCCCGATCCGCTGCTGCGGGCGCTGCGCGGGCTCGACGCGGAGCCCGGTGACGCGGTGATGATCGGCGACACGGTGGCCGACCTCGTCGCCGCGCGGGAGGCGAAGGTCCGCTTCGTCGGGTACGCGCGCGACGCCGACAAGGTCGAGTCGCTGCGGGCCGCGGGGGCCGAGGCGGTCGTCCGCGCGATGGGGCCGCTGATCCGGCTGCTCGACGAGCCGCCCGCCGCTGCCTGGTGAGACGGGCGGGCGCGGGGCGGGGTCACGCGTAGCGCCGCAGGCCCGTCCGGAGTTGGGTGAATGCCTCGGCCGCCGCCTTCGCCGCGTCCGGGGCGGCCTCGGCCGCGGATTCGCCCGCCGTGATCCGGCGCCAGTTCTCCCCGGCGAGGATCCGCTGGACGGCGACGATCTGGGCCGCGGCGATGCGGGCCTCCAGGGGGGTGCCGCCGTGGGCGTTCGACAGGGCGGCGGCCAGGGCCTGTTCGGAGCGGTCCTGGTAGCCGTACAGGCGGGCGACCAGGGAGGGGGTGCCGTAGAGGAGCCGGTGGAAGGCCAGGACGCCGTCCGCGTCGTTGAGGCCGGTGACCGGGTCGCGGCGGGTCAGGCCGTCGAGGAAGTGGTGTTCCAGGGCGTCCAGGGCGGAGTGCCCGGCGGCGCGGGCGGTGACGACGCGGGCCGGCTCGTCCTCGTGGTCGGCGAAGCGGTGCAGTACGAGGTCCTCTTTGGTCGCGAAGTAGCGGAAGAGGGTCGGCTTGGAGATGTCCGCCGCGGCCGCCACCTCGGCGACGGAGACCTTCTCGAAGCCCTTCTCCAGGAAGAGGGCGATCGCCAACTCGGAGACCGTCTCGTACGTCTGCTGCTTCTTGCGTTCGCGCAGGCCGCCGGTGGTCCCGGTCTGCTTCGTCTTGCCGCCGCTGCTGGTCATGGGGGAAGTGTACCCCGCGGGTGAAACCTGGTTACAAATTTAACTCGGTTACATTATTCTCGGTCGTATGACGACGACGCCCGAAGACCTCGCCCAGGAACGCAGCTATCACGACGCCTGCCGCGCCGCCCTCGCCGCCATGGTCGAAGGCGCCCAGGAACAGGTCGTCGTCGGAGCGGACGTCTCCGCCTCCGGCGCCGACGCGGAGGTGCTCGGCTATCAGTTCAGGAGCCGGGCCAAGGCCATGCGGGAGCTTCCCGAGGCGCCGCTGTTCTTCGGACGGCTCGACTTCGCCGGGGACGGGCCCGCGGGGGACGAGGCCGGTGACCACCGCGCGCAGCGGTACCACATCGGCCGTCTGCGCATCACCGAGCATCCCTCGGCCCCGCCCCTGGTCGTCGACTGGCGGGCGCCCGTGTCCCGCGCCTTCTACCAGGCGGGGGCCCGCGATCCGCAGGGCGTCGCGGTGCGCCGCCGGTTCGGCTGGGCGCCCGGCAGCAAAGGGGATTCCGCCGATCTGACAGGACTGGAGGACGAGCACCTCACCTCCGGCGTGGACAGCGCCGGGAGCCGCATCCTCGCCGGGGAGATCGAGCGGCCGCGAGTGGGCCCGATGCGGGACATCGCCGCCACCATCCAGCCCGAGCAGGACGATCTCGTACGCGGTGAACTCGCCGCCTCCGTCTGTGTGCAGGGCGCGCCGGGCACCGGCAAGACCGCCGTCGGCCTGCACCGGGCCGCGTATCTGCTCTACACGTACCCGCAGCGCGTGCAGCGTGCCGGGCTGCTCGTCCTCGGCCCCAACCGCACCTTCCTGCGCTACATCGCCGAGGTGCTGCCCTCGCTCGGTGAGACCGGGGTGCGGCAGTCCACCGTGCGGGACGAGATCGGGCGGCATCCGGTGCGGGCCGAGGACACCGGGGCCGCGGCCGTCGTCAAGCACGACGTGCGGATGGCGGAGGTGCTGCGGCGCGCGCTGTACGCGCGCGTGGTGGCGCCCGTCGAACCGGTCGCGGTGCCCGAGGGGTCGTACCGGTGGCGGCTTCCGCTGGATGTCCTGGAGCGCATCGTCGAAGGGGTGCGGGCCGAGGAACCGCCGTACGCCATCGGGCGCGAGCGGGTGCGGACGCGGGCCGTGCGGGCCGTCCAGGAGCAGGCCGAGCGGCGTTCGGGGGTCAGGAACAACACCTGGGTGCAGAAGGTGTCGCGGGCCCGTTCCGTGAGCGCCTTCGTGGACGCGAGCTGGCCGAGGGTCCGGGCGGACGAGCTGCTCGCCGGGCTGCTCTCGGACGGTGCCGCGCTCGCCGCCGCGGCCGACGGGGTGCTGAGCGCGGGGGAGCAGGCCGCGATCCTGTGGGACAGGGCGCCCCGCTCGTACAAGTCGGCGAAGTGGTCCGACGCCGATCTCGTGCTGATGGATGAGATCGAGGGGCTGCTCGAACGGCCCGCCGGATACGGGCACATCGTCGTCGACGAGGCGCAGGATCTCTCGCCCATGGAGTGCCGGGTGATCGCACGGCGCGCGGACTTCGGTTCGCTGACCGTGCTCGGTGATCTCGCGCAGGGCACGACGCCGTGGGCCGCCCGCAGCTGGCCCGAACTCCTGGCGCACCTGGGCAAGCCGGATGCCTCCGTGACCCCGCTGACCACCGGGTTCCGGGTGCCGCGGGCGGTCGTGGGGCTCGCCAACCGGCTGCTCGGGCAGCTCGACGTGGCGGTGCCGCCCGCCCGGTCGCTGCGCGCGGACGGGGAGTTGGCGGTGCGGGAGGTGCCGGACGTGGTGGCCGCCGCCGTCGACGCCGTGCGGGGCGCGCTCCGCAGGGAGGGGTCCGTCGGGGTCATTGCTGCCGACGGCCATGTCGGGGAGCTGCGTGCCGCACTGGCCGACGCGGGCATCGAGGCCGCGGACCCCGACGAGCCGGGCGCGCGCGTGACGGTGCTGCCCGCCTCCGTCGCCAAGGGCCTGGAGTACGACCATGTCGTCGCCGTCGAACCCGCGGCGATCGCGGAGGGGGAGCTGCGCGGGCTCAACCGGTTGTACGTGGTGCTGACCCGGGCGGTGTCACGCCTTGATGTGCTGCACAGCCAGCCGTTGCCGTGGGCCGGTGACTGAGCGCTCCGCTGGTAGTGCGGTTCTGAACCTGCGGGCCGGTGGGGGCTGGCCGCGCCGTTCCCCGCGCCCCTACGGGGCGCTCAGCGCTCTATGACCGCCTCCATGACCGCCTTCGCGATCGGCGCCCCCAGCTTGCCGCCCGCGATCTCCTCGCGGGCGATGTTCATGTCGGAGGGGTCGACGAAGACGGCGACCGCGACGGGCGAGGAGCCGTCCTTGTTCTTGGCGTAGGAGACGAACCAGGCGTACGGGCGCTCGTCGTTGACGTTCGCGCCGTGCTGCGCGGTGCCCGTCTTGCCGCCGACGGTGACGCCGTCGATCCGCGCCTTGTTCGCGGTGCCGTTCTCGACGGTGTTCTCCATCATGTCCTGCACCGTCTGCGCGGTCTTCCCGGAGACCGCCTGGTTCAGGGTGTCGGGGGAGGCCTTCTCGATCGTCGAGAGGTCGGGGCCGCGCAGCTCCTCGACCATGTAGGGCTTCATGACCTTGCCGTCGTTGGCGATGCCCGCGGTGACCATCGCCATCTGCAGCGGGGTGCTGGTCAGGCTGCCCTGGCCCATGCCGGTCAGCGCGGTCTGCGGCTTGTCGAGGTCCTTGGGGTAGCTGCTGGCGACGGCGCGCACGGGGACGAACTGCTCTTCGTTGAAGCCGAACTTCTCCGCGGTCTCGCGCATCCTGTCCTTGCCGACCTTGAGCGCGACGTCGAGGAAGACGTTGTTGCAGGACCACTGCATGCCGGTCTTCATCGAGACCTTGTCGCACTGGGAGTTGGGCACGTCGTTGCCGATCATGGTCGAGCTGAGCGGCAGCTTGTACGGGGCCCTGGCGCCGGTCGGCTCGTTCACGTCGGTCACCACGCCGTGTTCGAGGGCGGCGGCCGCGGTGAGGATCTTGAAGGTGGAGCCGGGCGGGTAGATCTCGCGCAGCGCCCGGTTGTTCAGCGGCTTGTCCTTGCGCTTGCCGAGCTCGGCGAACTTCTTGCCCTCGGCCTCCGAGATGCCGGCGAAGACCGAGGGGTCGTACGAAGGAGTGCTCGCCAGAGCGAGGATCTTCCCGGTGCGGGGGTCGAGCGCGACCACCGCGCCCTTGGCGTCGAGGTCCACGAGGCCCTGGTAGGCGGCCTTCTGCGCCTTGGGGTCGATGGTCGTGACGACGTCGCCGCCCTGCTGCTTCTTGCCGGTCAGCATGTCCAGGGTGCGCTTGATGAAGAGCCGGTCGTCATTGCCGCTGAGGATGCTGTTGTGGACGCCCTCCAGGAAGGTGCTGCCCTGGGCCTGCGAGAAGTAGCCCGTGATCGGCGCGTACATCGGGCCTTCCTTGAAGACCCGCTTGTACTTGAAGTCGGAGCCCGGTGTCTCCTTCGAGCCGGTGATGGACTTGCCGCCGACGATGATGTCGCCGCGCGGGTGGGAGAAGGCCTCGATCTGCACGCGGCGGTTGTTCTTGTGGTTCGACAGCTCGTCGTTCTCGGCGAACTGGACCCAGGTCGCGCGCAGCAGCAGCGCGAGCGTGAGGACCCCGCAGAAGACGGCTATGTGGCGCAGTGGCCGGTTCATCTGGCTTCTCCCGAACGACAGAGTGCTGACGCCTCATCCTGTCCGCGGGGCCGCCCCAATGGGGCGGCTGTTGCAGAACGGTCACACGAAAATGGCCACTATCGGCCGAAATTGGCTTGTCCCTGGCCTTGGGCGGTGCCGCGGAGCACCTCGATCACGCTCGCGTAGCTGTCACCGCCGTGCCCCGCGGCCGAGGCCCGCCGCATGGTGGCCTTGAGGAGTTCCGGCAGCGCGTTGTCCACGCCGCGGTCCGCCGCCGCGTGGATGAGGTGGTCGATCGTCGCGATCTGTACGTCGACGGTGGCGTCGTCGCCCGGATAGCGGCCGGCGTCCACCTGGCCCGCGTACCGGGTGATGAATCCGGCGACGGCGCCGTTCAGCCAGCGCAGCGCGACGGCGGTGAAGTCCGTGGCGCTCGTCCCGTCGGCGCCCGTCACGGCCGTGCCGTGCAGCCAGCCGGTGAACGTCGCCCACATCAGGCCGAGGAGTGCCGTGTCGTAGAGCGAGGCGAGGCCCGCCTCCGTGCCCAGGTGGATGGGTTCGCCGAGCGCGGCGAGCACCGGGCGGTACGTCGCGAAGACCTCGGCCGAACCGCCGTAGAGGAACATCATCTCCGGGTTGCCGACGCCCTCGGGCGTCGTCATGATGCCGCCGTCCAGATAGCCGAGACCGTGCGAACCCGCCCACGCGGACATCGCGTTCGCGCCCTCCGGGGAGTTGGAGGTGAGGTTGATCAGGGACTTGCCCGTCAGGGCGCCCGACTCCGCGAGCGGGTCGAGGACCGTGCGCAGGGCGTCGTCGTCCAGGACGCAGGCGAGGACGAGGGGGCTCGCGGCGACCGCGTCTGCGGGACTGCCGGCGAGCCGTGCGCCCCGCTCGACCAGGGCCTTCGCCTTCTGCGGTGTGCGGTTCCAGACGGTGGTGGGGTGGCCGCGGTCGAGGAGGGCGGCGGCCAGGGCGGCGCCCATGTTGCCGAGGCCGATGACGGTCACGGGGGTGAGGTCGGTGTGCGTGCTCGGGTTGGTGTGCGTGTTCGGGTTGGTGTCCGCGTTCATGAGGAGAACGCTCGCAGGGCGCGCGGACGCGGGACAGTGACAGCAGTGACGGTGATCACCAAAATCCCGCCACGCCTCGCCGGGCGGTTCGCCGCTCGTACGCTCGGGGCATGAGCGCTGGAACCGTCGCGGTGGTCGTCACCGAGGAGATCGGGCTCCCGACCTGGGAGCTGTACGAACTGAGCATCCCTCTCACGGTGTTCGGCAAACCGCAGCCGGATCTCTCGGAGCACTGGTACGACATGCGGCTGTGCTCGGTGGATGCGGCGGAGGCGCCGGGTGCGGCGGATTCGGGTGGGCCGGGGGGCGTCGGTGGTGGTGTCGGCATCTCCCTGCGCACCCCGTACGGCCTGGACGGTCTCGTCGGGGCCGACACCGTCGTCGTGACGTCGGTGCCCGACCCCTGCGTCGAGGAGGGCGAGCCGCTGCCGCCCGGCCTCGCCGACGCCCTGCGCCGCGCCCACGAGGCGGGCTCCCGCATGGTGTCGCTGTGCACCGGCGCCTTCGCGCTCGCCGAGGCCGGGCTCCTCGACGGCCGCCGTGCCACCGCGCACTGGATGCACACCGCCCAACTCGCCGCCCGCTACCCCGAGGTGACGGTCGACGACTCGGTCCTGTACGTCGACGACGGCGACGTCCTCACCAGCGCGGGCCTCACCGCGGGGCTCGACCTCTGTCTGCACCTGGTCCGCAGGGACCTCGGCGCGCACGTCGCGAACCAGCTGGCCCGGCGGATGGTGGTGCCCGCCCACCGCCCGGGCGGACAGGCGCAGTTCGTCGACCTGTCGGTGCCCGCGACCGACGACGAGGGCCTGGGACCCGTACTCGCATGGGCCCGTGCGCACCTGGACCGGCCGCTGACCGTCGACGACCTGGCGCGCCGCGCCGCGATGAGCCCGCGCACGCTCTACCGCCGCATCCAGGCCGCCACCGGCACGACGCCGCTCCAGTGGCTCCTGAACCAGCGGCTCGTGCGGGCCCAAGGCCTCCTCGAATCCACGGACCTGCCGGTCGAGCGGATCGGCGAGCTCAGCGGCCTCGGCACGGCGAACAACCTCCGCCACCACTTCCTCAAGCAGGTCGGGGTGTCGCCGGGGGACTACCGGCGGGCCTTCTTCAGCCGCCGCGCGGCTTGACCGTGCCGTCAGCCGCGTCGTCAGCCGTGCCGTCAGCCGACCATCAGTACCCCCGAAGCGCCCCGCGGCACAGTCGTCCCTGTCAGCAGCCGACGGAACCACGCGGCGAGAGAACGCGACAGGGAGCACCGATCATGACCACCGCCACCGCCACCGCCGTCACCACCGTCCCCACCGCCATCGCCGCCGCAGAGTCCCCCGCTGCCTCCCCCCTCCTGCACCCCGCCCGCCTCGGCGGGCTGAGCCTCCCCAACCGTCTCGTCATGGCCCCCATGACACGCAACCGCGCCTCCGCCGACGGCGTCCCGCTGCCCGTCATGGCGACCTACTACGCCCAGCGCGCCACCGCGGGCCTGATCGTCGCCGAGGCCGCCACGCCGAACGCCGTCGGGCAGACGTACGCCAACATCACCGCCATCCACAACGACGCGCATGTGGCGGGCTGGCGGCGGGTCACCGACGCGGTGCGGGACGCGGGCGGGCGGATGTTCCTCCAGTTGCAGCACGGCGGGCGGGTCGGGCATCCGGACAACAGCGGCCGCACCCCGGTCGCGCCGTCGCCGGTGGCGCTGCCGGACACCATCCACACGCCCAGCGGGCACCAACCGGCCGTCGTACCGCAGGAGATGACCCTCGACGAGATCCACGGCACCGTCGCGGACTTCGCGGCCGCCGCCCGTCGCGCGATCGACGCCGGGTTCGAGGGCGTGGAGGTGCACGCGGCCAACGGCTACCTCCTCCAGCAGTTCCTCGCGAAGAACACCAACCAGCGCACCGACGCCTACGGAGGCCCGGTCGCCCACCGCGTCCGGTTCGTCGTGGAGGTGGTGCGCGCCGTCGCCGAGGCGATCGGCCCCGAGCGGGTCGGCGTGCGCATCGCGCCCGGCATCACCGTCAACGGCATCGAGGAGGGCGACACCGAGGACATCTACCCGGTGCTCGTCGGCGCCCTCGCGGAGATCGGTGAACTCGCCTACCTGCACGTGGTGTTCGCCGACCCCGACACGGCGCTCTTCCGGGAGATCCGCGCGAACTGGCCCGGTGCCCTGATCGCCAACCCGGTGCTCGGCTGGGGCGGCCCGCTGCCCGCCGACGGCGGCAGGAGCGCGGGCGAGCGGCTGCTCGCGGCGGGCGCCGACCTGATCTCGCTGGGCCGCGCCTTCCTCGCCAACCCCGACCTGGTCGAGCGGATGCGCGTCGGCGCCCCGCTCAATCCGCTCCGGGACAAGGGCCTGATGTATGTGGGCGGGGCCGACGGGTACACCGACTACCCGCCCCTGAGCCTGGCCCGCTAGGCCCTCACACCGCCCCGCCGAGCGCCGCCGCCACGCGGTCGAGGACCGCGGGCGCCGGTGTGTACGGCACCCGCAGATGGTGGGTGAGCGTGGCGTCCGGCGCGAAGCGGGGTCCCGCGGTGAGGCCGAGGCCCGCCGCGCGGACCCGTTCGACGACGGTGTCGGCCCGGGTGCCCGAGAGCCGCAGCCAGAGCGCGAGCCCGCCGTCCGGCACCGTGAAGTCCCAGCGGCCGTCCCCGGCGAGCAGGCCGCTCAAGTGGTCGCGCTGGGCGCGCAGTTCGGCCCGGCGGAAGCGCAGCAGCGCCGCCGCGTCGGCGAGGAGTTCGACGGCGATCAGCTGCTGCATCGGCGCGGCGGCCAGCGGCGCGCACAGCGGATTGCGGCGCAGCGCGCCGACGAGGGACGCGGGCCCGCGGATCCAGCCGACGCGCAGCCCGCCCCACACGGTCTTGCTGAGCGAGCCGATGAGCACGGCACGCCGGATCCGGGGCAGCGGGCGCGGCTCGTCGCGCAGGTCCAGTTCCCGCATGGTCTCGTCCGCGACGACGGTGACCTCGTGCCGGGCGGCGAGTTCGGCGACGGTCCTGCGGGTGCCCGCGTCCATCAGGGCGCCGGTCGGGCTCTGGAAGTCCGGTACGAGATAGGCGAGTTGGCCGCGCGCCGCGGTGAACGCGGCGTCGAGCTGGTCGGGGTCCCAGCCGTCGGTGGTGACACGGCAGCCGGTCAGGCGCGCGCCCGCGCCGCGCAGCACGTGCAGCGCGTCGAGGTAGGTGGGCACCTCGACGGCGGCGACGCGCGGCCTCGACTCGGCGCAGAGCAGGGCGAACGCGGACCGCGCCCCGGACGTGACGAGGATCTGCTCCGGCCGGGTGGGCAGCCCCTCGCGCGTGTGCCGCCCGGCGATCAGGGCCCGCAGCTCGGGCAGTCCCGCGCCCGGCTCCCCGTCCTCGGCGAGCAGCAGACCGGCCCGCTCCACGGCCCGCAGCGTCGCGGCCCGGTAGGCGTCCTGGGGCGCCGCGGGCACGGCACGGCGCAGGTCGATGGGGCCGGTGCGGCCCGTCGCGGAGAGCGGGGCGTACGTCTCGTGGCCCGTGTTCTCGTACGACGACGTGGGCAGCCGGAGCGTGCTCGCGCTGCCGTGCCGGGTGTCGACCCAGCCGTCGTCGCGCAGCCGGGCGAGCGCCGCGGTGACCGTGCCGCGGCTGACGCCGAGCGCGGCCGCCAGCCGGCGTTCCGCGGGCAGCGCGGTGCCGGTGCGCAGCCGGCCGTCGAGCACGGCGTCGCGTACGGCACCGGCGAGCGCGGCGATCAGCGGCTCACCGTCCCTGCGCCACTCGCCCAACGCCCTGGCCAGCTGTTCGTCTCCCATGCGCATACGGCAAGTGTCGCCGAGACCTGGTCCAGTTGCCCAGGATTGGACCAGGTGCGGCCGGTGCGGGCCCGCCTAGCGTGACCCCGTACCCGATGGACGGAGTCCGCCATGCATCCCCGGCTCGCCGCCGACCTCGACCGGCTTCCCCAGCTCCTCGACGCCACGCGGCACCGCGCCGGCGTGCTCCTCGACGGACTCGACGAACAGCCGGTCCGCCCCGCCCAGAAGGAACCGGAGGCCGCCGAACCGCCCGAGCACGGCGCCGGATTCCAGGCGGCGCTCGACGAGTTCACCGCCCGCTGGGAGCCCGGCCTCTCCGCCAGCGCGGGCCCGCGCTACCTGGGCTTCGTGACCGGCGGCGTCACGCCCGCCGCGCTCGCCGGGGACTGGCTGACCTCGACCGTGGACCAGAGCCCCAACTCCTCCCTGGACGCCGCGGGCCAGCACCTGGAGCACGAGACCGTGGCGTGGCTGCGCGGCTTCTTCGGCCTCTCGGACGCGCACGAAGGGACCTTCGTCAGCGGCGCCACCATGTCCAACACCGTCGGTCTCGCCGTCGCCAGGGAGTGGCTGGGGGAGCGGCTCGGGGTGAGCGTGGCCGACGCGGGGGTCGGCGCGCTCGGCCGGGTGCGGGTCCTCTCCGGCAGCCCGCACTCCAGCATCGCCAAGGGCCTTTCGATCCTCGGCGTCGGCCGCGGCGCCCTGGTCCCGGTGGCGACCCTGCCGGACCGCGAGGCCGTCGACCTCGCGGCACTCGAAGAGGCGCTGCGCGCGGCGGACGGGCCCTGCGTGGTCGTCGCCAACGCGGGCACCGTCAACACCGTCGACTTCGACGACCTGCGGGCCGTCGCCGCACTGCGCGAGCGGTACGACTTCTGGCTGCACGTGGACGCCGCGTTCGGCGCCTTCGCCGCGCTCTCGCCCGACCACGCCCACCTGGTCGACGGGCTCGAACTCGCCGACTCCGTCTGCGTCGACCTGCACAAGTGGCTGAACGTGCCGTACGACAGCGCCGTCCAGTTCACCCGGCGACGCGACCTGCAGGCACGCGTCTTCCAGAACGCCGCCGCCTACCTCGGCCCGCTCGGCGAGAACCCCGACTTCGTCCACCTCACCCCGGAGAACTCCCGTCGGCTGCGGGCGCTCGCGGCCTGGTTCACGCTGCGCGCCTACGGCAGGGACGGCCACCGCGAGATCGTCGAACGCTGCGTGTCCTGCGCCCGCGCGCTGGGCGAGGCCGTCGAGGAACTGCCGGGACTGCGGCTGCTCGCGCCGGTCCGGCTGAACGTCGTCTGCTTCACCTTCACCGAGGAACCCACCGCCGAACGCCTCGCGGCCCTCGCCGACGCGGTCGCCGACGAGGTCTTCCTCACCCCCACCGTGTACGCCGGACTCCCCGCGCTGCGGGCGGCGTTCAGCAACTGGCGTACGACCGAGTCCGACACCCGCAGGATCGTCGACGCCCTGCGCCGGGCCCTGTAGGCGGCGGTACGGACGAGGCGCCGAAATCAGGTGGCGGGCAGGGGAAGGCCCCTCTAGCTTGAGCGCCCGTGACTGATCACCTCGAAGCGCAGGAGCCGACGCGGTCCGAAGCGGGGGAGCCCGCATCCCCAGGGGAGGGGCTGTCACGGGAAGGGCTGTACTCCCGCCCGTACCTGGCGGCCACCACCGCCATCGCCGCGGTGATGTTCCTGACCGGCTTCGCCGCGCTCGCGGTCGTGCCCACCCTGCCGGTGGCCGCGCGGGACCTGGACGGGGTGGCGCTCTACCCGCTGGTGGCGGGCTGCTTCGTGGCCGCGAGCCTGCTGGGCGGGGTGGTCGGCGGCGACTGGGCGGACCGGGCGGGCGCGCGCAGGCCGCTCGCCGCGGGCGTCGCGCTCGCCGTGGCCACGCTGCTGATCTCGGCGGCCAGCACCTCCGTCTGGCAACTGGCCGCGGGCCGCTTCCTGGACGGCCTGGCCGCCGGAATGATCGCGGTGGCGGTCAACACGGCCGTCGCCCAGACCTACCCCGACCGCCTGCGACCGCGCGCCCTCTCCCTGATGAGCACCTGCTGGATCATCCCGTCCCTCGCGGGCCCGCCGCTCGCGGGCCTGGTGGCGGACGTGTGGTCGTGGCGGGCCGTGTTCTACGGGCTCGCGGCGGTGACGGTGCTCCCGGCCGTGGGCGTGGTGGTGCTGTTGCGCGGGGGCGCGGCTGCGGGGGCGTACGCGCAGGCCGGTCGGCGGGGAGAGCGGGGAGAGGCGCGGGCGCGGCCCGGGCTGCTCGTCGCCGTGGTGGTGAGCGTGGGCGCGGCGCTCGGGCAGTACGCCGCGTCCGGCTGGGATGTCCGCCATCTCCTGTGCGGGGCGGGCGGGTTCGCGATGCTCGGGGTGTTCGCGGCGCGGCTGCTGCCGCCGGGCACCTGGCGTGCGGCGCGCGGCCTGCCCGCGTCGGTGCTGCTGCGCGGCCTGGCCTCCGGCGCGTTCTTCACGCTGGAGGCGTTCGTGCCGCTGTACCTCGTCACGGAACGGCACGTGGCACCGCTGGTGACCGGCCTCGCCTTCACCGGGGCCGCGGTGGCCTGGGCGGCGGCGTCCTGGGTGCAGGGGCATCTGCTCGCCGGGTGGCCGCGGCACCGCCTCGTGGTGGTCGGCGCGCTGATCCTGGCGGCGGCCGTGGCGCTGGCCGCGGTGGGCACGCTGCCGGGCCTGCCGGTGCCGGACGCCCTGGGCACGCTGCCCGGCCTGCCGGGGCCGGACGCCCTGGCCACGGCCGCGGCCGCGTCGGCCATGCCCGCGGCGGCCGTCGGCATGGGCCTGCTGACCCCCTCGCTCACCCTCCTCTCCCTCGGGCACAGCCCGCCGGACCGCCAGGGCTACGCGAGCAGCGCGATGCAGACCACCCAGAACCTCGGCCAGGTCACGGTGATGGCCCTCGCGTCGGCCCTGTTCACCGCGACCGCGGCCGTCACGTCGGCGGACGGGTCCGGCTACGGCTACCCCGCGGCCTTCGCGCTCCTGCTCGCCCCGGCGCTCCTGGTCGTCCTGCTGGCGGCCAGGGCACGGGCGACCTGACCGGGCGACCTGACCGGACGACGTGACCGGGCGACCGGACCGGACCTACTCCAGGAACCCCGCCACGACCGCGACGAACCTCTCGGGGTCGTCGAGCCACGGGAAGTGCCCGGCCCCGGCCTGAACGGTCAACTCCCCTTGCGGAAAGAGCCCGTTGAGCTCCTTCATCGCGCGCGGCGGGGCCGCCGGATCGACCTCCCCGGTGAGCAGCAGCACCGGCCGTACGAAGCGGGCGAGTTCCGCGCGGGTCGCGGGCGGATCGAACGCCCCGTCGGCACCGAACGCGGCCACGACGTCGCCGTTCATCTGCTCCGCCTCGGCCGCCTGATGCCGCCGGGCGACCGCGTCCCAACGGCCGTACGAGAAGGGGGCGATGGCCTGCCAGCTCGCATCGGTGGCCCGCCCGGCCACGGCCTCGCGCAGGGCCGCGTACGCCGCGGGGAACCACGGCTCGCCGGCGCGCAGCCGCGCCGTGGCGAGCCGGTCGTCCCCGGTGATCCCGATGCCGACGGCCCGGACGCTCGGGGTGATCAGCGCGAGCCTGTCGACGCGTCCGGGGTGACGCCCCGCGTACCGCAGCGCCAGGTTCGCGCCGCCGCTGTGTGCGAGCAGGTCCATCCGGTCGAGGCCGAGGTGCCCGCGCAACGCCTCCACGTCGTCGACGAGCCGGTCGCAGCGGCAGGACGCGAGGTCGTCGGGGAGCCCGGAACGCCCGGTGCCCCGCAGGTCGAGCCGGATCAGCCGCCGGTGGGCGGAGACCCCGCCGAGGTCACCGAGATACACGGAGTCCTGCGGCCCGCCGGGCAGACAGACCAGGGGGCGCCCCTCGCCGAGGACGTCGTAGGCGAGACGGGTTCCGTCGTACGCGGAGAAGTACGAGGGGACGTACGAAGGGACGTACGAAGAAGAGTCGGTCATGGGAAAGGTCCTTTCAGCGGTGTTCGGGAAAAAGCCGAAACGCTGTCAGGGACGTCAGTGACGTCAGGGTCGCGGGGGGAGGCAAACGCCACCGGGACCGGGCTGCCCGAGGGCACTCCCGACACCACACCGCACCACACGCACCACCCGCGTCAGATGAACCGCACCGCCGCGAAGGGGGAGAGCACCCAGCCTGATACAGCGTTGATGGGTCTCACCTCCTCGGGTCCTCGCCGGTCACATGCGGGGGCGACGCTATCAGGCGGGCCCCGCTCCGCCGGGGCCGTTCCTGACCGGCCGGGTGCAGATCTTGGCGACACAGGCGGGGATCGCGGCCCCGTCCGCGTGGTCGCGGGCCCGGTACGCGCTGGGGCTCTCGCCGACCAGCTCGGTGAACCGCGAACTGAACGAGCCGAGCGACGTACACCCGACCTCCATGCAGACCTCCGTCACCGACAGGTCCCCGCGCCGCAGCAACGCCTTCGCGCGCTCGATCCGGCGGGTCATGAGATAGCTGTACGGCGTCTCCCCATAGGCGGCCCGGAAGCTCCGCGAGAAGTGCCCCGGCGACATGAGGGCGTCCCGCGCGAGCGCGGGGACGTCCAGCGGCTGCGCGTAGTCACGGTCCATCCGGTCACGGGCCTGCCGCAGCCGGACGAGGTCGGAGAGAGGCACAAGAACACGGTACCGAGCACGGCCGACAGCGCGGACCCGTCCGGGCCCGCCGTCTCAGTCGCACGTGCCGCTGCCGCTGTAACAGGGCGAGTACCCGGCTCTCGGGGTGGGCGCCGGGCCCGGGTGGGTGCGTTCGTACTCGTGCTGGGAGACCACGAGCAGCGCGCCGAGCGTTCCCGCGACGAGGAGCTGCGACACCACGGTCCACGGCGCGCGGGACAGCGCCGCGAGCACGGCGACGACGAGCGCGGCGACGAGAAGATGCGCCGTCCACGCGATGCCCGCGAGCCGCGCGGCGTCGATCCTCGCCTGGTCCCCCTGCGCGGCCCAGACCTCCATCCCGTGCCCGAAGAGCCCCGCCACAAAGACGACGGCCTCGACGACGAACAGCAGGATCCCGACGGCGACGTCCGCGCGCACGGACGTCCTGCCGGACCAGGGCAGACGCCGCCGTGCCGGGGGTTCGGGGAGCGCACATGTCATGACGACACCTTGCCGGGGCGGATCGGGGGTGCGCATGAGTACGGGCACTCAGGTCGGCACGCGTGGCGTGGCGCACTTTTGCAAGCAGGCGCTTGCAATAGTTAGCAAGGGTGCTGCACCATCGAGACATGGCATCGCTCAACGTCGGCAATCTCGGTGAGTACCTGCGCGAGCAGCGGCGCAACGCGCAGCTGTCGTTGCGGCAGCTCGCCGACGCCGCCGGGGTGTCCAATCCGTATCTGAGCCAGATCGAGCGCGGCCTGCGCAAGCCGAGCGCCGAGGTGCTTCAGCAGGTCGCCAAGGCCCTGCGGATCTCCGCGGAGACGCTCTACGTACGGGCCGGGATCCTCGACGAGAAGGAGCGGGACGAGCTGGAGACGCGTGCCGTCATCCTCGCCGACCCCTCCATCAACGAGCGCCAGAAACAAGTGCTGTTGCAGATCTACGAGTCGTTCCGCAAGGAGAACGGCTTCGAGACCTCGTCGTACGCGGATGAGGACACCGACACCGTTGAAGGCCCCCGCACGGCCGACGGCAGCGATGCCCCGCAGCAGGATCCTCAGGACCTGCGGCACTCGAAGGACCCGAAGGACCCGAAGAACCCGAAGTACCCGAAGAACCCGAAGCAATCACCCTCAAGCTGAACCAGCTGACGCGAATCCGGGAGGACCATCGTCATGGCCATCGCCGACGACCTGCGCAAGACCCTCAGCAACCCCACCCCCGCCTACTTCGTCGCCGGGTCCGCGGACCTCGCCTTCCAGCAGGCGAAGAAGGTGCCGGGCATCGTCGAGCAGCTGATCGCCGAGGCGCCGTCCCGCTTCGACGCCGTGCGCAACACCGACCCCAAGACCGTCCAGGACAAGGCCGCGGGCCGCGCCAAGGAGGCCCAGGAGACCATCCAGGCCAAGGTCACCGAGGTGCTCGGCACGCTCGACACCGACCTGAAGAAGCTCGGTGAGACCGCCCAGGACCTCGCGCTGCGCGGTGTCGGCGCGGCCGCCGAGCTCGCGGTCAAGGCGCGTGAGAAGTACGAAGAGGTCGCCGAGCACGGCGAGCAGGCCGTGAAGAACTGGCGCGGCGACGTCGCCGAGGAGATCTCCGAGCTGGCCGAGACGGTCGAGCCGGACGAGGAGCCCGCGGCGGGCGAGGCGGGCGAGGCACAGGGCGCCAAGACGTCCGAGGGCTCCGCGGAGACGGGGTCCGCCGAGCCCAGGAGCGCGGCCGCCCCGGCGAAGAAGCCGGCCGCGAAGAAGACCACGACCCGCAAGACGACGGCGAAGAAGACCACGCCGCCCGCCAAGTAGGACGCCTCCGCAGTGTGTACGGGGCGGGCACTCATCGCGTGCCCGCCCCGTTGACGGGGTAGCGGGTACCGTGGCCGCGTAATCGTTGAGCCGAGACTGGTGGTGGACGTTGTGCTGATGCAAGGGTTCGCGAACTTCATGTGGCTGCTGTCGCTGGCCCTGATCGTTTTCAGCGGATTCGCGCTCATCGACGCCGCCGTCCGGCGCGAGGACGCCTATCGGGCCGCGGACAAGAAGACCAAGCCGTTCTGGCTGATCATCCTCGGGCTCGCCTTCATCGTGAACCTGCTGTTCCCGATCCTGTCGTTCCTGCCGATCATCGGCCTCGTCGCGACCATCGTGTACATGGTCGACGTGCGCCCCGCGATCCGCCAGATCACCGGCGGCGGCCGCCGCGGCGGCTCCAGCAGCGACGGCCCGTACGGGCCGTACAACGGGGGCCGGTAGCGGGGGTCGCGGCCGCGTCGCGCCGACGTCGGGCCGCGCTGCGGTCAGATCGCGCCGCCTTCGGGCCGCGCCGTCGTCAGGCGCAGTGACCGCCAGCCCGCAGCCGCTGCCGGGCCGCGCCGCTGCCGGGGCGCGATGCCGTCAGCCCGCACCGCCGCTAAGCCGCAGTCGTCGTCAGTCCCGCAGACGTCGGGCCGCACCGCCATCGGGCCGCAGTCGCCGTCGGTCCGCACCTGCCGCCAGACCACGCCGCTGCTAAGCCGC
>NZ_JBHYJI010000018.1:0-53075 GCF_042740435.1 Streptomyces sp. NPDC059002 | reverse complement strand
CGTCAGTCCGCAGCCGTCGTCAGACCGCACCGCCATCGGGCGCAGTCGCCGTCAGGCGCAGTGACCGCCAGCCCGCAGCCACTGCCGGGCCGCGCCGCTGCCGGGGCGCGACGCCGTCAGCCCGCACCGCCGCTAAGCCGCAGTCGCCGTCGGTCCGCACCTGCCGCCAGACCACGCCGCTGCTAAGCCGCAGTCGTCGTCAGTCCGCAGCCGTCGTCAGACCGCACCGCCATCGGGCGCAGTCGCCGTCAGGCCTCAGCCGCCGCTGAGTCCAGTTGCCATCAGCCCGCAGTCGTCGTCAGACCGCACCGCCGTCGAGCGCAGTCGCCGTCGACCGCAGTCGCCCTCAGCCCGCACCGCCATCGGCCGCAGTCGCCCTCAGCCCGCGCAGTCGTCGAGCGCAGTCGTCGTCAGCCCAAAGCTGCTGCGAGTCCGCGCCGCCGCCAGGCCTCAGCCGCCGTCAGGCGCAGCCGCCAGCCCGCAGCCACTGCCGGGCCGCGCCGCTGCAGGGGCGCGTCGCCGTCAGTCCGCAGCTGCCGCTAGGCCGCGCCGCCGCTAAGCCGCAGCCGCCGTCAGTCGCAGCCGTTCGCGAGGGCCGCGCCGCCGCCAGCCCGCAGCCGCCGCCAGGCACCCCCTCACCGCCCACCCCGCACCCGATCCAGCAGCAGTACCGCCACGTCGTCCGTCAGGTCGCCGCCGTTGAGGTCGCGTACTTCGTTGACCGCGGCTTCGAGGAGTTCGTCGCCCTGGAGGCCCGTGGCGATCTGGCGGCGGATCATTTCCACCATGCCCTCTTGGCCGAGGCGCTGATTGCCCTGGCCGATGCGGCCCTCGATCAGGCCGTCCGTGTAGAGCATGAGGCTCCATTTCCCGCCGAGTTCCACCTGCCTGCGCGGCCAGCGGGCGCGGGGCAGGAGTCCGAGGGCGGGGCCGCTGTCCTCGTACGGCAGGAGTTCCGCGAGCCGCCCCTCGCGGGCGATCAGCGGCGAGGGGTGTCCGGCCAGGCAGAGCCCGGCCCTGCGGCCGTCGGGCGCGATGTCGACCGTGCAGAGCGTCGCGAAGATCTCGTCGTCCGCGCGTTCGTGCTCCAGGACCTTCTGGAGCGTGGAGAGCAGTTCGTCGCCGCACAGGCCCGCGAAGGTCAGCGCCCGCCAGGCGATCCGCAGCTCGACGCCGAGCGCGGCCTCGTCGGGGCCGTGGCCGCAGACGTCGCCGATCATGACGTGCACGGAGCCGTCGGGGGTGCGCACGGTGTCGTAGAAGTCGCCGCCGAGCAGCGCACGCGAGCGCCCGGGCCGGTAGCAGGCGGCGAACCGCAGCGGCGAGCCCTCCAGGAGCGGCGTCGGGAGCAGCCCGCGCTCCAGGCGGGCGTTCTCCTGGGCGCGCAGCCGCGACTCGGTGAGCTGGCGCTGGGCGGCGTCCGCGCGCTTGCGTTCCACCGCGTACCGGATGGCGCGGCTCAGGAGCCGCCCGTCCAGCTCGTCGCGGAAGAGATAGTCCTGCGCGCCGACCCGCACGGCCTCGGCGCCCCGCTCGGCGTCGCCGTCGCCGGTGAGCGCGAGGACGGCGTGCCGGGGCGCGAGGCGCAGCACGTGCCGGAGGGCGCCCAGCTCGTCCTCGTCCGTCTCGGCGGAGCCGGGCGCGGTGAGGGCCAGGTCGAGCAGGATGCAGTGCACGTCGTCGGTGAGCAGCCGCTCGGCCTCGGTGAGGTTGCGGGCGGTGCGGATGCGGATGGGCTTGCCCGCGGAGTCGAGCAGTTCGGGAACGCTCAGGGATCCCGCGGGATCGTCCTCGATCACCAGGAGGGTGAGTCCGGAGCCGGAGCCGGAGCCGGAGACGGAGCCATTGCCGCTGCCGTTGCCTTGGCCGGTCGTGTCATGGGCGGGCGCCGCCGCATCGTGCGGGGGCGCCGCATGAGCCTGACCGCCTTCCGCGGCCGGGACTGCTCTCTGCCGCGGTATGGGTACGGGCATCGCTTGGTTCCTTCCCTCCCCCCGAGGGCGTGGTGCCACGCAGGTCGTCGCAGCACCGACGGGGACCTTAGCGGTAGCCGCGCCTCCATTGGAATGCCGCGCGGCAAACGGCCACCGTCATATGCCGCATCAAGGAACGCAATTGGGCACGGCACGGTCCCGTCAGGGATGACGAACATCACGTCGTGAGGGTTGAGCGGCCGACCGGGGCGTGCGCTGGGTCACATGGGCGCGGGCGCCCCGATCGCGCGGGGCTACTTGTCGGGCCGTACGACCCCGAGGATCTGCATGGATCCCGCTCCCGCGATGGTCACGTCGCGGCCGGGACGGGGCGCGTGCACGATCGCGCCGTCGCCCAGATACATCCCGACGTGGCTCGCGTCCGAGTGGTAAATGATCAGGTCACCGGGGCGCATGTTCTTGATGTCGACGCGCGGCAGCTGCTTCCACTGCTCCTGCGACGTCCGCGGAATGCCCTTGCCGGCCGCGGCCCAGGCCTTGGAGGTGAGCCCCGAGCAGTCGTACGACCCCGGGCCCTCGGCGCCCCACACATACGGCTTGCCGATCTGCGCGGTGGCGAACTCGATGGCCTTCTTGCCCTGCGGGGACGCCTTGCCGTTGATGTCCTTCAGGACGCCCGAACTCACCCACGCCGACTGCTTCTTGAGGGCGGCCGCCTCCTCCAGCTTGCGCAGCCGCTCCCGCTCGTCCTTCTCCAGGCGCGACTCGAGCTTCTCGGCGTCCGCGATCTTCTTCTTGATCTTCTTCTTCGACGCGGCCTTCGCCTTGCGGTTGGCCTCCAGCTCCTTCCAGCGCGATGTGGCGTCCTTGGCGTAGATCCGCAGGTCTTCCTCGGTCCGCTCCAGCTCGGTCAGCATCCCCTTGGTGGCCTTCTGGCCCTGGCGCATGCGGCCCGCGCCGTCCAGGAACTGGCTCGGACTGTCGCTGAGCATCAGCCGGGCCTCGGGCGGCATGCCGCCGCTGCGGTACTGGGCGCGGGCCTCGGCGCCCGCGCGGGACTTCAACTCCCGCAGTTTCGCCTGGGCCTTGGTGATGTCCTTGGCCAGCTTCACGATCTGCTTCGACTGCTTGTCGGCCTGCTCCTCGGCGGCGTTGTACGCATCCGTGGCCACGCCCGCGTCGTGGTAGAGGTCCTCGATCTCCTTGCGCACCCGCTCCAGGGACTTGCTGTCGCCGGGCGTCGGCTTCTCCGGCGGGCGCTTGGCGGCACTGCCCGCCGACTGCGCGAAGGCCGTCCCCGGTGCGGCGAGCACCGTCGCCGCGCAGATCAGCGCCACGGCCGTCGCCGTCGAGTATCGCTTGCCAGTCACGCCCCGCCACCCCCAAAGCTGATTTACCGTCAGTAACTTGCGGTCGCTTTCGGGATGGTGCCACGTCGGCGCCCAATGCGACAGAGCCCGACGACAACTCCGATCCCCCCACCCTTCCCCTGTGACGTACGGCATGCGGAGATCGTTCCCCGCAGGTCACAGCGATGCGTTCCATGCGGGCCCGGTGGAATCACGGCAGCCGCCGGGGCACATGTGTTCAACACCCGGGTGGCGCAGGGGAGTAGAGAGGGTCGAGGGGGAGACTCGGTCCGCCCGCGGCGAGGGGGAGACTCGGTCCGCCCGCGGCGAGCGGGGCGACTCACCCCACCCGCGGCGAGGGGACGACTCACCCCACCCGCGGCGCCAACGCCCCCCACCGCACCGTCACTTCCCCCTGCCGCCACCGCGAAGTCCCGTCAAGGACCGGCCAGTCGGCGGTCAGATCCCGCACCGCCCTGATCCACCGCTGCCGCGCCCCGTACGAGGCGTACGGCGCCGCGGCCGCCCAGGCCCGGTCGAAGTCCCGCAGGAACGCGTGCACCGGCTCGCCCGGCACGTTCCGGTGGATCAGCGCCTTCGGCAGCCGCTCGGCGAGGTCGGAAGGGCGCTCCAGCGAGCCGAGCCGCGTCGCGAACGTCACCGTGCGCGGCCCCTCGGGCCCGAGCGCGACCCATACGTGCCGCCGCCCGATCTCGTCGCAGGTGCCCTCGACGAGCAGTCCGCCGGGCGCCAGCCGCCCGCACAGCCGTTCCCATACGGCGGCGACCTGCTCCTCGTCGTACTGCCGCAGCACGTTCGCGGCGCGGATCAGCGCGGGCCTGCCCGGCAGCGGCACCTCGAAGCCGCCGTGCCGGAAGGAGAGCCCCTCGCGCTCGTACGGCCCGGCCGCCGCGACCCGCGCCGGATCGATCTCGACACCGACCACGCGCGCGTGCGGCGCGACGGTGCGCAGCCGGAGCAGCAGCTCGACGGCGGTCCAGGGGGAGGCGCCGTAGCCGAGGTCGACGGCGACGGGGTCGGCGGAGCGCCGCAGCTCCGCGCCGTGGACGGCGGCGATCCAGCGGTCCATGCGGCGCAGCCGGTTGGGATTGGTGGTTCCGCGCGTCACCGATCCCACGGGGCGGGACGAGATGCGTGGGGCCATGGGGGAAAGGGTATGCGCGCGTGGCGGTTGAGAAGTGCTGGGTAACGCTTTGGCAAAAAGGGGCGGAAAGGAAATGGAGGCGAGGCTTCCGGTGTTCCCCCTCTGGAGGACCCGTACGCCCTCCGTGTAGTCATGCCCGTACGCAAGGAGGACCGCCACGTGAGCCAGTACGTGTCCAGGCTCGGGCGTCGCTCCCCGGCGGCACCCTCACGGCTCCGTATACCCGGCACCCACCGGCGCCCGCGCCGCGTCGCCATGCTCAGCGTGCACACCTCGCCGCTCCACCAGCCCGGCACGGGCGACGCGGGCGGCATGAACGTCTACATCGTCGAGCTCGCCAAGCGCCTCGCCGCGATCAACGTCGAGGTCGAGATCTTCACCCGCGCCACCACCGGCGCACTCCCGCCCACCGTGGAACTGGCGCCGGGCGTCCTCGTGCGCCACGTCGACGCGGGCCCCTACGAAGGCCTCGCCAAGGAAGAGCTGCCCGCCCAGCTCTGCGCCTTCACGCACGGCGTCATGCAGGCCTGGGCAGGCCACCGCCCCGGCTACTACGACCTGGTCCACTCCCACTACTGGCTCTCCGGCCACGTCGGCTGGCTCGCCGCCGAACGCTGGGGCGCCCCCCTCGTCCACGCCATGCACACCATGGCCAAGGTCAAGAATGCCGCGCTGGCCGCCGGCGACACCCCCGAACCCGCCGCCCGCGTCATCGGCGAGACCCAGATCGTGCGCGCCGCCGACCGCCTCATCGCCAACACCTCCGAAGAGGCCGACGAGCTCGTACGCCACTACGAAGCCGACCCCGGCAAGGTCGCCGTCGTCCACCCCGGCGTGAACCTCGACCGGTTCCGCCCGGCCGACGGACGCGCCGCGGCCCGCCGCCGCCTCGGCCTCCCGCAGGACGCCCTGATCCCGCTCTTCGCGGGCCGCATCCAGCCCCTCAAGGCCCCGGACGTGCTGCTCCGCGCGGTCGCCGTCCTCCTCGACGAGCGCCCCGCGCTGCGCTCCAACATCGTCGTCCCCATCGTCGGCGGCCCCAGCGGCAGCGGCCTCGCCAAGCCCGAGGGCCTGCAGAAGCTGGCCGCGAAGCTGGGCATCGCCGACGTGGTCCGCTTCCAGCCGCCGGTGGGCCAGGAGCAGCTTGCGGACTGGTTCAGGGCGGCATCGGTCCTCGTCATGCCCTCCTACAGCGAGTCGTTCGGCCTGGTGGCCATCGAGGCGCAGGCCGCGGGCACCCCGGTGCTCGCCGCTTCGGTGGGCGGTCTGCCCGTCGCCGTGCGCGACGAGGTCACCGGCTTCCTGATCTCCGGCCACGAACCGGCCCACTACGCGCGCGTGCTGCGCGATTTCGCCGACCACCCCCACCTCGTGGACCGGATGGGGACGGCCGCGGCCCGGCACGCGCAGTCCTTCGGCTGGGACACCGCGGCGTCCGCCACGGCGGACGTCTACACCGGAGCCATGCACGACTTCCGCCGTCACGTACGCTCGCACCATGGCTGAGCGGGCAGACACCCCAGACACGGCGTCCACCATCGAGCGGACCCTGGACGACGCCGAGCTCGAATGGGAGTCCCCCGAGCCCGGCTCGTACGTGGTGAAGCTCCCCGGCACCCGCAAGCTCTCCACGACGCTCTCCATGATCGTCGGCAAGCACTCGCTCTCCCTGAACGCCTTCGTGATCCGTCACCCCGACGAGAACCACGAGGCCGTGCACCGCTGGCTCCTGGAGCGCAACCTCCGCCTGTACGGCGTGAGTTACGCGATCGACTCGCTGGGCGACATCTACCTCGCGGGCAAACTCCCCCTCACCGCGGTCACCCCCACCGAACTGGACCGCCTCCTCGGCGCGGTCCTCTCCGCCTCGGACGACTCCTTCAACACCCTCCTGGAACTCGGCTTCGCATCGGCGATCCGCAAGGAATACGAGTGGCGCGTCTCGCGCGGCGAATCCACACGAAACCTGGAAGCGTTCACCCACCTGACTCAGCCACGAGGCTAGCCCCGCGCGGTCCGCGGGGCGGGGCTACCGGGCTGGCCCCCGGCGGGCAGAGGCAGCGGCTGACCGCGCGGTCCGCGGGGCAGGGGCAGGGGCAGGGGCAGCGGCTGGTCCCACGTTCCGCGGGGCAGGGGCAGGGGCAGCGGCTGGTCCCACGTTCCGCCGAACACGGACGCCCTGACCAGCGCCCCACCCGGCCCCACCACTCCGCGGCGGCGTTCCCCGCGCACCTGCCCCCTTCTTCGGGGCTGCGCGCCGCTACTGGCCGCACTCGCCCTGGACCCATTGCTCCACGGTGGCTTTCCCGCCCGCTCGTGCCCGTTTCTTCGGGGCTGCGCGCTGCAATTGGCCGCACTCGCTCCGGTCCGATCGCCTCGCGCCGGCTTTCCCGCCCGCTCGTGCCCGCTTCTTCGGGGCTGCGCGCTGCAATTGGCCGCACTCGCCCCGGTCCGATCGCCTCGCGCCGGCTTTCCCGCCCACTCGTGCCCGCTTCTTCGGGGCTGCGCGCCGCAACTGACCGCGCCCACCCCGGACGCACCGCCCCGCGCCAACTTCCCCGTCGGCCAGCCCTCCCGTCCGCTCCTACTGGACGGCCCGGTGCAGAGCAATCGGGTGGGTGGGTGGGAAGGCATCCGCCGCGAAGCGGCGGTCCAGAAACCCCCAACGCGCACCCTTCCGCCGAACGCACCGCCATGCCATGCTCCCGCCCACCGCAAGCATGAACTCAGTTCACATACATGCACGGCGAAAGGCGGCGACACATGCCTCACCCCACCAGACGCGACGTACTGGCCGGCGCGATAGCCGTCACGGCGACCGCCACCATCACCGGCACCGGCACCGGCGGCACCACCGGCACCGCACACGCAGCCCAGCCCCGCACCCAGCCCCGCACCCAGCCCCGGACCCAACCCCTCACCCAGCCCCGCACCCAACCCCCCACCCTCTGGCGAGAGTTCACCGCGACCCCCTACACCCACCCCCAAATCCCCTACGTGGCCCGCGCGGGAGCCGACTCCGGCGCCCGCCACTTCCCCCGCCGCAAGTCCGAGTTCGACGCCACCCACTACGGAGCAAGCCCGGACGGCACGTCCGACGCGGCCCCCGCGATCAACCGCGCCCTCACCGCCGCCGGAACATCCGGCGGCGGCACGGTCCTGATCCCACCCGGCACCTACCGCATCGACGACATCATCCGGATCGCCCACGACAACGTCACCCTGCGCGGCGCGGGCAGCACCCGCACCACCCTCCTCGCCACGAAGAACCTCACCGAACTGATCGGCCCCTACGGCTCCCGCTACGGCGGCGACAAGTCCAGCTGGTCCTGGGCCGGAGGCCTCATCTGGCTCTGCCCGCAGGCCCGTTGGGACACCCTCACCACCGCCATCAAGGCCAAGGCGTGGCCCTTCGAAGGCTGGACCGGCAACAAGCGCGACGAGTGGGAGACCCTCACCACCGTCGCCCCCGCCCGCCGCGGCTCCTGGTCGGCGGAGGTCACCGACGCCTCCCGCCTCCGCAAGGGCGACCTCGTCCTGCTCCGCCTCGCCGACGACGCCGACCACACGCTCCTCGAACACATGGCGGGCGGCGGCCCCGGCCCCGAGGCGTACACCTGGGACGACAAGACCAAGCTCACCTCGTACGTCCCCTACGAGTGGCCCGTACGGATCGCCGCCGTCGACCGCGCCAAGCGCCGGGTCGCCTTCGAACGGCCGCTCCCCCTCGACGTACGCCCGGAATGGGACCCCCGACTCACCACCCACGTAAGGGAATTGACCGGTTCCGGAGTCGAGGCCCTGACCCTCGAAGCGATCGAGACCCCGCAGTCCCCGCACCTCCTCGACAAGGGTTACAACGGCGTCACGTTCCAGTGCGCGTACGACTGCTGGGCCGACGACGTCGTCGTACGCCACGTGGACAACGGCTTCGGCCTGGTCGGCGCCTCCGCCTGCACCCTGCGCCGCACCCGCGTGGCAGGCCGCGGCTCGCACCACCCGTACTTCTGCCGCGAGGGCTCGCACGACAACCTCATCGAGGACTTCGCGATCGAGGAGCGCACCACACCCGCCCCCGCGGGCACCCAGCTCCACGGCATCAACGTCGAGGGCCTCTCCTCGTACAACGTCTGGTCGCGCGGCCGCATGGAGATGGGCACCTTCGACTCGCACCGCGGCATGCCGTTCGCGAACGTACGCACGGACATCACCGTCGACAACAACGGCCGGCACGGCGGCGACGCGAGCGCGGGCCCCCTCTTCGGAGCCCGCTTCACGCACTGGAACATCCGCGTCACCAACGAGCGCGCGGGCCTGATGAAGATCGACGAACTCGCGCCCTACAGCGCGACGGTGGGCATCAACAGGGTCCGCGAGTTCGACCAGATCGACGTCCCCGACTTCACCGGCGAGCTCCACGCGCGCGTGGAGCTGTACGGAACTACGGACGCGGTGCGGCCACGGAATCTGTACGAGGCGCAGCGGAACCTGAGCCACTGACGCCGGAGTCGTCCTCGACAGCCACCGCCTCACCCCCGACAGCCTCCACCTCAGCCTCCGCCTGGGCCCCCACCTTGGAGACCTCCCCGTCCCCCTCCGGAAGCCCCCGCATCAACCCCCAGTACCCCAGCGCGGCCACCATCCCGAGCACCGCGCACACGCCCCACAGCCACTCCGCGCCGAACCGGTCGATCATGAAGCCGGACATCAGGGGCGCCACCAGGGCGGCCACCGACCACGACAGCGTGTACATGCCCTGGTAGCGCCCGCGTCCATGGACGGGGGAGAGCCGCACCACGAGCCCGGTCTGCGTGGGCGCGTTGACGATCTCGGCGAGCGTCCACACGCACACCGTCAGGGCGAACACCCCGACCGACCCGGCGAACGCGGTGAGCCCGAAGCCGTACCCCGCGACCACCGAGGAGATCACCAACAGCCGCCGCGGATCCCGGTGTTCGATGAACCGCGTGACGGGAATCTGCAGGGCCACGATCAGCACGCCGTTCACGGCGATCGCGAGGCCGTAGTCGGCGGGCGTGAACCCCGCCTCGCCCATGGCGACGGGCAGCCCCACGGACCCCTGCTGGAAGATCAGCGCGACGAGGAACGACAGCCCCACCACACCCATGAACCGCCCGTCCCGCAGCACGGTCCCGAGCCCGACCGCGGGCTCCGTCGCCTTCTCCAGGGCGCTGCGCACGGGCCGCGACTCGGGCAGCTTCACGAAGACGACGATCGCGCAGACCATGGTCATGGCGGCCTCGATCAGGAAGCCCGCGAGATAGCTGTACGAGGCGATGAACCCGGCGCCCGTCGACGAGATCGCGAACCCCAGGTTGATCGCCCAGTAGTTGAGCGAGAACGCCCGCACCCGGTCCTCGGGCTTCACGATGTCCGCCATCATCGCCTGCACGGCGGGCCGGGACGCGTTGCTCGCCATGCCCACCATGAAGGCGACGCCCGCGATGGCGACCGGGTGCTCCATGAACCCGAGCACCGCCACGGAGACGGCCGTCGAGGACTGCGCGATCAGCAGCGTGGGCCGCCGCCCTAGCCGGTCGGTCATCACACCGGCGCCGATCGAGGAGACGACACCGCCGAGCCCGTGCAGAGCGGCGACGAGCCCCGCGTACGAGGCCGAGTAGCCCCGTTCCAAGGTCAGGTACAAGGCCATGAAAGTCGCGACGAAGGCCCCGAGCCGATTGACCAGAGTGCTCGTCCACAGCCACCAGAAGGCGCGGGGAAGACCCGACACGCTCTCGTGCAGGGCGCGTCTCATGGCGGTGATCGACATCGGTGTTCCCCCGGTACGTACGTGAAGATGTAAGTGTCTCAACCAGCAGGCACAACTTACGGGTCGTACGTCCCGCCCCGCCACTCAATTGACGAGAGCCGTCAACTGTCCCTCCGCTGCCCCTCCCGCGCCCGCGCGCGCGAGGCCCCCCGGGGTTCGATTACGCTCGGAGTCATGGCCGACGCACCGTACAAGCTGATCCTCCTCCGCCACGGCGAGAGCGAATGGAACGCGAAGAACCTGTTCACCGGCTGGGTGGACGTCAACCTCAACGAGAAGGGCGAGAAGGAGGCGGTCCGCGGCGGTGAGCTGCTCAAGGACGCCGGCCTGCTCCCCGACGTGGTCCACACGTCGCTCCAGAAGCGCGCGATCCGCACGGCCCAGCTGGCCCTCGAATCCGCGGACCGCCACTGGATCCCGGTCCACCGCAGCTGGCGCCTGAACGAGCGCCACTACGGCGCCCTCCAGGGCAAGGACAAGGCCCAGACCCTGGCCGAGTTCGGCGAGGAGCAGTTCATGCTCTGGCGCCGCTCGTACGACACCCCGCCCCCGGCCCTCGACCGCGACGCGGAGTACTCCCAGTTCTCCGACCCCCGCTACGCGACCCTCCCGCCCGAGCTGCGCCCCCAGACGGAATGCCTCAAGGACGTCGTCGTCCGCATGCTCCCGTACTGGTTCGACGGCATCGTCCCCGACCTCCTCACCGGCAAGACGGTCCTGGTAGCAGCCCACGGCAACTCGCTCCGCGCCCTCGTCAAGCACCTCGACGGCATCTCCGACGCCGACATCGCGGGCCTGAACATCCCCACCGGCATCCCGCTCTCCTACGAACTGGACGCCAACTTCAAGCCCCTCACCCCGGGCGGCACCTACCTCGACCCGGACGCCGCGAAGGCGGCGATCGAGGCGGTCAAGAACCAGGGCAAGAAGAAGTAGCTATCGCGATCATGCCTCTGAGTCGTGCATGCGGCGCGGCTCAGCGGCATTTTCATGTCTTGGGCTCACCGAGGGCCCGGTCCCGAGCCTTGCGGCCAGAACGCTGGCCCGAGAGCCATCCGGGCAAGTCCTGGCTACTCGAAATGAGGCGGGCGTGCACCTCCAGCGTCAGTGCTCTGCCGGAGAGCGTCTGATTGGAGCTCCAGGAGTCCCGCAGCAAGTGAATAGGCCGCGCCGTACCTGTCACGGACGGGAGAGTCGCCACAGGTCGGTCTGTGCTCGCGCCTGTGACGGCGGCATCTCACGGACCAGGTGGTAGAGGTTCTCAAAGTACTCCTGCCAGCGGTTTGGGTCCGGCAGGGCGTGCTGCGCCCGCTTGGCTCGTTCCACTCTCACTAGTGGCTCCATCTGTTCCCACACAGAGATCACTGATCCACCCAGGTATCCGGAGACGGGTTCGATGTCCACCACACCGTGCGTGATCAGAGCGCCGAGATTGTCGTAGTACCAGGCCAGCTCACGTATCAGGTTCCGCTCGGTCTCCGGGAGCGCCTCCATCCCATTGGACAGATCCCAGGTGGGCAGTTGCTCGAACACGACTTGCCGAGCCCGGGCCAAGCGCACGCTGCGATGTTCACGGAAAAGGTCCACCACGACCGGGAGCGTGTTCGCGTGTTCCGTCAGCCGCAGCTGCCGTACGGACACGAGGCCGGAAACACCCAGCGCCATCACCGACACCACCAACGCCGCAATTTCCATCACGCCGCCCCTCGACGCAGCTCGTTTGCCCCTCCGTACCCCTGATAGTGAGCCTCTTAAGCCAGAGAGCCCCGCGTGTGGACAGAGCTGGCAAGGGAAACCCATGCGTGGTCCAGGGCGATGGCAAGCGCCTCGTGTTCCCTCGGCCAAGCCGGGCCCACTTGGGGCTCTTCGAGGGGTATCGATGATGACCCCATACGGTCAACAGCATCCGTCCACAGGCCAGTTGAGGTACGCCCCCTTGCCAGGGATGACGTCGCCCGGCCGAGTGATCAGGTGGCCGGGAGTTGGTAGGACAGGACGTATGCGTCCGCCGCCATGACGGTGTCGCAGACCTCTACCGCCCGACCCTCTGTGTCGTACGCGGTGCGGATCAGGTGAATGACCGGCACCCCGGAAGCCAGCCGCAGCGTCCGCACTTCAGCGGGCGAAGGCATTCGGGCGCGGATCTCCTCGTCGAAGTGGTCGAGGTGGTGGCCGAGTTCTTCGAGGCGGGCGTAGATGCCGCCGGGGCCGGGGTTGGGCTCGGCGATCTGCGTAGCCCGTGCGATGTCGAGCGGAAGGTAGGAGGTGGCGAATTCTACCGGCCGCCCGTCGAGCAGATACCGACGCCTGCGGGTGAGAACCCGCCGCGTGGAACCGAGCCGTGTGGCGATGTCCTGGTCGGCCTTCTCCTCCTTGACCTCCAGACTGTCCACCTCAGGGTGGCCGCCAGCGGCGTCGGCCTCGACGAGGAAGGCGGACTTGCCCTGCTCACGGTGGCGCCGGGCGAACCGGTCGGAGGCGAGGCGTCGTACAGGCGGCCGGGGACGTACGAAGACACCCCTGCCGTGCTCGGCGTGGACCAGACCTTCTCCTTGGAGTACGGAGAAGGAGTTCCGGACGGTCATCCGGGAGACCCCGTAGTGCTCGACGAGTTCGGCCTCGGAGGGCAGCTTCTCGCCCTCCGTGAACCGTCCGCGGTCGATGGCCTCGCGCAGCTGGTCGGCGATCTGCCGGAAGACCGCACGGTCACTGGTGGGATCCACGGCGCCGAGCCGCCCCGGAAGTGAGCTCACGAGTACTCCTTTAGATATCTAGACAAGTGCATGAGTCGCGTTGCTACGGTGTGGAGCCTAGCCATCCGAGGGCATGTCGAGGGAGCCGAGAAGGACCGTGAGCACCGACCGTCCGCACTCCGTGAGCGTTGCCGGAGTCATCGTCGACGACCAGGACAGGGCCCTCCTCATCAAGCGCCGCGACAACGGCCACTGGGAACCCCCGGGCGGCATCCTCGAACGCGAGGAAACCATCCCCGAAGCCCTGCAACGCGAAGTCCTCGAAGAAACCGGCATCAAGATCACACTTCCCGCGACCCTCACCGGCATCTACAAGAACATGACGGGCTTGATCGTCTCCATGGTCTTCCGCTGCGAGACTGCCGACGGCACGCCCACCACCGGCGACGAGACCCGCGCCCTGCGCTGGGCCACCCGCGACGAAGTCACCGAACTCGCCGACGAGGCCTACGCGATCCGTGTCCTTGACGCACTCGACGCCACTTCCCCGCCAGCGATCCGTGCCCACGACGGCGTGAAACTCGTCTAGCTCGAACCCGCTGCACATGGCGGCCCACCAGCACAAAGGAACTTGTATGCACGAGTATACGAGCACCGCCCGAGTCTGGGGCCTCACTTGCCCAGGTTTCCCTGAAGAGGTCAGCAGAGCCCGCCGCTGGACCCGCGACATCCTCGCGGGCTCGCCCCTGGCCGAGGACGCCGAACTGATCGTGAGCGAACTGAGCGCGAACGCGATCCTCCACACGGCGAGCGGCAAGAAGTCCGGCAGCTTCCACCTGGCAGTAGCGGTCTCACCACAGGTGGTTGCCCTGTCGGTCACAGACGACGGCGGCACGGAGACGGCCCCGAAGACCGGGCACCCGGGCGAGGAGGCGGCACACGGCAGAGGCCTGGGCATCGTCGGCTTCATCGCCCACCGGGTCGTGGTCCACGACAGCCTCGGCGGCCACACGGTCACGGCGGAACTCTTCGTGGAGGCACCACCAGGAGAGCCGCCATGCTGAGCGACGAACTCACCCACGGATTCTGGTGCGAATGCTGGACGGAGGACGTGCCGACGAAGGGCCGGCCAACGCTCACGACATGCTTCAGCGCACACTCCCCGGCTCAGGCCGATGGCAGGCTGTCGATCACCCTGCAGTGCATCGCAGCACTCAACTCACCAACAGCACTGGAGAATTGGGACAACCTCTACGAGGCCCGCATCAACACAAGAAGAGCCCTACTCCGAGCCGAGCCCTGCACGGCATCGATCACCGACGCCCGCACCCGCATCACATGGACGCTCCGCCCAGTGCGCTTCCTGCCGCTAGCGATCCACAACGAGGCCGAACACCCAGCCTGCGTAGACGACTTGGACGACTTCAAGCCCCACACAACCGACTGAGTTACAACTTTCTCTACTGGTTTCAAGGCGGCTCGCTCCGCTCCCCGCGCGCGGCCCGGCTCCCCGGGCCGCCGCTCCTGTCTCCGCCCCGCTCCGGCCCGGACCACCAGGCCGCGCGACACGAGCTAGCAGCCAACTGACCTCAGAGAATGGGTACATCGTGGGCTGGGGCGGCCGGCTCCACGGCTTTACGCAGCCACTTTGGGGCGAGCCTCTAAGATCATGGCCCCAACGTCGTGCTTTACCGGGCAAGTCCACGACTGCCCGACACGCCGGAACCATACGGGGCCATGATCCCCGCCCCAAAGCAGCTCCGAGCCAAGGCCGCTCAATTGACTTCTTCTTGCCCACGGGCGGATCCACTGAAGGTAGTCCGAACGCTGCTTAATTATCAAGTGGAACGGCACCGGATATTTTTGCTAGTCGTCTACCTTGTTCCCGATGGAACGCGCAGTGCGCTCCCAGGCGTCAATGCTTGCCATCGCCTTGCGCATATTAGCGATAGCGTTACCAATTTTTTTTCCAGGTCCCCGAAGCTGTCGACTGAGAGAACCCATCCCTTCGGCGGCTTCGCCGAAGGAGTTCAGCCCCTCCATTCCGTCCCGAGATGATTCCGCCATGGCAATCAGTTGATCTAGGAAGTCATCGGAGCCTTCAGGGCGATCTTCAGGTGTCGAACTTTGAATTACTTGCAGCATGGCCAGAACACCATCATTGATGGATTCCATATGACTGGCGAAGTCGTTGGATGATGTCTCCAGTTTTTCGACTGGGTCCTTGATCTCGGATGCGTATTTGGCTACGAGTGCAAGGCGCGTGCTATTTGCGGCGCCTGATTGAGATGCCTTCGTCATCTCGGAACCTGCCGATTCGGTGACCATTCCGATTTCTTCGATGGCTTCCGTAATTCGATTGGCATCCTCAGTCATTGAGGTCATGCCGGTTTCGACTTCATCCATTCTCTCCAAGAGGCCAGGTGTTTCCTCCTCGACCTCACCCTCCATGGCGACTTCTAGGCTCGGGAGGGTGACATCCGACTTCCCGCTCCGCACCTCCTGGAGGACCCGAGTGGCCGTCAGCGGGTCCTGGCCATCGTGCATCCCTGCCTGCAGTGCTCTCTCAAGTTGCGTTCGAGCGTCAATCAATCCACGAGGAGATCGAGAGAATTGGATTGTGCGGATAGTATTCACATCGAAAGGCAGCTGGCCGAACTCGCCAATCTGGATGGTGAGTTTCCCTGTTGTGTGCCGAAGTCCAAGCTCGTACAGTACATTGGGGTTACCCCCGCTGACGTCGGCAATCACCACGTCATCTTCGTAGATGTGGCGAAATACCTGTTCTGTAATCTCTCCCGCCACGGCGATCTGATCGGCTCGAATGGGGTCGATTCCAACCTGTTGGCAGGCGGCCTGGATGACCTCTTCGAATACCTGAAGGGAATCTTCGTAGACCTGTCGGCCCAGGTCTCCGATTGGTGCGAACTTGTTCCCGATGGGGCCGATCACGAAACACCTGGTCATTGAACTCTAGCTCCGCCCATCATTGATCACGTTTTACCCAAGTCTTCATGAAGTCAATTAATCTTTCTGCCTGCTTGTAGGTGTCCTCGGCCTCTTTCCTTCGGCAGCGCGCGGGCGAATATTGCGCTTTCGATTTCAATTTCAAAATCTTTTGTAGATGGCGTGACACGGATGTGCCTGCAACTCCGCATCTGCGTAGTAGCGAGAGGGCTTCATCATGACTTTTCCCAGTGGAGTACCTTCCTAGCATCTCGATGCATAGGACGTCGGAGCCATTAATGGCTGCCGAGACTGAAAGGCTAACGGCGGCGTCAAAAAATTCGCATGCCAGTGCGGTGTCAGCAACGGTCAGAAACTCTTCTGCCTTCTGGAGCTTCGCCAGCCCGTCTGACTGCATAGAAGGAGGTTACCGGGACTGAGCCCGAGATGGGGTGAGAAGAGGGAAAACGTGCGCATGCTTGGGATCAGGCTGCGGACCGGGACCCCTGGAGGGCCGGCGACGGGCAGTAGGTTCAGCATGCGAGTCCATCCACTCCGGTCGACTCCGGGGGCGCCTGACATGGGATCAGCAAGGAGCATCCCAGGTCCGTGTCAGATCTAGAGGGAGTCCAGGGCGGACGCCGCATCCGTCCGGCCGTAAGCCATAGCGGTAGACGCCGGTAGATTACCCAAGCTTCCCAAGCCGAGAGCGTGAGTTGTCGACTCGGTACGGGGTCAATGGCTCTTCTCGGACGCCACTTCAGCTTAAGTGCCAGGTCAGCGCTGTCCTGGAAGCCGAAGGCCAAGGTGTCGAGGCGACGGAGATCGACGGCCGCGATCGACTGGACGAAGAGGCCGAGCACCGAGCACGATATATGCCGTTCCTCGGCTCCAGTTCGTTCCGCTGACTTCGTGTCAGGAACCAGATGCCTCCACGAGTGACTCGGCGCCGTTGCCATGCCCGTTGCCGGTCTTGAGGCGCGACATCAGCGAGGCCTGGCAATCGAAGATGATGCGCGTCGCCTGGGTGCTGGCCAGTATTGTTGAGCCCTCGATCCAGCTCTCCCATAATCCCGGGGCTGTCTCGGGTCCGTTCGAGGACGCTCAGCAGTGATCAACTGCGACCAGCGACACAGGTACTGCAGAGCACCGCACGGGCCATGGAAACGCTGCCCTCCCCGAGCCCCCAATAAGAACCAGGGCAAGAAGAAGTAGCCCCCACCGAACAACACACCCACCCCCTGACCCGCACGCCTGGTGCGGGTCAGGGGGTGGCTGCTTCTGTGACGCCCTGGGCGAGCTGGCCCGTGGTCTCCAAGATCCACTGCCCAAACCCCGTAGGAGCGATCAGTACGCCGAAGACCAGCACGATGACCACGGTCAGTTGTTCGTCGGTTCGTTTTCTGGCCTGGGTGCGCCTGCGCAGGCGCAGGACGATGATCACAGCCAGTAGAACCGCCACATTGATCGTCAGGATCACCGCGACCAGCCCTCCCATCAGGCGCGACGGAACGTTCTGGCCTTCCTGTGTAGCGTGAACGCACTGTTCAGGAAGGCCAGTTGTCGCTGGTTGGCGGCAAAACGTTCATCCCGGGCCGGAACGGCCATCTGGCTCAGCGCGTGAAGTTCAGGTACTTCCACGCCCCGTGTGTCGTCGAGTTGACGGTGTCGCCGGACGAGGCGTTCACGTAGGAGGAGCGGATGCGGGCGCGGATGCCTGATTGGCCGGGGGCGTCGAGGCGGACCGCGGAGTAGCCGTCGGGGGCGAGTTTGAAGTACTCGGAGCCGGCGGAGTGCCACTTGCGGTCGGGGCCGTAGACCTGGACCTCGAAGCGCTGCTTGCGGCCCTTGTAGTAGGTCATCGTGGTGGTGAGGACCGGCTCGGTGTTCTTGTGGAAGTAGTGGTACTTGGTGGAGCCGATCTTGGCCGTCTTGTAGTGCTGGGAGACGGCGCTGGAGATCTTGACCTTGGCGTACGCCGTGGACTTGGCCTTCTTGGAGGCGTGGCGGGCGTCTCCGGAGAAGACGACCGTGACCGTCGTGTCCCGCTTCATGTCGACCGTCGCCGACAGGTCGCCGCGGGAGTTGACCTTGCCCTTCTTGATGAGCTTGTTGGGCTTGTCGCCGCCGTAGGGGTCGGCCCAGATCTCGACGGTGCGGTTCTTGTACGTGCTGCCGAGGTGCGCGGTGAAGGAGACGTCGGCGCCGTAGGAGTAGACGTTGCCGTTCTTGTTCAGGGTCAGCTTCGTCGCGGAGCGGGAGACCTCGACCGTGTCCGACGCCGACGTCGCGGCGTGCGTGGCGTCACCGGCGTACGCGACCTTGTACGTCACCTTGCCGCCCGCGGGCGGGGTGTCCTTGAAGGAGAAGGATCCGTCCGCCTTGGTCTTCGCCGGGGGCAGAGCCTTGCCGGGGGAGGGGGATTCGATGTCCGTGCGGGTGACCGTCAGGGGGGTTCCGGCGGGCAGTCCCGCCCCGGTGAGCTTGCCCTTGACGGTGAGCGACTTGGCCCGCGACGCCTTCTCGGGGGCGGTGACCGTGAGCTTCGGCAGGGACTTGGCGGGGTCGTTCAGGACCCGCAGCGAGTAGACGCCCTCGCTGTTGGAGGAGACCGCGAAGAGCCTGCTGCCGTCCGGCGCCCATGCGAGGCCGCCCTCGGCGAGGGTGTCGCCGCCGCTGGTGTTGCCGGTGTTCGGGAACTCGTACTCCCGCACCTTGGCCCACTGGCCCTGCCGGTAGATGTGCACGTCGGGGCGGTACCAGGAGTCGGTGCCCGCCGCCACGGTGCCGTCGGGCGCGATGTCCACGGCGGCGCCGTAGTCCCCGGAGTCGTAACGGCCCAGGGGCGACAGGTCCTTGGTGGAGTACACCGGGTGGTAGTACGGGGAGCCGCTGGCCGTCACGACCTGCGTCCCGTCGGGGGAGACCGCGATGTCGTCGAAGGAGCCGCCCTCCACCGACTTGCTGGCGACCGTCGTCGGCTTCGGCCCCGACACGTCGTACACGGTCAGGGTGTCGTTGCTGGTGTCCTGCTCACCGGCGACCAGGACCCCCGAGTCGGGGTCGGAGCCGAGCTTGGGGGCGGAGTAGAAGCTCGCGTCGCCGTCCTGGCCGAGCGCGACGACCGGCTCGGCGCCGGAGAGGTCGAGCGAGCCGATGCCGCCCGCGGCGGCGGGCCCGTAGCCGAACCACAGCTTGCCGCTCGCGAGTGCCAGCGTGCGCGGCTTCTCCGCGCCGTCCAGCGCGTAGCTCGCGCTCTGTGTGTACGTGGACGTCTCCACGGAGACGATCCGGTTGAGCCCGGAGACCGCCGCGTACACCTGGCGGGAGTCCGGCGAAAGCGCCAGCCCGTCGACGTCCGGCAGCCCGTCGACGGTCGCCTTGACGGTGCCCGTGTAGTCCGTGACGACGATCTTGCCGCCACGCGGATCGGACACGTAGACGCGCCGGTGCTCCCCGTCCACCAGCACGTCACCCGTCGACTTCACGTTCAGGAGCTTGGCCGAGTCGGCGGCGGCCGGACCCGACGTCACCGCGACGAGAGCCGCGGAACTGAAGAGGACCGCGAGCGCCGTCGCGGTCGAGATGGTGCGCGTACGCACGATATGTGACCCCCACATATGAAGAACCCAGGTCAGACGCCCGGGACTTGAACCCCCGTCACAGCACGCTCACATTAAGGCATTCCTGTGAAGGGCGTGGAAGGGGTTTTGCGTGGGGCGCACGGGCGTCGCGGGGTCGCGTGGTGCGCCGCGGCACTCCCCCTTCCCCCGCGCGCGTGTGCGCCGTTGACGCGCCCCTCGATGCTGGGCATGGAATGGGCATCAGGCAGTACGCCAGTACGCCTTCGAGGAGGAGACCATGGCCGTGTCCCCCATGCCCGAATCCGTCCCCGAGCCGCCGGCCGACGTGCAGCACCTGCCCGTGCTCGCCCTGCTCGGCTCCTGCGGCTGCGGCCCCGGCTGCCAGTGCGGCTGCCAGTCCGGTGGTTCCTGCCAGTGCGGTGGCGGCTGCGGCTGACCCCGGACACAGGTGTGCCCCGCACGCCGAGGATCGTGGTCGTGCGGGGCACACGCGCGTGTGAAGCCTGCTCAGGAAGGACCTAGGCCCCTTCCACGGGCGCCCCCGTCGGCTGGATCTCGTCCGCGTGCTCGCCCGTGACCAGGTACACGACCCGCTTGGCGACCGACACCGCGTGGTCCGCGAAGCGCTCGTAGTAGCGGCCGAGCAGCGTGACGTCGACGGCCGTCTCGATGCCGTGCTTCCAGCGGTCGTCCATCAGGTGCTGGAAGAGCGTGCGGTGCAGCTGGTCCATCTCGTCGTCGTCCTGCTCCAGCTGGAGCGCGAGGTCGACGTCCTTGGTGATGATGACCTCCGCCGCCTTCGCCATCAGGCGCTGCGCGAGCTGGCCCATCTCCAGGATCGTGGCGTGCAGGTCCCGCGGCACCGCCGAGTCGGGGAAGCGCAGCCGGGCCAGCTTGGCGACGTGCTGGGCGAGGTCGCCGGAGCGCTCCAGGTCGGCGCTCATCCGCAGGGAGGTGACGACGATGCGCAGGTCCGTGGCGACCGGCTGCTGCCGCGCGAGCAGGGCTATCGCGCGCGCCTCCAGGTCGTGCTGCAGGTCGTCGACCTTCTGGTCGGCGGCGATCACGCTCTCCGCCATCTTCAGATCGGCGTCGAGCATGGCCGTCGTGGCGCGCCCGATCGCGGACCCGACAAGGCGGGCCATTTCGACCAGGCCCTCGCCGATCGAGTCAAGTTCCTCGTGGTACGCGTCCCGCATGTGGCTGTCCCTCTCTAGTACGTCTCAGGGGGCTGGCCCCTACGCTCCCACGGTGTGGCCCGGACGCGTCCGTTTCCGGCACCCCAAATGAACCACCACCGTCATCAAGGTGAACTGTGGGCGACGGGGGACGGCGGTCCCGCCGGAGCCCGACCCGGCCCGATCGGAGGAAATGAACCGGATCCGTCCCCTCGGTGAACTCTGGGCGACGAGTGTTCGAGGCGGCACTCGTATGGCTGTGACCGGCGCTCAATGGGCGCATAACCTGGATGCATGGACGTGAACGCGGCGGTCGCCGCAGCGGCAGCGATCGCCGGGGTGTGCACCGGCGTGATCGCCATGCTGGCGTTTCGCTGGAGCGAGCGCGACCAGAAACGCCCCACCCGGACCTCCCTGCACACGGACCCCGTCCTGCCGCCCGGCGTCGACACCGTCCTCTCCGTACTGCGCTCCTCCGCCGTCGTCCTCGACGAGGCGGACAGCGTGGTCAAGGCGAGCTCCGCGGCGTACGCGCTGGGCCTGGTCCGCGGCGGCAAGCTCGCCGTGGACCCGATGCTGCAGATGGCCCGCGACACCCGCCGCGACGGAGAGATACGCCAGGTCGAACTGGACCTGCCCCGGCGCGGCACCGGCCGCGGCGAGGCCCTCGCGGTCTCCGCGCGCGTGGCGCCGCTCGGCTCCCGGCTCGTGCTCCTCCTCGTCGAGGACCTCACGGAGGCCCGCCGCATCGAGGCGGTCCGCCGTGACTTCGTCGCGAACGTGAGCCACGAGCTGAAGACCCCGGTGGGCGCCCTGAGTCTCCTCTCCGAAGCCGTCATGGACGCCTCCGACGACCCCGAGGCCGTCGAGCGCTTCGCGGGCCGCATGCAGATCGAGGCGACCCGCCTGACCAGCCTCGTACAGGAGCTGATCGACCTCTCCCGGGTGCAGAACGACGATCCCCTGGAGGACGCCGAACCCGTCCGTGTCGACGAACTGGTGGCGGAGGCGATCGACCGCAGCCGTCACCAGGCATCCCACAAGCAGATCACCATGGCCGCCGGAGGCACCGCGGACCTCCAGATCTGGGGCAACCGCGGCCAGCTCGCAGCGGCGCTCGGCAACCTCGTCGAGAACGCCGTGAACTACAGCCCCGCCCGCACCCGAGTGGGCATAGCCGCCCGCCGGGTCACCGTGCCCGGCGGAGACCTCATCGAGGTCGCGGTCACCGACCAGGGCATCGGCATCTCCGACAAGGACAAGGAGCGCATCTTCGAGCGCTTCTACCGCGTCGACCCGGCCCGCTCCCGGGCCACCGGCGGTACCGGCCTCGGCCTCGCCATCGTCAAGCACGTGGCCGCCTCGCACGGCGGGGAGGTCACCGTGTGGAGCTCCGAGGGTCAGGGCTCCACCTTCACCCTGCGGCTGCCCGAGGCGGCCGCGCACCGCGACCGCGGACCAGGTCACGGCGGCGGGGCCGGTGCCGATGACACCGACGCCGCGCCGTCCGACGAGACCACTACGTACGAACCCATTCCTGCCCCGGAGGTCCTTCCGTGACCCGAGTGCTCGTCGTCGAGGACGAGGAATCCTTCAGCGACGCTCTGTCCTACATGCTCCGCAAGGAGGGCTTCGAAGTCGCCATCGCGGCGACAGGCCCGGACGGACTCGACGAATTCGAGCGCAACGGCGCCGACCTCGTCCTGCTCGACCTGATGCTGCCCGGCCTGCCCGGCACCGAGGTCTGCCGCCAGCTGCGCAGCCGCTCCAACGTCCCGGTGATCATGGTCACCGCCAAGGACAGCGAGATCGACAAGGTGGTCGGCCTCGAAATAGGAGCCGACGACTATGTGACCAAGCCCTTCTCCTCGCGGGAGCTGGTCGCCCGCATCCGCGCCGTGCTGCGCCGCAGGGGCGAGCCGGAGGAGGTGGCACCGCAGGCCCTGGAGGCGGGCCCGGTCCGCATGGACGTGGACCGCCACGTCGTCACGGTCTCCGGCTCCAAGGTCGACCTGCCGCTCAAGGAGTTCGACCTCCTGGAGATGCTCCTGCGCAACGCGGGCCGCGTCCTGACCCGCATGCAGCTCATCGACCGCGTCTGGGGCGCCGACTACGTGGGCGACACCAAAACGCTCGACGTCCACGTCAAGCGCCTCCGCGCCAAGATCGAGCCGGACCCGGGAGCCCCGCGCTACCTGGTGACGGTCCGCGGCCTCGGCTACAAGTTCGAGCCGTAAAGAGCACGCGCACAGCACGTACGACGAAGGAGGGCGGCACCCCGGTGGGGGTGCCGCCCTCCTTCGTACGTGTACGCGTTCGTACGGGTACGTACGTCGGCTCAGTGCTCGGCGCCGGTACCCGTGCCCGCGCCGTGCGAGGCCGCGCCGGACGGGTCCGTGCTCGCGCCGCCGGACGGGTTGGTGTTCGCGCCGTCGACCGCCTCGCCCGAGGGGTTGGTGGACGCGCCGTCGGACGGCTTGCCCGACGGGTTGGTGGAGGCGCCCTCCGACGGCTTGCCGGACTTCGACGGCTTGCCGTCGGGCGCCTGCGGCAGCTCGCTCGGGCCCCACTTGGAGAAGTAGCTCTCGGCGGGCACGACGAACGCCTGGAGCGCCACGTCACCGGTCTCGCTGAAGGCGAAGGTGACCTTCTGCGCGTTGCCGTCCTTGATGGCCTCACGGCTGCTGGGCAGGACGGCGGAGGCGTTGTCCTTGCCGCCGATGACGACGGAACCGCCGGCCGGGATGGTCAGCGGACCCTCCGGCTTGGAGTTCTTGTCGTCCTTGCCGGGCGTGATCTTGGCCTTCTTGGCGGTGCCGTCGACCGTGATCGAGTCCAGGGTCTGGGCGGTGCGGCCGTTGTTGAAGACCGTCGCGGAGACCACGGCAGGGCCCTTGGACTCCAGGTCCGGCTGCGTGATGACCATGGCGTTCTGGATCTTGATGTCACCGACGGAGGTCGCGGCGTTGTCCGGCTTGACCTCCATCGTCTGCGCGTTGTTGCCGGCGCCGCAGGCGGCGAGCGAGGCGAGCGAGAACGCGATGGCGGAAGCGGCGATTGCGCCGCGTCGAAGGCTGCGGCTCACGGCGGCGGCAACTCCTTGAACGTGGGCGGTACGGGAGGGGCGGACGGCCGTAAAGCCGCCCTAAGGGTGTGTCAGCGCGCTTAGGTTACCGAGCCGTTCCCGCGCCACCGCACCCGACCCGCCCCTTGCGCTCCCCGGCGTCGCGCCACCGGGTCCGCGCGGGCCCCGATCTTCCTCTCGCGCCCCGTCCGCCCCATTGCCCTCGGACGTCTCTCGTTCATCATTCACATAAGCGCCGTCAAGCGCTCTCCGGACCCGCCTTGCGGATTTCCCGTAAGGAATGCATGGGGGTTCGGAGAATTGATCTTCGGGCGCCTTGATCAATTCCGGAATCGTCATGGACATCGCTCCGTACGCCTCTCCGTCCACCGAACGGAGTAGCGGAAGTTCACCGCTTGGAACCTGGCAAAACGGGACGTTCGACCTCTTGAGGCGCTCTTGAGGGGTACGTAACGTGGGTGTTTCTGCCTCCCCGGAGAGCCGCTCCGACCTGCGAATACCCCGTTCCGCCACCCCTGCGCAGCACGTTCCTGTTGCTGTTGTCAAGCCCCGAGATATGCCCTGACCTGCGAAAACGCCATTCAGAAGAGGCGGTTCTCGTGTTAGGATGGATAGCCACGGAAGGGGTACCTGTCACATGACGTTCAAGGTTGGCGACACCGTGGTCTATCCCCATCACGGGGCCGCGCTGATCGAGGCCATCGAAACTCGCCAGATCAAAGGCGTGGACAAGACCTACTTGGTGCTGAAGGTCGCCCAGGGCGACCTGACGGTGCGTGTGCCAGCGGACAATGCGGAGTTCGTCGGCGTGCGTGATGTGGTCGGTCAGGATGGACTGGACCGGGTCTTCGAGGTACTGCGCGCGCCGTACGCCGAGGAGCCCACGAACTGGTCTCGTCGCTACAAGGCAAATCTCGAGAAGCTCGCCTCCGGCGATGTCATCAAGGTCGCGGAAGTCGTGCGTGACCTGTGGCGTCGGGAGCGCGAGCGCGGACTGTCCGCCGGCGAGAAGCGCATGCTCGCCAAGGCTCGTCAGATCCTGGTGAGCGAGCTCGCCCTCGCGGAGAACACCAACGAGGACAAGGCCGAGGCCCTGCTGGACGAGGTTCTCGCGTCCTGACTCTCGGCACGGGGAGCATGCCACGAGGTGCATGCCCCGGCCGTCCTGGCGCAATGATGCCGCGGTGCCCGCTGACCCTTTACGGAGTCGCCGGGCGCTGCGGCATGTTCGTACCCAGATTTTTCCCGTAGGTATTTCTCGTACCCAGTGCGCACCGAGTGCCGAGCCGTCCCCAGGCAGACATGTGAGCGGCTCCCGGGGGAGCCGTGTTTGGTGTGCCGGGCCCGGGCAGCTGATTCGACCAGATGTCACGGAAGGGTCCGGTCGAGGTGTCGCACCCGGCACGCTGTGGCCATACCCATGTCGGCCGAGCACACAAACCTGAACGGAACCGATGTCTAGCGAATCCCGCACCGCGGTGGTCATTCCCGCGGCAGGACGGGGCGTGCGCCTCGGCCCTGGCGCCCCCAAAGCACTCCGCGCGCTGAACGGCACCCCGATGCTCATCCACGCCGTGCGCGCCATGGCGGAATCCCGTGCCGTCTCCCTCGTCGTGGTGGTGGCACCGCAGGACGGCGCCCCCGAGGTGAAGACCCTCCTCGACGACCATGCGCTGCCCGAGCGCACCGACTTCCTCGTCGTGCCCGGCGGCGACAGCCGACAGGAGTCCGTGCGGGCCGGTCTTGACGCGCTGCCCGACGGCATCGACATCGTGCTCGTGCACGACGCGGCCCGCCCCCTGGTGCCCGTCGACACGGTCGACGGCGTCATCGAGGCCGTGCGCGACGGCGCCCCCGCCGTCGTGCCCGCGCTGCCGCTCACCGACACCGTCAAGCAGGTCGAGCCGCGCGAGGCCGGGCAGCCCGAGCCCGTCGTGGCCACCCCCGAGCGGGCCAGGCTGCGCGCCGTGCAGACCCCGCAGGGCTTCGACCGCGCCCTTCTGGTGCGCGCCCACGAGAGCGTCACCGAGAACGTCACGGACGACGCGAGCATGGTCGAGCAGCTCGGCGAGACCGTCGTCGTGGTGCCCGGGCACGAGGAGGCGTTCAAGGTGACGCGGCCCCTCGACCTCGTGCTCGCCGAAGCCGTTCTCGCACGCAGGAGGGCCAACGATGGCTTCTGAGACACCCCCGTTCGTGCTGCCGCAGGTCGGCATCGGCACCGACATCCACGCCTTCGAAGAGGGCCGCGAGCTGTGGTGCGCGGGCCTGAAGTGGGAGGACCAGGGGCCCGGGCTCGCCGGGCACTCCGACGCCGACGTCGTCGCGCACGCCGCGTGCAACGCGCTGTTCTCCGCCGCGGGCCTCGGCGACCTCGGCGCGCACTTCGGCACGGGGCGCCCCGAGTGGTCCGGCGCGTCGGGGCTCACGCTGCTCGCCGAGGCCGCCCGGATCGTGCGCGACGCCGGGTTCACCATCGGCAACGTCGCCGTGCAGGTCGTCGGCGACCGCCCCAAGATCGGCAAGCGCCGCGACGAGGCGCAGAAGGTGCTCTCCGAGGCCGCGGGCGCGCCCGTCTCCGTCTCCGGGGCCACCACCGACGGCCTCGGCTTCCCGGGCCGCGGTGAGGGCCTCGCGGCGGTCGCCACCGCCTTGGTCGTACGCACGTCGGCCTGAGGCCGGTAACGGGGTAGTCGTATGGCGCGTACGTGGCGTATGCCTCGTACAGCCAGTCGCCCATGTAAGGAGTGAGGTCCATGTCCGCCGCACTGTCCGACCAGCTCAAGCAGCTTCTCGACGGCCCCGTCTTCATCACCGTGGCCACCATCCAGCCCGACGGCAGCCCCCAGGTGTCCCCGGTCTGGGTCAAGCGGGACGGCGACGACCTGCTGTTCTCGACGACGATCGGCCGTCGCAAGGAGCGGAACCTGCGGCGCGACCCGCGCGTGACGGTGCTGCTCCAGCCCTTCGACGCCCCGTACACGTACGCGGAGATCCGCGGCACCGCGGAGCTGACCACCGAGGGCGGGCAGGAGCTCATCGACGAGCTGTCGCTGAAGTACACCGGGAAGAAGTACGCCGAGTTCAACCCGGGGTCCAAGGACGACGCCGAGCGGGTCGTCGTCCGGGTCTCCGCGCGGAAGGTCGTCGGCAGCATCTGAGCCGCCGCAACGTCACAGTTCCGTGCCCTGTGGCCCTAGGGGTCGCGGGGCACTGTCCTGCGCCCACTACCCTGGAGTGGTGACGATTCGCCTGTACGACACCAGCGCCCGGCAGATCCGTGACTTCAGCCCCCTGACTGACGGCTGTGTCTCGATCTACCTGTGTGGTGCCACCGTGCAGGCGGCCCCGCACATCGGGCACATCAGGTCCGGCCTGAACTTCGACATCATGCGCCGCTGGTTCGCCTACCGCGGCTATGACGTGACGTTCATCCGCAATGTGACCGACATCGACGACAAGATCATCAAGAAGTCGGCCGAGCAGGGCCGCCCCTGGTGGTCGATCGGGTACGAGAACGAGCGCGCGTTCAACGACGGATACGACGCGCTCGGCTGCCTGCCGCCCACCTACGAGCCCCGGGCCACCGGCCACATCACCGAGATGGTCGAGATGATGCGCGGCCTCATCGAGCGCGGCCACGCCTATGAGGCGGACGGCAGCGTCTACTTCGACGTGCGCTCCTGGCCCGAGTACCTGGAGCTCTCCAACCAGGACATCGACGACCTGCGCCAGCCCGACGAGGGCGTCGCGGGCAAGCGCGACCCCCGTGACTTCGCGATGTGGAAGGCCGTCAAGCCGGGCGAGCCCGCCTGGGAGACGCCCTTCGGCCGCGGCCGTCCAGGCTGGCACCTGGAGTGCTCGGCGATGGCCCACAAGTACCTGGGCACCGCCTTCGACATCCACGGCGGCGGGATCGACCTGATCTTCCCGCACCACGAGAACGAGATCGCCCAGGCCAAGGCCTTCGGCGACGAGTTCGCGAAGTACTGGGTGCACAACGCCTGGGTGACCATCGCCGGCGAGAAGATGGCGAAGTCCCTCGGGAACTCGGTCCTCGTCTCCGAGATGGTCAAGCAGTGGCGCCCCATCGTCCTGCGCTACTACCTCGGCACCCCGCACTACCGCTCGATGATCGAGTACAGCCCCGAGGCCCTGCGCGAGGCCGAGTCCGCGTTCGCCCGCATCGAGGGCTTCGTGCAGCGCGTGGTGGAGAAGGCCGGGGGCGCCGTCGAGCCCGCGGCCGAGGTGCCGCCCGCGTTCGCCGAGGCCATGGACGACGACATGGGCGTCCCGCAGGCGCTCGCCATCGTGCACACCACGGTCCGGCAGGGGAACTCCGCCCTCGCCGCCGACGACAAGGAAGCCGCCGTGGCGCGGCTCGCCGAGGTGCGGGCCATGCTGGGCGTCCTCGGCCTCGACCCGCTCGACCCGCACTGGGCCGGTGGCGAGAGCGACCGGGGCGAGACTGGATCTATTAACAGCATGCACGGCGTCGTCGACACCCTGGTGCGCCTGGTCCTCGACCAGCGGGAGGCCGCCCGCGGCCGCAAGGACTGGGGCACCGCCGACGCCATCCGCGACTCGCTCAACCAGTCGGGCCTGGTCATCGAGGACAGCCCGAGCGGTCCGCGCTGGACGCTCGGCCCGCGCTGAGACACCCGCTGATGTGCCGCCCGGCCTTCCGGGCGGCACACTTCATAGACGTACACCTCGTACGCGTACGCACGTGCGCGCACACGCATCACGACAGACAGGTAGGTCATGGCCGCTAACAACCGCCGCATGTCCGGCAAGAAGGGCGCGCAGGTCGGCAGCGGCGGCAATCGGCGCCGCGGCCTCGAGGGCAAGGGCCCGACGCCGCCCGCCGAGATGCGCAAGGGGCATGTGAAGAACCGCATCGCCAACGCCAAGGCCAAGAAGGCCGCGGGCGGCCGCCGTCCCGTGCCCAAGGGGCGCGGCGGCAAGTCGTCGTCCGAGATGGTCGTCGGCCGCAACCCGGTCTTCGAGGCGCTGCGCGACGGCGTGCCCGCCTCCACGCTCTACGTCCAGCAGTTCATCGACAACGACGAGCGGGTCCGCGAGGCGCTGCAGCTTGCGGCCGAGCGCGGCGGCATCCACCTGATGGAGGCCCCGCGGCCCGAGCTGGACCGCATGACGAACGGCCTCAACCACCAGGGGCTCGTCCTCCAGGTCCCGCCGTACGAGTACGCGCACCCCGAGGACCTCGCCGCCGCCGCGTACGACGAGGGCGAGGACCCGCTGATCGTCGCGCTCGACGGCGTGACCGACCCGCGCAACCTCGGCGCGGTCGTCCGCTCCGTCTCCGCCTTCGGGGGCCACGGCGTCGTCGTGCCCGAGCGGCGGGCCGCGGGCATGACGGCCGGTGCCTGGAAGTCGTCCGCCGGTACGGCCGCGCGGACGCCGGTCGCCCGGGCCACGAACCTGACGCGCGCGCTTGAGCAGTACAAGAAGGCGGGCGTCGCCGTCGTCGGCCTCGCGGCGGACGGCGAGCACGCGGTCGGTGACCTGGAGGCCCTCAGCGGTCCCGTCGTCATCGTCGTCGGCAGCGAGGGCAAGGGCCTCTCGCGCCTCGTCGGCGAGACCTGCGACTTCCGCGTGCGGATCCCGATGCCGGGTGGGGCGGAGTCGCTGAACGCCGGTGTCGCGGCGGGGATCGTGCTGTACGAGGCGTCCCGGCGCCGGAGCTAGGACGGTACGGACGTACAGGTGTCCGGGCGGCGTTGATCTCTTGACGCGGCCCGGACATTTCTGCGTGGTCAAGGCAGTGTCCTAAACACACATCACTCGGTTAGATGAGTGTGGACACCAGAACATCCCGCACACCCACGGGGGGAAGCTCGTCGGGCTTCGACGAAGCTCCCGCGCTGAGCATGGTGAAGGTGCCGAGCGACCCGGCGCAGGTCATCGTCAATCACGCGAGTTTCCGCGTGCAGCTCCCCGCCGCTGGGCGCACTCAATCCCCGCGCATCTCACGGCACTTGGGCGCCACCGACGAAACGGTGCGCATCCCGGTCGTGGGCGGCGCCACCAAGCGTCGCGCGCCCGTCGTCTGGAGCGGGAAGTCCGAGCCGGGCGACCCGGGCGCCAGCGGACTGCTGCAGGCCGTGCGCGGCACGGGCGTACGCCGTTCGGGCGAGGCGGCAGGACCGTACGACGACGGGGGCGCCACCCAGGTCATTCCGCGCGTCGACCTCGACGAGGGCCCCGAGACCGTCGCGACGCCCGGCGTCGTCGGACCGCGCAGCCCCGAACCCGAGACCCGGCTGCTGCCGCAGATGCGACTGCCGAGCAGCGACTACGACGAGCAACTCGCCGCGCACGGCGACGAGTTCGACGACTACGACGACGGCGACGAGGGCGAGGACGGCGACGAGCGGGCCCGCAGGCACGGGTCCGACCCCGTCCGGCACGCCTACTACCCCGGCCGCCGGATGAACCTCGGCGTCGTGCTGCTCCCGCTGCGCGTCTTCCTCGGCTTCATCTCCATCTACGCCGGCATGGGCAAGCTCTGCGACCCCGTCTACTTCGACGGCGGCGAGCGCGGCTCCATGGTCAAGTGGCTCAACTCGCTGCACCCTTGGGCGCTCGCCGAGCCACTGCGCGACTTCGCCCTCCAGCACCCGGTGGGCGCCGGACTCTGCATCGCCTTCCTCCAGGTCATCGTCGGCGTGCTCACGGTGCTCGGGCTCTGGCAGCGGGTCGCCGCGTCCATCGGCGTCCTGCTCTCCGCGGCGCTCATCGTCACCGTGAGCTGGAAGACCGTCCCCGCCTACGACGCGCCGGACATCATCTACCTCGCCGCCTGGTCGCCGCTGATCATCGCGGGCGCGCCCGTGTACTCCATCGACGGACGCCTCGCGGGCGAGGCCTGGCGCACGCTCGGCCCGCGGGCCGCCATCTGGGAGCTGCGGCGGCGCGTGCTGCGGCGCGGCGGGCTCGTCGGCACGGTCGTGGTGGGCCTCACGCTGCTCATCGGCTCGATGCTGGGCGGCGCCGTACGGGACGCGGACCGCGTGACGGTGCCGGGGCCCGGCGAGGCGCCGCGCAACGAGCTGCCGGGCTCCCCGCTCCCCGAGGACCCCGCGAAGAAGCAGCGGCGCCACTCGCAGGGCCCCACGGAGTCCACGGGCTCCCCGACGCAGGGCAGCACCGCGAGCCCCTCGCAGAGCGCCACGACGCCGGAGACGGCCAGGGAGACCGGCACCGTCGGCTCGGAGCGGCGGCCCAGTCAGACGCAGGGCAGCACGGCGGGCCAGGCCCCGCCGCAGCAGTCGGCGCCGCAGCAACAGCAGCCGCCGACCACCAGCGCGGGCCCGACGTCCAGCGGCGGTGGCGGCACCACCGGGGGCTCCGGTGGGACGAGCGGTGGTTCCGGTGGTTCGGGCGGGGACGATCCCGGGCTGTTGGGCGGTGTGCTCGGCCGCTGAGGCCCGTGATTCCCGCCGTAGGGCAGAGGGGCCCCGCACAGTCGGTGTGCGGGGCCCCTCGTCGTATGCGTACGAAGTGCTGCTCGGTGCCTCAACGGCGTTGGGCGGCAAGCTCCTTGGCGGCCTCCGTGAGGTCCTTCGCCGTGTCGATGGCGCGCCAGTACGCGCCCTGCGGCAGCGGGAAGCCGGCGAGGCGCTTCTCGCGGGCCAGGCGGGGGAACGTGGTGCGCTCGTGGTCGCCGAGGTCGGGCAGGAGCGCGGTGAAGGAGGCGGCGAAGACGTAGACGCCCGCGTTGATGAGGTACGGGGACGGCGGGGCCTCGATGAAGTCCGTGATGTGGCCGAACGCGTCCGTCTCGACGGCGCCCCACGGGATGCGGGGGCGGGCCAGGGCGAGGGTCGCGGTGGCGTCGCGCTCGGCGTGGAAGGCCGCCATGTCGCGCAGCGAGAAGCGGGTCCAGATGTCGCCGTTCGTCGCGTACCAGGGGCGGTCGGCGTGCGGCAGGTGGCGGGCGGCGTACTTGAGGCCGCCGCCGCGGCCGAGCGGCTCCTTCTCGACGACCGTGGTGACGTTCAGCGGCAGGTCCGCCGAGTCGAGCCACTCCTGGAGGACCTCGGCGAGGTGGCCGCAGGAGACGACGGCGTCGGTCACGCCCTCCTCGGCGAGCCAGGCAAGCTGATGGCCGATGATCGGGGTCCCCGTGCCGGGGATCTCGACCATCGGCTTGGGCCGGTCGTCGGTGTACGGGCGGAGGCGGGAGCCTTGGCCTCCGGCCAGGACTACGGCCTGCGTGGGGTTCGGCGTGGTCATACCGGAAACCCTACGCGGCGGTAGCGGCGGCCCCGCTCAGCCGTTCTGGTGGGCGGCGACGCCCGTCGCGAAGGACGTGTCGCAGACCGGGCGCGCGTACGACTGGGCGCGGGTCGGGCCGTAGGCCTGCACGGCGGCGCGGCCGAGGGCGCGGGCGATGGACATGCAGTGCTTGGCGAGCGACGGGTGGCGGTTCACCTCCTGCTGGAGGTGGGTGAGCGCGACGCCCGGGTTCTTCTCCTGGAGTTCGAGGAGGAGCCGGTCGCGCAGGACGTCCTGCGGGGCGCGGGACTTGGCCGGTACGGAGAGGTCGTCGGCGGATGCGGTGAGCATCGAATCCGAGGAATTCCCCGACCAGTTGACGCTGGTGACCGCGAGGGTCCCGGAAAGCACCAGCATCACGGGCAGGACGAGGGCGAGCGTGCGGCCGATGCGGCGGGCGGGGCCACGGTGGGCTCGGCGCGGCTTCTGGGTGTAGTTGGCGGAATGCGTCACGCGAGTGAGCGTAGCGCTCGGTGATGATTTGGCGACATTTAGTCACTCGGTCGAGCGACAGAGAAGAAGGTTTCGCCTTCGCGGTGTTGACGCCGGATGGGCGAAATGACCGGTGTGCCGGGGTATTTGTCGACAACAGTGAAGTGCCCGGTGAGCGGAGTGTGTGCCGTACGCGGAAGGGGCCCGGCACCGAAGTGCCGGGCCCCTTCCGGGAGTTGACGCGGACGTCGGTCGACGTCAGTCGGAGAGGCGCTCGCCCGTCGACGTCGAGAACACGTGGGTCTCGCCGGGACGCGGCACGACGTGCAGCTGCGCGCCCTTGTCCGGGACCTGGCGGCCGTTCACGCGGACGACGAGGTCCTTCTGCTCGCCGCCGACCTCGGCGGTGCCGTAGACGTAGCCGTCGGCGCCGAGCTCCTCCACGACGTTCACGGAGACGGCGAGGCCCGCGGGGGCGTCCTCGGTCTCCTTCGTGAGGGACTTCGCGGCGGCGCCGTTCTGCTCGACGACGTCGAAGTGCTCGGGGCGGACACCGACGGTGACCGTGCGGTCGCCGCGGTCGGCGGCGGCGCTCAGGGCCTCGCGGTTGACCGGCACCACGGAGTTGCCGAACTTCACGCCGCCGTCGGTGATCGGGACCTCGACGAGGTTCATGGCGGGGGAGCCGATGAAGCCCGCGACGAAGAGGTTCGCCGGGCGGTCGTACATGTTGCGGGGGCTGTCCACCTGCTGGAGGAGGCCGTCCTTGAGGACCGCCACGCGGTCGCCCATGGTCATGGCCTCGACCTGGTCGTGGGTGACGTACACGGTGGTGATGCCGAGGCGGCGCTGGAGGCTCGCGATCTGCGTACGCGTGGAGACGCGCAGCTTGGCGTCGAGGTTCGAGAGCGGCTCGTCCATGAGGAAGACCTGCGGCTCGCGGACGATCGCGCGGCCCATCGCCACACGCTGGCGCTGACCGCCGGAGAGCGCCTTGGGCTTGCGGCCCAGGTACTCGGTGAGGTCCAGGATCTTCGCCGCGTCCTCGACCTTCTGGCGGATCTCGGCCTTGTTGACGCCGGCGATCTTGAGCGCGAAGCCCATGTTGTCGGCGACGGTCATGTGCGGGTAGAGCGCGTAGTTCTGGAACACCATGGCGATGTCCCGGTCCTTCGGCGGCAGGTGCGTGACGTCGCGCTCTCCGATGCGGATCGCGCCGGCGTTCACGTCCTCGAGCCCCGCGAGCATGCGGAGCGAGGTGGACTTGCCGCAGCCGGACGGGCCGACGAGTACGAGGAATTCGCCGTCCTCGATCTCGATGTCGAGGCCGTCGACGGCGGGCTTGTCGGAACCCGGGTAGATGCGGGTCGCCTTGTCGAACGTAACAGTGGCCATGGTGAGGGCCCCCTTCACCGGCAGGAACGTGCCGGACGATCCGAGTAGAGGGAGTGGTGTAGTCCACCTGGGTGAACTGCTCGTGACCGTACCCCGGAGGTCCGCGGTCTGTCAGTAGTCGCGGTGCTGTGACCTTCGCGGAAATTTTCGACGGCTGCCCGGACGGTGTTGGTTACACTGCACGGGCACGCCGGTGCACGCCTCCTTAGCTCAGATGGCCAGAGCAACGCACTTGTAATGCGTAGGTCGTCGGTTCGAATCCGACAGGGGGCTCTTCAGTTCGGAGGGCCGTCAGGTCGGTGGGGCCCGCCTGGCCCGAGTCCTGTTGGACCAGGTCGCGCAGGGTGCGGGCGGCGAGGTTCGCGGTGGCCACTCCGGAGCCGACGTAGCCGCCCGCCCAGCCGAGGCCGGTGGCGCGGTCCAGGGTGACGGTCGCGCACCAGTCGCGGGGGACGCCGAGGACGCCGGACCAGGCGTGGGCGATCCGGGCGCCGGCGAGCTGGGGGAAGAAGCGGACGAGGATCGAGCGGAGCGCCTCGACCGTGGCGGGCTGGGTGCGGCCGTCGTTGTCGGTGCGTGAGCCGTAGCGGTAGGGGACGCCCCGGCCGCCGAGGGCGATGCGGTCGTCCGCCGTGCGCTGCGCGTACATGTACGCGTGGGCCATGTCGCCGAGGGTTTCGCGGCCCTCCCAGCCGATCGACTCCCATTGGGCGGGTGACAGCGGCTCCGTCGCGATCATCGAGGAGTTCATGGGGAGCCAGGTGCGGCGCTGGCCCTTGAGGGAGGCGGTGAAGCCCTCGGTGCAGCGCAGGATGTAGGGGGCACGGACCGTTCCGTACGGGGTGACGGCGTGCTTCGGTTTGATCTCCGTGACCGGGGTCGACTCGTGGAGGGTGACGCCGAGTGCCTCGACCGCCCGCGCCAGGCCCTTGACCAGTTTCACCGGGTGCAGGCGCGCGCCGTGCGGGGTCCAGGTGGAGCCGACGGCGCCGGAGACGCGGATCCGGTCGGCGGTCTCGCGGGCGCCGTGCAGGGTGCGGTCCTTCTCGCCGTACGAGAGCTCCGTCGCGTGGAAGGCCTTGAGGCGCGCCAACTGGGCGGGGGTGTAGGCGACTTCGAGTACGCCGCCGTGGTGGATGTCCGCGTCGATCGACTCCTCGGCGGCGGCGCGGATCACCTCGTCGACCGTCTCGTTCATGGCTTCCTGGAGGCGGACCGCCGCTTCGTGGCCGTGCAGTTCGGCGGAGGGGGTCCCCCCCTGCTCCTTAAGAGCTTGGGGGAGGTCGCGGCCCGCGATGCCGTTGTAGAGCCAGCCGCCGTTGCGGCCGGATGCGCCGTAGCCGCAGAACTTCTGTTCAAGGACGGTGATGGGGAGGAAGGGGGCGGCCTTCTTCAGGTAGTACGCGGTCCACAGGCCGGTGTAGTCGCCGCCGACGATGCAGACGTCCGCCGTGGAGTCGGAGGTCAGGGGTTCGCGGGGCGCGGGGGTGCCGTCGTCCGCGTACCAGAACGCTATGCCGCCGTTGACCGTGCCTGTCGCGTTGGTGCGGCGGCCCTTGGTCCGCTGGGGGCGGGTCCTTCGGCGGACGGGGCGGGGGGTAGATTCCGATACTTTGAACGGTAAGTGTCGAAATCTGGAGGGCTCAACTCATGGCCGTACACAAGGCCGGGCGCAAGGCCGGGCGCGTTGCCACCGCGGTGGCCGCGGCGGCGCTGATCGGGGTGGCCGCGTCCGCCTGTGGTCCCGACGACAACAGCGGCAGCGGCAGTGTCAGCGAGAAGCCCTCGAAGCCGGCTTCGAGTGAGGCGCTCGCGGGTGTGCCCGCCTCCGTGAAGGGCGGCGTGATCACCGTCGGCGACCCGAAGGCCAAGCATACGGTCAAGCTGTACGAGGACCCGCGCTGCCCGATCTGCAAGAAGTTCGAGGAGACCGGGGCGCAGGCGCTGGTGAAGCCGGTGGCCGACGGCAAGGTCAAGCTCGAGTACACGATCGCCTCGTTCCTCGACAAGAACCTCGGCGGCAGCGGCTCGGTGAACGCGGCCAACGCGCTGCGGGCCTCGGTGGAGGCGGGCAAGTTCCCGCAGTACCACGCCGCGGTCTTCGCCGCGCAGCCCGAGGAGGAGACGGACGACGCCTTCACCCCGGCCTACCTCCTGAAGGTCGCCGACAAGGTCGACGGCCTGCGGGGCGCCGCCTTCGACAAGGCGGTGAACAAGGTGACGTACAAGAAGTGGGTCGACGAGGCGATGAAGGCCTTCACCGACGACGGCATGGAGGGCACGCCGACCGTCCTCATCGACGGCAAGAAGCCCGAGGGCAACTCCCTCTACGACCAGGCGGCGTTCACCAAGGAGCTGAAGGCCGCCGGGATCTCCTGACGCCGGACAGGTTCTACCGGGCAGGTTCTGAGGGCCGCCGGGGCTTCGTGCCCCGGCGGCCTTGCGCGTCGGGGCAGTTGGTCCTCACGCGCTGTGCAGCAGGGGCACGCGGGCCGGGAGTTCGGTGTACCGCGCCGCGTCGACGATCATGCGGGTGACGTGGCGGGGCAGGCCGAGGTTGGCGGCGAGCCAGGACGTCCGGTGGCCCTGGCGGGCGAGGACCCAGGCGGCGTGGACCCGCGGGTCGTAGACGGCGCCGGGCGGGGCGTAGAGACCGGCGGGGAGTCTGCCGGGATCCTCCAGGAGATAGACGGCGGTGATGCCGTCCAGCGGGAGCCGGATCGCGGGCAGCGTGAAGGCGTAGGGCACGGTGGCCTCCTCGGGATGAGGCGGCACGCGCCGCGGACGGGCCGCGGGGGTCAGTGCGTGCCGGAATGCGAGGCGATGGTCGGGGTGCGACTCGGACTGTGGTCCATGGACGATCGCCTCCTCTCGGCCGTTCTTCCCGGGCGATGTGCTCAACGTAGGCGGGCCCAGAGGGCCCTCAGTAGAGGCCTTGGGCCTCAGTGGGGCAGGGGCCTAGGTCCCGGTCCGCTCGGTTTCGTCCGGGTCAGGGGGTAGCAGGCCAGGCCGATCAGGACCGAGGTGAAGTGGCCGAGGTCGGTGAAGGTTCTGCCGGTGATCAGCGGGGTGCCGTAGATCGCGAGGACGACGAGGAGATATCCGTACCGCCAGGGCTTCGGTACCCGGTAGGTGAGGACGGCCACCACGCCCGCGAGTGCGTAACTCACCCCTACGTCAAGGGTGTTGACGGAGGAGTGGGGTGCGGCGCCGTGGTGGACGGCGAGAGCGAGGACGCCCTCGCTGATGAGCGTGGCGAGGACGTGGGCGAGCGCGGCCACCGCGAGCCAGCGCCAGGTGCCGAGCCAGCGTTCGGCGGTGGCGTGGAAGACCGTGTAGAGCACGGCGTACGGCAGCCAGCTGCTCCCGTCGATCCAGAACGCGCTGGAGACGAGCACCCGCGTCGGGTTGCGGGACAGCTCGTGGATGTTCGTGGAGCGCTGGCGCAGGAACTCGTCCTCGAACTCGGGGGACATGTGGTGCATCGCGACGGTCGTCACGAAGAGGGCCGCGAGCCAGAGGTACGTTCCCGGGGCGCTGCGCACGTAGGACCAGGTCGTGTGGGCCGCACGCCGGAAAAATGACATGTGCCGATTCACGCACGCCGGTAGGGTCCCGAACGTGATCGACATTCGCGTTCCGGACGAGCTGATCGAGTCGCAGTACATGTACGCGGGGGAGCCGGGGCGGGCCTTCATCGCCGCGCTGCCCGAGCGCATGAACGAGATCGTCGAGCGGTGGGACCTGACGGTCGACGGAGACCCCATGCACGGCATGGCCGCGCTCGTGCTGCCCGTGACGCGCGCCGACGGGACGCCCGCCGCGGTGAAGTTCCAGCTCCTGGACGAGGAGACCGAGGGCGAGCCGGTCGCGCTGCGGGTGTGGGACGGCGACGGGGCGGTCCGCCTCCTCGACTACGACGACGGCACCGGCACGATGCTGCTCGAACGCCTCGACTCCGGGCGGATGTTGTCGACGATGGCCGACACCCGCAAGGCCGTCCTCGTCATCGCCGAACTCCTCGCGCGGCTGACGGCGGGGCCCGCGCCCGCGGGCATGCGGACGCTCGGCGACATCGCCGCCGAGATGGTCGACGACCTGCCCGGCGCGCTGAAGGCGATCGCCGACCCGGCCGAGCGCGCGATCGTCGAGCGGTGCGGGGGCGCGGTGCGCGAGGTCATGGGCGAGGCCGGTGACCGGATGCTGCACTGGGACCTGCACTTCGAGAACGTCCTCGCGAGCGACCGCGAACCGTGGCTCGCCATCGACCCCAAGCCGCTCGCCGGCGACCCGGGCTTCGACCTGTGGCCCGCCATCGACAACCGCTTCGAGGCCGACGAGGTGCTGTGGCGCTTCGACGCGATGACGGAGGTCCTCGGGCTCGACCGGGAGCGGGCGCGCGCCTGGACGCTGGGGCGGGTCCTGCAGAACGCGATCTGGGAGGCCGAGGACGGGCGGCCGATGGTGGCGGACGACATGGAGATCGCGCGGCGGCTGCTCGGCCGGTGAGACGGCGTTGACCCCGGCGGGGCCCGCGTGGCTTGCTGCCCCCATGATTCGTACCGCCACGCCCGCAGACATCCCCGTCATCCACACCCTGGTCCGTGACCTCGCCGCGTACGAGAAGGCGCCCGACGAGGCGAAGGCCACCGAGGAGCAGCTGCGCGAGGCGCTCTTCGGCGAGCGGCCCGCCGCCTTCGCGCACATCGCGCAGGACGACACCTCCGGCGAGGTCGTCGGCTTCTCGCTGTGGTTCCTCAACTTCTCGACGTGGCGCGGCGTGCACGGGATCTACCTGGAGGACCTGTACGTACGCCCCGAGGCGCGCGGCGGCGGATACGGCAAGGCGCTCCTCACCGAGCTCGCGCGCATCTGCGTGGAGCGCGGCTATGAGCGCCTGGAGTGGTCCGTGCTCGACTGGAACGAGCCGTCGATCAACTTCTACCGGTCCCTCGGGGCGGCGCCCCAGGACGAGTGGACGGTGTACCGGCTGACCGACGGCGCGTTGGCCGAGCTGGGCTCGGCCGTGTGAGGGCTCCGCGGGAAGCACGGTCCGCACCTGAACGGCACCGGACTTCCGCACCGGACCTCCACAAGCCCGCTCAGAACTCGTCCACGGTGTGCGGCACCAGAGCCGTGTGCAGGGCGGCGTCCAGTGTCTTCGCCGTGCCCGGGGCGTGTTCCGTGGCCAGGCCCGCGCGGAGCAGGGCGTCGATCTTCGTGCCGCCCAGGTAGCAGGCCGCCAGGTCGCGTACGTCGAGGGTGAGGTCCGCGGGGTCCTCGGTGGGACCGTACGTACAGCCGTCGGGGGACGCCGTCAGGCGGTGGCGGCCGGAGTTGGCGGGGACGTGGTCGTCGCGCACGTCGAGGACCACGTCCACGGGGCTCGCCCAGGAGCGGGACTCCAGCGCCTTGCGCACGTCGATCAGGCGGACCCACAGCGCGGGGAACTCGCCCGTGACGCGCACCTGGTCGCGGTCGGCGGCGAAGAGGTGCAGCGGGTCGTCGACGGGGCGGCCCCAGGCGCGGATCAGGCCCGTCAGGTCGATCGAGGCGAGATAGCGCCAGAGCGCGGCCGCCGCGGCCGGGGTGTCCGCCTCCAGCTCGTCGAGGCGGACCAGGCCGGGGGCGTCGTCGCGGGTCTTGGTGCGGTAGATCGCGTAACCGGCGACCGGTCCCGCGGGGTCGCCGATGACGACCACGCGGGGCGGCGACAGCTCGTCGTCCTCCTCGTCCTCCTCCACCAGCCACTCCTCGCGCCACCACGCGTCGCCGCGGGCGATGCGGCCCGCGCGCTCGGTGCGGGTGCGGTCGTAGTACTCGCCGAGCAGGCCGGGGGCGTCGGACGGGTCGACCAGGCGCAGCGGGCGGTCGTCCGGGGTGATGCGCAGGGCGAGCGGGCGCCGGGAGTCGATCTCCACGGTGTGGCCGTGGGTGGCGGGGCCGAAGCCGAACCTGCCGTAGATCGCGTCCTCCGACGCCCAGAGCGAGGCGATCGGCGCGCCGTCGGCCCCGGCCTTCGCGAACAGCTCCGCGATCATGCCGGAGAGCACGCCGCGGCGCCGGTGCGTCGGCGCCACGGACACGAACGTCAGGCAGGGGCAGGCGAGTTCGCCGCCGGGGACCGACACGGTGAAGGGGAACGCGGCGACGAATCCCACCAGTTCGTCGTTGTCGTACGCCCCGATGCGGGTGCAGTCGAGCAGCAGGTCGTGGTGGTGCTTGCGCTTCTCCTCCTCCGGGCTCTCGTGGAAGGCGAGATAGGAGAGGGAGAGGGCGCGGTCGATGCCCGTCTCGGGGATATCGCGGAACTGGATGGAGTCCATACCCATATAACGGACGGTAGTTCCCTTATGCCGGTGTGGGCATCTGGATTTCTCCCGGGCCAGGGGCTCGAGGGATCAGCGGCCCAGCGGATCAGCGGCTCAAGGAATGAGGACGACCTTGCCCATCGTGCCGCGGTTCTCCAGCGCGCGGTGTGCCGCTGCCGCGTCCGCGAGGGGGAAACGCTGCACGGCCGGGGTGAAGTGGCCCGTCGCGGCCTCGGCGAGCGCGGCGAGTTCCAGGGTCCGTACCGGGTTGTCGCCGCCCGCCTTCTGCATCATGGTCGGGCCGAGGACGTTGACCTGCGAGATGCCGCGCTCGGCCAGCTCCTCTTCGGTGAACGTCAGCGCCTCGCCGTCGTGCAGGCCCTTGCCGGACCAGCCGAAGACGACGTGGGTGCCGCCGGGGCCGAGCAGGTCGACGGCGGCGAGTCCCGCGTCGCCGCCCACGCCGTCGAAGACGACGGTGGCTCGGCGGTCGTCCCGCTGCTCCTTCAGGTAGGTGCGGACCTCGTCGGGCCATGCCGGGTTCTTGTAGTCCACCGCGAGGTCCGCGCCGTTCGCCCGGACGCGGGCCACCTTCTCGGGGCCGCCCGCGAGGCCGATCACCGTGGCGCCGCGCCGCTTGGCGTACTGCGTGAGGAGGGTGCCTATGCCGCCCGCGGCCGCGGGGACGATGACCACGGATTCGGGGGTGAGGTCGGTGAACTGGAGGATCCCCATCGTCGTACGGCCCGTGCCGATCAGGGCGACGGCCTCGGCGAAGTCCAGGTCGGCGGGGAGTTCGTGCAGGCGGGACGCCTCGGTGACGGTCTGCTCGGCGTAGCCGCCGGGGGCGAAGCCGATGTGGGCGACGACGCGCTTGCCGAGCCAGTGGGCGGGGACTCCCTCGCCGAGCTTGTCGACCGTGCCCGCGACCTCGCGGCCGGGAACGGTGGGCAGGGAAGGGAGTTCGGGCAGCGGGCCCTGCATGCCCTCGCGGAGCGCGGTGTCCAGGAGGTGCACGCCGGCCGCGGCGACGGCCACGCGGACCTGGCCCTGCGCGGGTTCGGGGGCCGCCGTCTCCTCGTACGTCAGGTTCTCGGCGGGGCCGAAGGCGTGGAGGCGGATGGCGTGCATGGTGGACATGGCGGGCTCCTCGGATGTGCTCTCGGCTTGGCTGTCGTCCGTACGCCCCTCACCTTTCAACCTGAAGCAGACTTGAGGTCAAGCCTCGACCTGGTCAGTGCCAGCGACACCGCGCCCACCGCGCTGTTGAACGACACCTCGGAGAGCAGTCCGGGCGCCGCCACCTGGTCGCCCACGTCGTGAAGTCCTGGTCCACGGGCGCCTGTTCGGTCTTGCGGTGCAGCAGCTTGAGCGGGGCGAGGGGCGGGGTGCGGCGCAGGGTGCCGTGGTGGTGGAAGCGCAGGCGGGCGCCTTCGGCGGGCGGGACGGGGGCGAGCGGGCCGATGAGGTCGCGCTGTTTGAGCCAGGTCCAGTGGGGGCCGCCGTTGTAGAGGGCGTGCGGTCCCTCGTTCGTCTTGTACGCGCCTTCGGCGGTGCGGGCGCGGCCGCCGAGGGTGGATGGGGTCTCCCCTGCTCCTTAAGAGCTTGGGGAAGGGCCTCGTGGAGGGTGACGCGGGGTGCGGTGGGCCTGGGCCTGTTCGAGGCGTTGCGCAGGGAACGGGCTCCCTTGAGGTCGGTGTTGGGGGGGGGCTCGTTCCTTGGAAGGCCGGGGGTGCGTGGATGTGAGATCGCGGCGTTGTCAGTGGGGGCGTGCACGATGGGGGGATGGCGGAGAAGGAGAAGGCGAGTACAGCGAGGGCGCCGCGGGCGTCGAAGGCGGCGCAGGTGGTCAAGGCGGCTCGGCGGGCCGAGGTGCGGTTGCCGCCGCTCCGGCCCTTCGACGGAGGGGAGTTGGCGCCGGACGGTGATTACGACGGGGTGGAGTTCCGGGGGCTCGACCTGCGGGGGCAGGACGGCGGCGGGGCGCTGTTCATGGACTCGGCGCTGGTGGGGTGCGCGGTCGACGAGGCCAGGCTGACCCGTGCGCGGTTCGTGGACTCCGTCCTCACGGAGCTGCGGGGGGTGGGGACGGACCTCGTGGAGGCGTCGCTGCGGGACGTCGAGGTGGTGGACGCGCGGCTCGGCGGCGTGCAGTTGCACGGGAGCGTGCTGGAGCGGGTGGTGATCAGGGGCGGGAAGATCGACTATCTGAACGTGCGGAAGGCGCGGTTGCGGGACGTGATCTTCGACGGGTGCGTGCTGGCGGAGCCGGACTTCGGCCTCGCGTCCTTGGAGCGGGTGGAGTTCAGGGACTGCGCGGTGCGGGGCGCCGACTTCAGCGGGACGCGGATGAAGGACGTGGACCTGCGGGCCGCCGGGGAGCTGGAGATCACCCGCGGGATCGACTGCCTGGCCGGTGCGGTCATCAGCCCCGGCCAGCTGATCGACCTGGCACCGGCGTTCGCGGCGCAGGTGGGGGTGCGGGTGGCCGAGGCCGGGTTCTAGGCGGCCTTGTGGACGTCCGGTGCGGTCGGGTGCGCCCCGAAGGGGCGCGGGGGACTGCGCGACCGGCCACGATGCACCCGCGGATGTGGACCGCACTTCCCGCGGAGCGCTTGGGCGGGTTCGTCGAGGTCCCGTGCGGGATCGTGCGGGATCGTGCCGGATCGTGCCCCGCGGGGCGGGGGCCTCCCCGTCGGGAGGTGCCGTCAGCGTGGGACGCGGGGAAAGCGGGCGAGCAGGGACCAGATCGCCGGGTTGTCCCCGAGGGTGTCGTGCAGGTCGGTGAGGTCCGCCACCAGGTCGTGGAGGAAGTCACGGGCCTCGCGGCGCAGCTCCGTGTGGGAGAAGGTCAGCGCGGGCTCCTCGGCGTCCATCCAGTCCGCCTCGACGTCCACCCAGCCGAAGCGGCGGGCGAACAGCATGCGGTCCGTCGACTCCGTGAAGTCGAGCTCCGCGTACTGGGGGCGGGAGGCCCGGCTGCCGAGCGGGTCCTGGTCGAGGGTCTCGACGATGTCGCACAGCGCCCACGCGAAGTCGAGGACCGGCACCCATCCCCAGGCTGTGGACAACTCCCGGTCCGCCTTGGTGTCCGCCAGGTACACGTCTCCGCAGAAGAGGTCGTGCCGGAGCGTGCGGACGTCCGCCCGGGCGTAGTCCAGCTCCGGGGGGTCAGGGAAGCGGCGGGAGAGCGCGTAGCCGATGTCGAGCACGGGGTCGATGGTGTCACGGGCCGGAGGGTGCGGGCGGCGTCAGGGCAGCAGGCGCTGTTCCTTGGCGACCGACACCGCGCCCGCCCGGGTGTCCACGCCCAGCTTGTCGTAGATGCGGCCCAGGTGGGTCTTGACCGTTGCCTCGCTGATGAACAGGGCGCGGGCGATCTCGCGGTTGCCGAGGCCCTGGGAGAGCTGGCCGAGGATGTCGCGTTCGCGGTCGGTGAGGGTGGGGCGGGGGCTGCGCATGCGGGCCATGACGCGGGACGCGACGGGCGGGGAGAGGGCGGTGCGGCCCTGTGCGGCGGCCTGGATCGCGGAGAAGAGTTCCTCGGGGCGCTCGGCCTTGAGGAGGTAGCCGGTGGCGCCCGCCTCGATGGCCCGGGTGATGTCGGCGTCCGTGTCGTAGGTGGTCAGGACCAGGACGTGGGGCGAGGGGGACTGTGCCGTGATGCGGCGGGTCGCCTCCACGCCGTCGATGCCCTCGCCCAGCTGCAGGTCCATCAGGACCACGTCCGGCGTCAGCTTCGCGGCGAGGGCCACCGCCTCCTCGCCGGTGCCCGCCTCGCCGACCACCTCGATGTCCGGTGCGCTGCCGAGCAGGGCGAGCAGACCCGCGCGTACGACGACGTGGTCGTCGCAGACCAGGAGGCGGACCGGGCGGGCGGGGGCGTCGTTCGTCACTGCGGCTCCAAGGGGGTCGATGGCTCCAGGGGGATCGACACGGACAGGACCGCGCCTTCGCCCGGCGCCGACTCGATCGTCAGTGTGCCGCCGAGCTGCTGGGCCCGCGCGCGGATCGCGGGCAGGCCGTGGCCCCGCACGCCCGTCGGGGTCCCGGCGGCGGGCGGCGGTGTGAAGCCGTGGCCGTCGTCCGCGACGTCGAGGACCACCTGGTCGTCGAGGAGCGTGAGGGTCAGTGCCGCGGTGGTCGCGTCCGCGTGCTCGCGCACGTTCGCGAGGGCGCCCTGGGCGATGCGCAGGAGCGCCGAGCTGACCCGGTCGGGCAGGGGGACCGGCGTGCCCTCCGCGTGGAAGCGCACCGTGAGGCCCGCGTCCGACTCGCGTTCGGCGAGCGCCCGCAGCGCCTGGGTGAGGCCGCCGCCGTCCGCGAGGTCGGCGGGCGCCAGGTCGTGCACGAAGCGGCGTGCCTCGGTGAGGCCGAGTTCGGTGATCGACTCGGCGGTGCGGACGTGGGCGCGGGCCTTGGCCGGGTCCGTGTCCCAGACGCGGTCGGCGGCCTGCAGCAGCATCTGCTGGCTGGACAGGCCCTGCGCGAGGGTGTCGTGGATCTCCATGGAGATGCGCTGGCGTTCGGCGAGGGTGCCCTCGCGCCGTTCGGTGGCGGCCAGTTCGCGGCGGGTGCGGATGAGGTCGTCGATGAGTTCGCGCTGGCGGGCGGCCTGGCGCCGCATGTAGAGGAAGACCGCCGTCGCGATCGCCGAGACGGCGGGGGGCCCGAGGATCAGGTCCGGGTCGTAGCGGCCCGCGAGCCGCAGCTGTGAGGCGATCACGCAGCCGGTCAGGACGACCACCAGGGCGAGGGCCGCGCGCGGCGGCAGCGTCCGCAGGCCGGTGTAGAAGAGCGGCACCGCGCACCAGCCGAAGCTCGGTGCGAGGATGACGAGGACCAGCCAGACCGCGATGACCAGGGTGAGCCAGGTGAGGCGGGCCGGGGTGGGCAGGGTGCCGGGTGCCGGTTCGGCGGAGTAGGGCGCGGAGCGTCTGCCCAGGAGGCGGCCCGCGAGCGGCGGGAGGGCGTACAGCAGGGCGAGGACCAGCGAGAGCGCGATGATCCACGGGACGCGTGCGCCGCCGGGGTGGCGCAGCAGGAAGCGGGCCAGCGAGGTGACGAGGAGCAGGTAGAACGTGGCGTGCATGACGGCCGCGAGCCAGCGCGCGTCGGGGTCGGGGGTGCGGGGGTCGGGGCCCGGCGTGCGCTGTCCCACGGGGGCGTCTCCCTTTCGTACCGATGGCTCGTGTCGTGCCGATGGCTCGTATCGGTAGCTCGTACCGACAGCCCGTACCGATGGCTCGTACCGACGTCTCGTACTGCCGTGAAGCAGTCGCTGAACTGGGCAGACACGATCATTGTGACCCGTCGGGGCCACCGTGGGGTCAACCGATCGGCTGACCCTGGTGTCGGCCGAGTCGCGCGCCGGTCCCAGCCGGTACGTCGAGGGGTGGGCCCCGGATCCGGCCGGAGCATTGAGGGCAGAGGCGAACACCTTCGACTCGACCCCCTCCCGACGCACCTCACCTCAGGAGCCCCTGATGAAGAAGCTCTCCCGCCGCACCCGTGTCCTGACCGTCGCCGCCACCGCCGCCGTCCTCGGCGCCGGTACCTTCGGCGCCGTCTCCGCCACCGCCGGCACCCCGGACGCCGCCGCCAAGGCCGCCGTCACCGCCGACGCGGGCAACAAGAACCTCACGCAGTCGACGCACCTGACCGTCGCCGCCGCCACCAAGGCCGCGCAGGCCACCCTCGACGCCGCGAAGAAGGAGAACCAGCGCGTCTCCGTCGCCGTCGTCGACCGCAACGGCAACACCATCGTCACGCTGCGCGGCGACGGCGCGGGCCCGCAGTCCTACGAGTCGGCCGAGAAGAAGGCGTACACCGCCGTCTCCTGGAACACCCCCACCTCCGAGCTGACCAAGCGCCTGGAGCAGGCCCCGACCCTGAAGGACATCCCCGGCACGCTGTTCCTCGCGGGCGGCGCCCCGGTGACCGCCAAGGGCGCACCCGTCGCGGGCATCGGTGTCGCGGGCGCCCCGAGCGGCGACCTGGACGAGAAGTTCGCCAAGGCGGGCGTGGCGGCGCTCAACCGCTGACCCGCGCCCGACCGCCGATCGCATGCTGCTGAGGCTGTTCCCGGTCCCCGCGCCCGTCCGCGCGGGGGCCCGTACGACGAGGAGATCCGCCATGAACACCACCGCTGCCGACCGGCGGCTGCTCGACGCCGCGCGGGCCGGGAACGCCGCAGAAGTGACCGCGGCCCTCGACGCGGGGGCCCGCGTCGAGACCCGTGACACCGAGCTGCGCACCCCGCTGCTGCTCGCCGCCGTCGGCGATCACGTCGAGGCCGCCAAGGTGCTGGTCGCCGCGGGCGCCGACGTCAACGCGCAGGACCACCGCGCCGACAGCCCCTGGTTGGTCACCGGGGTGACGGGCAGCGTCGCCATGCTGCACGTCCTGCTGCCCGCGGGCCCCGACCTCAAGCTGCGCAACCGGTTCGGCGGGATCTCCGTGATCCCGGCGTCGGAGCGCGGTCATGTCGCGTACGTACGTGAGGTCCTGCGCGCCACCGACATCGACGTCGACCACGTCAACGACCTCGGCTGGACCGCCCTGTTGGAGGCGGTGATCCTCGGCGACGGCGGCCGCGCGCACCAGGAGATCGTGGAGCTGCTCCTCGCCGCGGGCGCGACGCCGGACCTCGCCGACCGGGACGGTGTCACGCCGCTCGGGCACGCCGAGCGGCGGGGCTTCGCGGACCTGGCCGAGCTGCTGCGGGGCGCGTCGTGACGGCGCGCCGGGCGCCCGGGGTCCTGCTGGGCGGGACCGCGGCCCTGCTCGCCGCCGCCGTCCTCGCGGGCTGCGGCGCGGGCCAGGACGGGCCCGCCGCTTCCGGGCCCGAACCCGCCCGCGCGACCGCCACGACCACCATCCCCGCCGGGACGGAGACCCCCGAAGGCACCCTCCTGGTCGCCGACTTCGGCTCCGACACGGTGACCTTCGTCGACCCCGAGAAGGGCCCTCTCGACTCGGTGAAGGTCGGCAAGGCCCCCTACGGGCTGACCGTCGGGGACGACGGCCGCGCCTGGGTGGCCACCGCGGAAGGCGTCGCCGTGGTCGACACCGGGAGCCGCGAACGCGTCGACCTCGTCCCGTACGAGACGGAGACGGGCCCCGCCACGACCGGCGAGTACCGCGGCGGCGGCATGGGAATCGCCCTCGCACCCGACGGCGAACACGTCTACGTCGGCGTCAACGTCCCCGGTGGTAAAGGGACGTTGGAGGTCATCGACGCCGACAAGCGCGAGGTGACCGACACCGTCCCCGTCGGCCGCCGCCCCTTCGACGTCGACGTGTCCAAGGACGGCCGCGAGGTCTACGCCACCGATCACGACTCCTTCGACGTGACGGTCGTGCGCGCCGACTCGCTGGAGCCGCGCCGCATCGAGGTCGCCCCGTACGGGACGGAGGGCGGCCTCGGCTCCTGGCTCAAGCCGCACTACACGGCCGTACGACCCTCCGACGGCAGGCTGCTCCTGCCCTTCGAGGGCGAGCGGCTCGTCGTGCTCGACCCGCGCACCGGCGAGTACGACGTCGAGAAGATGACCGCCAACACGCACCAGCACGGCGCGACGGTCACCGACGACGGCACGCTCTTCGCGGTCGGCACCGGGCCCATCGACCCGGACGCCGACAAGGGGCCCTCGCTGACCATGCGGACGAAGGACGGCAAGGAGCGGGTGTTCCCGCTGGAGGGCCCGCACGAGGACGTCGCCGTGTCGCGGGACGGCCGTACCGCGTACGTCACCGGCGGCTTCACGCGCGACGGCTACTGGAACGGCATCTCGGTCGTCGACACGGAGGACGGCTCGGTGCGCCGACTCCCGGCGGGCGAGCGGCCGTTGGGCATCGCGGTGCTCTGACCTGCGGGCGGGGCACGGGGCGGAGGGCCATACCGCCCCCGCCCCGAACATTTGCCGCATAAGATCGCCAGCGTGGAACTGCGATCACCGGCCGTCCGAGCCGCCACCGTCACCTGCGCCCTCGCCCTGCTCGCCGCCGTCAGCGCCTGCAGCGGCGCGGGCGTCGACGGAACCCCGGGCGCGGACGGCGTGCGCGACCCGTACTTCCCCAAGCAGGGCAACGGCGGCTACGACGTGGCGCACTACGGACTGACCCTCGGCTACGACCCCGACTCCCGGCATCTGACGGGCACCGCCGAGATCACCGCCCGCGCCACCAAGAACCTCAGCTCCTTCAACCTCGACCTCAAGGGCCTCGACGTCTCCGCCATCACCGTCGAGGGCAAGCCGGCCCGGTTCCAGCGCGCGGGCCAGGAGCTGAAGGTCCGCCCCGCCGACGACCTCGACAGGGGCGAGACGTTCCGCGCGACCGTCCGCTACTCCGGCACCCCCGAGACCGTCACGGACGGGGACGGCGCCAAGGAGGGCTGGCTGGAGACGGCGGACGGCGCGGTCGCCCTCGGCGAGCCGAACGGCTCGATGGCGTGGTTCCCCGGCAACCACCACCCCAGCGACAAGGCCTCGTACGACATACAGGTCACCGTCCCCAAGGGACTCAAGGCCGTGTCCAACGGCGAGTTGACCCGCGAGTCGACCAAGAACGGCCGCACCACCTTCGCCTGGCACAGCGCCGAACCGATGGCGAGCTATCTGGCGACCGTGGCCGTCGGCGACTTCGAGATGAAGACCTCCACGACGGAGTCGGGGCTGCCCGTCGTCACCGCGGTCACCCGGGACGAGGTCAAGGCGAGCAAGAAGGTCCTCGCGAAGATCCCGGACATCATCGACTGGGAGGAGTACAACTTCGGGCCCTACCCGTTCTCCTCGACCGGCGCGATCGTCCTCCGCGAAGGCGAGGCCGAGTACGCCCTGGAGACCCAGACCCGCCCCACCTTCCCCATCGAGAGCTTCGACACCGAGACCCTCGTCCACGAGCTGGCCCACCAGTGGTTCGGCGACTCCGTCACGCCCAGGACGTGGCGGGACATGTGGCTCAACGAGGGCTTCGCGACGTACGCGGAGTGGCTCTACGAGGAGGACCACGGCGGCGACAGCGCGCAGGACACCTTCGACGCGCTCTACGAGGGCGACTACTACGAGGACGACGAGGACAACGAAGCCATCTGGGACTTCCCGCCCGCCAAGCCCACGGACGCCGAGCACATCTCGGACCCGCCCGTGTACGAGCGCGGCGCGATGGTCGTCCACAAGATCCGCCAGGCCGTGGGCGACGACACGTTCTACGACATCGTGCAGGGCTGGACGAAGACCCACCGGCACGGCAACGCGGACACCAAGGACTTCACGGAGTACGTCGAGAAGCACGCGGGCGGCGACAAGGAGCGCGAGAAGGTCGCCGCGATCTGGGGCGACTGGCTGTACGGGGACGGAAAGCCGGACAAGCGGTAGCCGCGCGGCCGCGGTCCTAGAGCGGCTTGCGCAGGACCGCGCAGGGGCGGTGCAGCTCGATGTCCTCGCGGTGCCCGATGACGAGATAGCCGAGCGCGGCCCAGAACCGCAGCGCCTTCGGGTTGTTCTCCAGGACGGCGAGGCGCACGGCATCCCGCCCCGCGTCCCGCAACCGCTGCTCGACGAGGCCCGCCAGCTCCCGCCCGAGCCCCGAGCGCTGCCGCCGCGCGTCCACCATGAGCAGCCCGATCCAGGGATCCGGGTCCGTCGGGTCGGGATGCCGGGCGAGCGTGCTGGCGATGCCCACCAGCTCCCCGCGCGAGCGCGCGAGCAGCACCTCCGCTCCCGGGTGGGCTAGTTCGTCCGCGAGGGCCTTGGCGACCTGCTCGATACGGATGTCGTCGGGGGCGGGGAACTCGCCGCCGAGCGCGAAGAACTCCCGGTTCGACGCGTACAGGCCGGTCACCTCGGTGAGGAGGTGACCGGGCAGGGCCCCGTCGACGACGGTGAGCGGTTCAAGGTTCATGCGCCGCACACTAGGTGCTCCGCTGGTGGTGCGGTCCTGAACCTGCGGGCCGGTGGGGGCCGGCCGCGCCCACGCGGCGGAGCCGCATATCGAAACAGCCCCCGTGCCTCTTACGGGGCGGACTCAGCCTTGCGCAGGGTGCGCCATTCCTTGAGCACGCTGCGGATCCAGTAGACCGCCACGGCTGCCCAGAGCAGCGTCCAGGGGGAGGTCCGGTCCTGGGGGTCGAGCAGGTGGTCGGAGAGGAGGGTCAGGATGATCACGGCCATCGCGGCGTTGGCGTACAACTTCCGTCGGGCGACCCGCTGTTGCCTGCGGGGTCCCTCGGACAGGCGCAGCGCGTAGACCTCGACGTCGCCGAAGACGTCCTCGGCGTGGGTGCCGTCCCCGAGGGAGGCCAGGTGCTGGCGGACCTCGCTGACGTGGTCGCGGGCCTCCGCCGCCTTCATGGCGTGCCGTCCGCGCAGGAGTCCCGCAAGACGGGCCAGCCAGCGCTCGTCGTCGGTGCCGCCGGGCCGCTCGGCGGGTGTGAACCAGCGGTCGAGCGTGGCGTCGGGAAACAGATAGGCGCCGACGACCCATGCCGCACCGGCGAGCGCGAGCACGGGCGCGGGCACGTGGAACAGCCGCTCACCGGGTACGGCCGCGGCGACCGCGGACCCGCCGGCCACCGCGGCGACGGTGCCCGCGGCGAACCCCCACATGCCCCGGATCCGCCCCGCGGCGCGCGCGACGAACGCGACGGCGACGAGCAGCGCGGCGAGCACGACGGTCGCACAGCCCGCGACCGAGGCCCAGCTCACCCCGATCCACAGGCCGTCCTCGATCCAGCGCAGGACGCAGAGGACGACGCCGATGAAGCCGAGCGTGCAGAGCGCGGCGGAGACGCGTTCGCCGGGCGTCATGCCGTCCGTGCCGACCCGGGCGCGGTACTTCTCGCTGATGCGCTCGGCGGCGACGGCGCGGGCGTAGGCCTCCGGGGCGCCGAGCACCTCGTGCGCGGGCAGTCCGGCCTCCGTCACGATCTCGTGCGCCTCGGCGAGCACCTCGTCGGCGAGGCCGGCGGGCGCGTCGTGGTCGAGGACGAGCCGCAGCTCGACGACGGCGGCCCACTCCTCGTCCGCCTCACGCGCCCAACTCGGCTCGCTCTTGCGGGTCTTCGTCATGCGTCCCCCTGGCCTTCCTGTGCGCCGCTCGCGACGGTCGCGTCGCGAGGGCCGGTGAGGGCGGCGACGGTCCGGGAGAAGTCCTCCCAGGCGGCCCGGTCGCGCCGCAGCCGTGCCCGCCCCTCCGCGGTGATCCGGTAGTACTTCCGTCCGGGCCCGCCCTCGCCCGCGCCCCACTCGACCGCGACGGCCCCCTCTTCTTCGAGGCGGGCGAGCGCGGGGTACAGGGTCGCGGCCCGTACGCCGTCGAGGCCCGCGTCGGCGAGCCGGCCGAGCAGGGCGTACCCGTAGCTCTTCGGCTCGCCGTCGAGGATGCCGAGCAGGCACAGGGGCAGCGCGGCGCGCGTCCATGAGGTGGGTGCGGCGGCCACGACGCCCTCTCTTCGAAGTTCCGGACTATTTCGGTTTTCAGAATAGTAGGAGAGGGGTGGGCTCTGGCAAGAGAGGGGTGGGCCCCGGCAAGAGACGGGCGGGACCCGGCAAGAGCCGGAGCGTGACATGGCGGAGCCCCCGCGGGAACTGCTCCCGCGGGGGCTCCGTCAACTGGCCTGCTGAACTCAGACGTTGACGCCGAAGTCCTGCGCGATGCCCACGAGGCCGGACGCGTAGCCCTGGCCCACGGCGCGGAACTTCCACTCCGCGCCGTTGCGGTACAGCTCACCGAAGACCATGGCGGTTTCGGTGGCGGCGTCCTCGGAGAGGTCGTAGCGCGCGATCTCCGTGCCACCCGCCTGGTTGATGATGCGGATGAACGCGTTGCGAACCTGGCCGAAGTTCTGCGAGCGGTTCTCGGCGTCGTAGATCGAGACCGGGAAGACGATCTTCTCGATGTCGGCCGGCAGGCCCGCGAGGTTCACGTTGATCTGCTCGTCGTCGCCCTCGCCCGCGCCCGTGACGTTGTCACCGGTGTGCACGATGGTCTGGTCCGGCGTCGACTTGTTGTTGAAGAAGACGAAGTGACCGTCTGAGTAGACCTTGCCCTGCGTGTTCACCGCGATCGCGGAGGCGTCCAGGTCGAAGTCGGTGCCGGTGGTGGTGCGGACGTCCCAGCCGAGGCCCACGGTGACGGCGGTCAGGCCCGGAGCCTCCTTGGTGAGCGAGACGTTGCCACCCTTGGACAGGCTTACTGCCATTGTTGGGAGTCCCTTCCCTCGTTACGTACGCACAGTGCGTATGTGCTTCGTACTGGGGACGAAGCTACTTCACTGGTACCAACGCCGAGCGGGGTCCCCAAGGTTCCACTTCGCTTTACTTTCTTTACCCGGCCGATTCCGGCGCCCCGCGGAAAACGGCGTGACGTGCGCCCGACAGACGCGGGACCATGGGAGACATGTCCGGTTCCCCTGTCATCCGCGGCTCCGTCTCCCTGCCCGAGGCCGAGCTCATGTGGCGTTTCTCGCGGTCGTCGGGACCGGGTGGGCAGCACGTGAACACCAGCGACTCCCAGGTCGAGCTGCGGTTCGACCTCGCGAACACCGACGCGCTGCCCGAGGTCTGGAAGGCGCGCGCCCTGGAGCGCCTCGCGTCCCGGCTCGTCGACGGCGTCGTCTCCGTACGAGCCAGTGAGCACCGCTCGCAGTGGCGCAACAGGGAGATGGCGATGACCCGGCTCGCCGCCCTCCTCGCGGAGGCGACGGCGCCGCCGCCGAAGCCGCGTCGTGCCACGAAGATTCCCCGTGGCATCAATGAGCGGCGGCTCCGCAACAAGAAGCAGCGCAGTGAGACCAAGCGGGGCCGCTCGGGCCAGGGTTGGGGCTGACGTGCCCCGTCAGGGGCGAGCCCCGTAAGGGGCGCGGGGAACTGCGCGCTCAGCGCGCGAAAAGCCGCAGTCGC
>NZ_JBHYJI010000017.1:147737-158788 GCF_042740435.1 Streptomyces sp. NPDC059002 | reverse complement strand
CTGCCCGCGCCGGGGGGGGGCGGGCCCCCCCCCCCCCCCCGTCCCGGGTGTTCAGAGCGGTGTTCAGAGCGGTGCTCAGACCGCCAGTTGGGCGGCGACGGACCTCTTCATCGCCGCCACGAACCCCTCCCGCGCCTCTTCGTCGAGGAGGTCGAGGGAGAGATACGGATTCAGGTCCTCCAGCTCGACCAGGAGCAGTTCCCCGGCCGGGGCGCGGCACGCGTCGACCCGCTGGATGCCGTGGTCGATGGTGTTCCAGTCGACGAAGCGCTGGGCGAAGGCCAGGTCGTCGGCGGTCGGGGCGTAGCGCTCCAGGTGCCAGCGCCGTGCGGGGTCCGGGGCGTACAGCGCGTACTGGAAGGTGCGGTCGACGAAGTAGAACGACACCTCGTACGCGAAGTCGACGCGCGGCTGGATCAGGATCCCCGACGGGTCGGGGGTCAGCGCCGCGAGCCCCTCCCTCGTCACGAACTCCAGGCCGATCGAGTCCGCGCCCAGCTTCGGCTTGACCGCATACGTCGCCGCCTCCGGGAGCCGGACGGCGTCCCGCACGTCGTCGACCGTGGGGATGACGGGATATCCGGCGGCCGTCAGGTCGAGCAGATACTGCTTGCCGACCATGTCCGCGCGGCCGCTCAGCTGGTTGTACACACGCGCCCCGCACCGCGCCGCGCGCTCCCTGAAGTCGTCCCACTGCGCCTGGTAGTTGAGGACGGGACCGCTGTTGCGGACCACCACCGTGCCGAAGGCGCCCGTCTCCATCAGCGCGGCCGCGTCCAGGGGGTGGCACAGGGCCACGTCGAAGTCCTCGCGCAGACGGGTCGAGAGGTAGATGTCCTCGTCGCAGTAACGGCGGCCCTTGGCCTGGTAGGCGAGGTCGGTGACGAAGAGGACGCGGGGGCGGAGTGGTGCGGTGTGCATCGCCCCATCGTGACAGCCGCCCGCGGCCCGTCCCCGGCCGCCCCGTCTCCCCCGGCGGCCGCCACGAAATCCCGTCGACAGCCACCGCGGGAACGCCCATAGTGCCCCCCATGACTTCTCTCGTGCGCCACCTCACCTTCGACTCCCACGACGCCTACCGCCAGGGCACCTTCTGGGCCGGGGTGCTGGGCGGCAAGCTCGCGGACGACGATTTCCCCGGTGACCCCGAGGCGCTGGTCGAGTCGGACGGTGTCACGCTGCTCTTCGTCACCGTGCCGGACACCAAGACCCTCAAGAACCGGGTGCACGTCGACCTCCAGCCGCAGGACCGCACCCGCGACGAGGAGGTGGACCGGCTGCTCGCCCTCGGCGCGACGCAGGTCGCCGACCACCGCAAGCCGGGCGGCCGCGGCTGGGTCACGCTCGCCGACCCGGAGGGCAACGAATTCTGCGTGGAGTGCAGCGCGGCGGAGCGGGCCGCCATCGTCGCGGCCGGGCAGTGACCGGCGACCATCCCTAGCTCGAAGCCCTCCGCAACTCCCCCTTGACCACCTTCCCGCTCGCGTTCCTCGGCAGCTCCGAAACGAACTCGACGGCCCTGGGGACCTTGTAGTTCGCCATCTCCCGCCGCGACCAGGCGATCAGGTCGTCCGCCGTGACGACCGCTCCGGGGCGCCGCACCACATACGCCTTGCCCACCTCGCCGAGCCGCGGATCGGGCACGCCGATCACCGCGACATCGGCCACCTCCGGGTGGACGCCGAGGAGTTGCTCTATCTCGGCGGGATAGGCGTTGAAGCCGCCGACGATGAACATGTCCTTGATCCGGTCGGTGATGCGCAGGTTGCCCGCCCGGTCCAGGACGCCCACGTCGCCGGTCCGCAGCCAGCCGTCGGGGGAGATCGCGCGGGCGGTCTCCGCGGCGTCCTCGAAGTACTCCCGCATGACGTTGTGGCCGCGCACGAGGACCTCGCCGGGGTGGCCGGGCGACAGGGACTCCCCTGCGGGGGACACCACACGGACCTCCGTCCCGGGGATGGCGCGCCCCGAGGTCGCCGCGATGACCTCCGGCGGGTCGCCCCTGCGGCACATGGTGACGATGCCGCTCGCCTCCGAGAGTCCGTACGCCGTGAGGACCGTGCCCACCCGCAGCTCGCTGCGCAGCCGTTCGACGAGCTGGAGCGGGACGACCGCGGCGCCGGTCACCACGAGCCGCAGCGCCGACAGGTCGTGCTGGTCGCGGGCCGGGTGGTCGAGGATCGACTGGTGGAGGGTGGGGGGTCCGGGGAGTACGGAGATGCGCTCGGCGGCGACGTTCGCGAGGACCGTGTCCACGTTGAAGACGGGCTGCGGCACCATCGTCGCGCCCCGGGTCAGGCAGGCGATGATCCCGGCCTTGTAGCCGAAGGTGTGGAAGAAGGGGTTCACGATCAGATAGCGGTCGCCCTCGCGCAGGCCCGCGAGTTCGCTCCACACGTCGTAGCAGCGCAGCGTCTGCGCGTGCGTGATGACGGCACCCTTGGGGCGGCCCGTCGTGCCGGACGTGAAGATGATGTCCGAGGGCGCCGCCCCGTCGACCGACGCCGTCCGCGCGCGGACGGCGGCTCGGGGCATCTCCTCCCCGCTGACCAGGAAGTCCTTCCAGGTACGGAAGTTCTCGGGGGCGTCGTCGGAGAGCACGACCACCTGCTCCAGGTGCGGCAGGCCCGGCAGTGGCCCTTCGCCCGTGCCTTCGGCGGCCGCGCGGCGCAGCGAGGCGACGTACGAGGTGCCGAGGAAGGTGCCCGTGATGAACAGGACCTTCGCGCGGCTGCGAGCCAGCACGTAGGCCGCTTCCGCGCCCTTGAAGCGGGTGTTGAGGGGGACGAGGACCGCGCCCGCCGAGACCGCGCCGAGCGCGGAGACGATCCAGTCGAGGGTGTTCGGGGCCCAGACGGCGACGCGGTCACCGGGCTCGACGCCGTTCGCCAGGCACGCCGCGGCCGCCCGCTCCACGCGCTCGCCCAGTTCCGCGTACGAGAGTCGGGTGCGGCCCTCGACGACCGCTTCCCGCTCGCCGTACCGCTCGGCGGCCGCCCGCACCAGTGCCGGGATGCTGTCCCACTCCAGGTCGCCGCGCATCACAAGCCCTCCCGCCTTCCCCCGCCGTCGACTTCGGTCCGGGCAGGGGGAAACCCATTAGCTGACTATCCGTCAGATTAGCGGTAGCCTGACGCGCTGTCAGCAGTGGTGACACGCTCGCGACAAGGCGGAGGTGCCGTTGCCCATGGCTTCACTCAAGGACGCTACAGCGATAGTCGGGATCGGTCAGACCCCCTTCGCGAAACAACTCCCGGAGAGCGAGAAGGCGTTGGCGTGCCGGGCGATCGTCGCCGCGCTCGACGACGCGGGCATCGCGCCGTCCGAGGTCGACGCGTTCGCCTCGTACACGATGGAGGAGACCGACGAGGTCGAGGTCGCCAAGGCCATCGGCGCCGGCGACGTCACCTTCTTCAGCAAGGTCGGCTACGGCGGCGGCGGTTCCTGCGCCACCGTCGCGCACCTCGCGGCCGCGATCGCCACCGGACAGGCGAGCGTCGGCGTCGCCTGGCGCTCCCGCAAGCGCGGCAGCGGACCCCGCCCCTGGAAGAACACCACCGTCCAACTCCCCGCCCCCGCCCAGTGGACCCGCCCCTTCGGCCTGCTCCGCCCGGCCGACGAGATCGCGATGCTGGCCCGCCGCCACATGCACGAGTACGGCACGACCCGCGACCACCTCTTCAACGTCGCCCTCGCCTGCCGCAACCGCGCCAACCAGAACCCCGCCGCGATGATGTACGAACGCCCGCTGACCCGCGACATGTATATGACCTCGCGCTGGATCAGCGAGCCCCTCTGCCTCTTCGACAACTGCCTCGAAACGGACGGGGCGTTGGCCTGCGTCATCGTCTCCGCCGAACGGGCCCGCGACTGCCGCAGGAAACCCGTCTACGTCCACTCCACCGCCCAGGGCCTGCCCGCCCAGCACCACGGCATGGTCAACTACTGGAACGACGACCCGCTCTCCGGACCCGCCTGGACCGCGGCCCGACACCTGTGGAAACAGGCCGACTTCGGCCCCCAGGACGTCGACGTCGCCCAGATCTACGACGCGTTCACCCCCCTCATCCCCCTCTCCCTGGAGGGTTACGGATTCTGCGGCCGCGGCGAGGGCGGCGCGTTCACCGAGGGCGGCGCCCTGGAGAGCGGCGGCCGCCTCCCCATCAACACGGGCGGCGGCGGCCTCTCCGAGGCCTACGTCCACGGCTTCAACCTCATCAACGAGGGCGTCAAACAACTCCGGGGCACCAGCACGGCCCAGGTCCCGAACGCAACGACTTGTCTGGTGACGGCGGGCGAGGGGGTCCCGACATCGGCGTTGCTGCTTCGGGCCCCGTAGGGGCGCGGGGAACTGCGCGACAAGCCACAACAGACCCGCACTCGCGAAGGACGAGAACATGGCAGACGCGACGGAACAAGAACCCCTCCTGACACCCGCCGTCGACGACGACGGCGCCCCCTTCTGGGACTACGCCGCCCAAGGAGAACTGCGCATACAGGCCTGCACCGCCTGCGGCGAACCCCGCTTCCCCCCAAGGCCCTGCTGCCCCCACTGCCAGTCCTTCGACAGCGACTGGCGCAGGATGAGCGGCCGGGGCCGCATCTGGTCGTACGTCTTCCCGCACCCGCCCCTCCTCCCCGCCTACGCCGAACAGACCGGCTACAACGCGATCGTCGTCGAGCTCGCCGACGCCCCCCGCATCCGCCTGGTCGGCAACCTGGTCGCCGCCCCCGACGCCCCCCTGAACTCCGTCGCCCCCGAACGGCTGCGCATCGGCGCGAAGGTGCAGGTCGCCTTCACCGAGCTGAACGGGTTCACGGTGCCGCGCTGGATCCTGGAGCGGCCGTGAGCACCCTGCGCAGGACCACGGACAAGGACACGGGCGTGGCGGTCCTGACCCTCGACCGCCCGGAGCGGCACAACGCGATCGACCTGGAGACGGCGGCCGAACTGGCGGACGCCTGGCGGGAGTTCAGGTTCGACGACACCGTACGCACGGTCGTCGTGACCGGCGCCGGTGAGCGCGCCTTCTGCACCGGCATCGACCGCGGCGTCGATGTGCCGCAGCCCACCTCGCCGTACACGATCGATGATCCGCTGATCACGATCGGACCGAAGGCGAACGACCTCTGGAAGCCGGTGATCGCCGCGGTCAACGGCATGGCCTGCGGGGGCGCCTTCTATCTGCTCGGCGAGGCGGAGTTCGTCGTCGCGGACGAGCACGCCACGTTCTTCGATCCGCACACCACATACGGCATGGTCAGCGCCTTCGAGACCATCCACATGGCGCAGCGGATGCCGTTCGGCGAGGTCGCGAGGATGGCGCTGATGGGCACCGCCGAGCGGATCTCGGCCCGCCGGGCCCACGAAACGGGCCTGGTCTCCGAACTCACCGCGCCCGGCGGCGCGTTGGCGGCGGCCACCCGGGCCGCCGAGATCATCGCCTCGTATCCGACGGAGGCGGTGCAGGGCACGGTGCGGGCGCTCTGGTCGGCGAAGGAGGCGGCAAGGGCAGGGGCCCTCGCGCACGCGCCGCACTTGATCGCCCTGGGCAACCTGCCGCCGGACCAGCAGGCGGACCTGTTCGGGACCCGGCGGGGCGGCGACTTCCGCACCCGCTGACTTCCGCGCCCGCCGGTTTCCCCGCCCGCCGAGGGGACCGCCGCCTCACCTGGCGAGGGTCACGCACCCGGCGTAATGTCGATCTTGAGAGAGTCGCAGTCGTCTACAGAAGTCGCCTACGACAGGAGAAGACCCGATATGGTCCGCAACGTCACCGGGTCGGTCCTCGCTCTCATCGGAGCGACGGCCGCCGTATGGAGCCCCTTCCAAGCCTGGTACGACGGCCGTCACGGACGGAACTACCGCCTCGACGAACTCTTCTCCGGGGCCGGGATCACGGACGCCAAGGCGGAACTCTTCGGCTCCGTCTTCCTGCCGTTCGTCTTCGCCGCGCTCGTCACGCTGGTCGGCGTGGTCCTGCGCTCCCGGCTCCTCGTGGCGCTCGCGGGCGTGATCGTCCTCGGCTTCACGGTGCTGTGGATGGTCCGCCAGGGCCAGGCGGAGGGCAGCCTCGCGGTGGCGGGCGACGGCTCGGGCCTCGGCCAGGGCCTCCTGAACAGCCTCGGCGGCGGCATCTTCCTGCTGCTCGGCGCGGCGGTCATGTCCGGCCGCACCCGCCGTACGGAGCCCGTCCCCGCCCGCACGGTCCCGACCCTGGACGGCGATGACTGGCCGTCGGCCGCGAGCCAGCCCCAGGACCCGGAACCGACCCCGGAACCGGGCACCCGCCCGGCCTGGCAGAAGCCCCCGCAGCAGTAGCCCGGCCGACGCATCAGCCAAGCGCTCCGGGGGAGTTCGTCATCCGCGGGCCGGTGGGGCTGGTCGCGCAGTTCCCCGCGCCCCTGCGGGGCGCCCCCTCCGGCTCAGGGCCGGGGCGACGTCCCCGTCCCGCGCTCCGCGTCCAGCGCGTACACGCAGCGGTCCTTGCTGCACGCGTAGACGACGCCGTCCCGCACCACAGGGGCGCCCGTGATCTCACCGCCCGTGGCCAGCTTCCAGCGGAGCCGTCCGTCGTCGGCCTTGAGCGTGTAGAGCAGGTGGTCCGTGGAGCCGAAGTGGATGCGCCGGTCGGCGACGACGGGCGTGCCGACGATCTCGCCGCCCGCCTGGAACCGCCACTTCGGCGTGCCCGTGACCGCGTCCAGGGTGTAGAGCCCCTTGCCGCTGCCCACATGGACGTGGCCGTCGGCGACGAGGACGGGCTCGATGGACGAGCGCGACTCCGTGGCGATGCGCCACCGGTCGCGGCCGTCCGTCGCGTCGAGGGCGTACACCGTGCCGAGGTAGTCGGCGAGGTACACGCCGCCGCCCGTGACGGCGGGCCCGGGCGCGAACGCGGGCGGGCAGAGGAAGGCGGCGGGGGCCTCGAAGTGCCAGCGGACATGACCGCTCGCCACGTCGATCGCGAGGACCCTGCTGCCCGCGGCCACGTACACGTACCCGTCCTGCGCCTGGGTGAGCCGCACCGGCACGCCCCCGCAGGACGCCGCGTCGCCGACGGGGTACGACCAGCGTTCGTCGCCGGTCCGCGCCTCCAGGGCACGAAGGCGCGCGTCCTTCCACACGTACACCGTGCCGTCGAACACGGCGGGCCCGGCCTCCGGCGTCTCGAAGTCGGTCTGCGCCCCGGTGATCTCCCAGAGCTTCTCGCCGTTGGCCGCCTCCCACGCCTGGACGCCGCCGCCGCGCGTGCCGGTGACGACGGTGCCCCGGTCGGCCTGCAGGGAGTAGACCCAGGCGTCGGTCGGAAGCCGCCACAGGTCGGATCCCTCCGCACCGTCCAGGGCGTAGAGGGTGGGGCCGTCGGAGGCGTGGATGCGCCCGTCGGCGACCGCCATGGACCAGGCGACGTCCCGCGTCTTGAAGCTGCGGCGGCCGGTGGACACGTCCAGGGCGTGCACCTCGAAGGAGGTGACGTAGACGAGGTTGCCCGCGACGGCCGGGGTGCCCCACACATCGTTCGACATGCGGAAACGCCACGGCCGCCAGGCGGCGTCGGGTGCGGCGGCGGGCGCGGGCACCGGGGCGGGGCCCGCGGGGGCGACGCCGTTGGCCGCCGCCTTGGACCGCGACCACGAGGCGGCGAGCCCGGAATTGCCGGGCGCCGCCGCCGAGCGGCCCGCGGCGACCCGCGGCCCGGGGCCGATCGGCACCTTCGCACCGGCGAGCCGCACGGGCCCCGCGTCGGGCGCGGCCGCGAACGGCGGCTGGGACGGCGCGGGCGGCGGAGGCTGCTGCGGGGCCGGCGGAGCGGCGACGGAACGGCCGCCGCTGCGTGCGGCCGACACGGCGGCCCTGGCGGGCGGCCGCCCTCCCCTGCGCGCCTCGATGAGGGCGACGGCCCGCTCGGGCAGCCAGGCGGACGCGGTGCCGCTGTCGTCGCCGTCGCCGCTCTCGGAGGCGAAGAGGTGCGGCGCGAGCTGGGCCTGGAGGTCGGCGGGGGTGGGCCGGAGCGCGGCCTCCATCTGCATGCAGGATTCGATGAGGGGCCGCAGCTCGTCCGGCAGGCCCTCCAGGTCGGGGCCCTCCCTGAGCAGCATGAAGACCGTCTCGACGGGGTTGGCGCCATGGAACGGCGCGTGCCCGGTGGCGGCGAAGACGAGGGTCGAGCCGAGCGAGAAGACATCGCTGGCGCCGGTCACGCTGCGCGAGTCCTTGGCCTGCTCGGGCGACATGTACGCGGGCGTGCCCACGGCGACGTTCGTCATGGTCAGGCGCGTGTTGGAGACACCGGACGCGATGCCGAAGTCGATGACGCGCGGGCCGTCCTCGACGACGAGGACGTTCGACGGCTTGAGGTCGCGGTGGACGAGGCCCGCGCCGTGGATGGACTCCAGGGCCTCGGCCACGCCCGCCGCGAGCCAGCGCACCGCCTGGGTGGGCAGCGGCCCGTGTTCATTCACTATTTCTTCGAGCGAGGGCGCGGGGACGTACGCCGTGGCGAGCCACGGCACCGCGGCCCGCGGGTCGGCGTCCACGACGGCCGCCGTGTAGAAGCCGGACACGGCCCGTGCCGCCTCCACCTCGCGGGTGAAGCGGACACGGAACAGCTGGTCCTCGGCGAGCTCGGTCCGTACCGTCTTGATCGCCACGCGCCGTCCCGACGCGGAGCGCGCGAGATAGACCAGGCCCATGCCTCCGGCGCCCAGCCGGCCGAGGACCTCGAACGGGCCGATCCGCCTCGGATCGTGCTGCGTCAGCTGATCCACCACTTGCCCTGCCACCTCCCCGTACGCGGCCGCCGAAGAAGACAGCCCCGTGCAGCGTCTCACCACCGAGCCGCTACGGCGGCACGCACCCTGATTCTTCCTGTCCGAGCCGGTGGTTGCGAACCCGGGGCGGGATCGGGGTGTCTACGGACAAATCACCGCCGGGACGGCCCGCACGGAATGCGCCCGTGCCCTCCCAAACGGGGCGGTTCAGCCCTCCAGGACCGCGAACGTCGCCCCCTGGTCGTCGGTGAGCACCGCGATCCGCCCGTACGGGGTGTCGTAGGGCGGTGTCTGGACGCGCCCGCCAAGCCGGATCGCCGTCGCCACCGTCGCATCGGTGTCGGCGACCTGGAAATAGACGAGGAAGTGCGCGGGCATCTCGGCGGGCACGGAGCCGGAGAGCAGGGCGCGGCCGCCGATCGCCGTGTCCGGCCCCGGCTCGGCGCCCGCGGGCGACCAGATGCGGAAATCGGTGGCTTCGGTGGCTTCGGTGCCTTCGGTGCCTTCGGTGCCTTCGGTGCCTTCGGTGCCTTCGGTGCCTTCGGTGGCTTCGGTGCCGAGGTCGAGGCCGCCGTATCCGAGTACTCCCTCATAGAAGGGGTCGACCAGGTCCTTGTCCCGCGCGTACACCTCGGTCCAGCAGTACGAACCAGGCTGCCGCTGCACGCCGAAGCCCTCATGCGTACCGGCCTGCCAGAGTCCGAAGACCGCGCCCTCGGGGTCGGCGGCGAGGCCCATCGTCCCGAACGGGCCGACGGGCATGGCCTCCATGATCATCGAGCCGCCCGCCGCCCTGATCCGCTCGCCGAGCGCGGCCGCGTCCGGGGTGGCGAGATACACCGTCCATACGGTGGGCATGCGGCCGTCGGCCTTGGGCGCGAGCGCGGCGACGGCTTGGTCCTCCCGGTACGCCTGGGCGTAGTGCCCGTACTCCGGGCCCGCCCCCTCGTCGAAGGTCCAGCCGAAGAGCTCTCCGTAGAACCGCTTGCCGCCCTCGACGTCGGGGAGCATCGCGTCGGCCCAGCAGGGCACGCCCTCTGCGTATTCCATGCGATTCAAGCTAGCGGCCGCATCCGGACCCCGCAGCCCCGAAATTCGAACACTTGGCCAATTCTTTCCGGACGCGCGGACCGCCACTCCTACGCGCCCCAACCCCATTTGCACTCGGCCGAATCGCGCTCCGATCACCCCTCGGTAAGCTGACGGCATGACAGGACAGGTACGTACCGTCGACGGCCGTGTGGCCGGTCGACGCGGTCAGGCGACACGTCAGAAACTGCTCGACTGCCTCAGCGAGATGCTCAGCTCCTCGCCCTATCGCGACGTCAAAGTCATCGACGTCGCCCGGAAGGCGGGGACTTCACCCGCGACGTTCTACCAGTACTTCCCGGACGTGGAAGGCGCCGTCCTGGAGATCGCCGAGCAAATGGCCGCGGAAGGCGCCGAGTTGACGCAACTGCTCGACGGCCGCTCCTGGGTCGGCAAGGCAGGATGGCAGACCTCCCAGGACCTCGTCGACGGCTTCCTCGAGTTCTGGCGCAAGAACGACGCGATCCTCCGCGTCGTCGACCTCGGCGCCGCCGAGGGCGACAAGCGGTTCTACAAGATCCGCATGAAGATCCTCAACTCGGTCAACAACTCCCTTACCGACACGGTCAAGGAGCTCCAGGCCAAGGGCAAGGTCGACAAGGACGTCAGCCCCGCGGCGATGGCCGGATCCCTCGTCGCGATGCTCGCCGCGGTGGCGTCGCACCAGCGCGGCTTCCAGACCTGGGGCGTCAAGCAGGCCGAACTCAAGCCCAATCTGGCGCTGTTGGTGCATTTGGGTGTGACCGGGAAGAAGCCGACGAAGTAGCCCTGGCGGGCGATCTGCCCAAGTCCTGTCAGCCGCGCGGCGGATCACTCCCGTGATCCGCCGCCACGGCGTTCGGCTCCGCCGGGGTTCGGCTCCGCCGGGGTGTGGCGGTGTTACGGCGCCGCCGGGGTGTTCTGTCTTCGGCTCCGCCGGGGTGTTGCTTCTTCGAGTCCCGCCGGGGTGTTCTGTCTTCGGGTGCCGCCAGGGTGCCCTTCCTCCAGCTCCGCCGGGTGCTGCGCCCTTCGGGTCCGCCCGGGTGTTCTCTCTTCGGCTCCGCCGGGGCGTTCCTTCTTCGGGTGCCGCCAGGGTTTTCTGCCTTCGGCTCCGCCCAGGCCTTCCTTGTTCGGCTCCGCCAGGGCCTTCTGCCCTCGGCTCCGCCAGGGCGTTCCTTCTCCGGCCCCGCCGGGATGCTCCTTCTTCG
>NZ_JBHYJI010000017.1:0-147639 GCF_042740435.1 Streptomyces sp. NPDC059002 | reverse complement strand
CGAGTGCCGCCGCGTTGGGGCTGATCGCGCAGTTCCCCGCGCCCCCTACGGGGCCCCCACCCTTCGGGTACCGCCGGAGCGTTCTGCCTTCGACTCCGCCAGGGCGTTCCTTCTCCGGCGCCCCCGGGGCGTTCCTTCTTCGAGTGCCGCCGCGTTGGGGCTGATCGCGCAGTTCCCCGCGCCCCCTACGGGGCCCTCACCCTTCGGGTACCGCCGAGGAGTTCTGCCTTCGACTCCGCCAGAACCTTCCAGCTTCGGCTCCGCCCGGACGCTCCCTCCCCGGCCCCGCCGGGACGTTCCTTCTTCGAGTGCCGCCACGCTGTGGCTGATCGCGCAGTTCCCCGCGCCCCTCACGGGGCCCCCACCCCTCGCGCACCGCCGGAGCGTTCCGCCCTCGGCTCCGCCCGGACGCTCCCTCCCCGGCCCCGCCCGGGGCGTTCCTTCTTCGAGTGCCGCCACGCTGTGGCTGATCGCGCGGTTCCCCGTGCCCCTGGCGGGGTCCTCAGCGGCGGGTTAGGCGGAATAGGCGGATCTCTCGGTCGACTCGTTGTTGGTAGGTGGCGTAGGGGGGCCAGAAGTTCAGTGCTGCTGTCCAGGCGGCTGTTCGTTCTGGGCCGGATAGGAGGCGGGCGTGTACGGGGATGTTGGTGGCGTGCCAGTTCACTTCGGCGTCGGGGTGGGCGAGGAGGTTGGTGGTCCAGGTTGGGTGGCCGGGGCGGCCGAAGTTGGAGCCGATCAGGAGCCAACTGTCGTTCTCCGGCTCGGGCATGCAGGCCAGTGGCGTGCGCCGGGGGAGGCCGCTCTTGGCGCCGCGTACGGTCAGGATGACGCCGGGCAGCATCTTTGCGCTGAGCAGGACCTTGCCGCGGGTCAGCCGGTGCACTGTGCGGTCCATCGCGGGGATGAAGTGCGGGGCGATCCGTGCGAACGTCCGGGTGGAGGACATCTTCTGCATCAGGCGCAGGCCGGGCGGCATCAGACGGCCCTTCCGAGTTCGGTGCTGGTGGGGGCGGCGGGTTCCTCCGGTGCCGGCGGGGGCGCGGACTCGTCCTCGTGTACGTCGTCGAACAGCCCCGCCCGTTCCGCCGCCCGCGCCCGCAGCCTGTGCACGGGGCCGAAGAGCAGTTCGTCGCTCGACGCGCGCTTGAAGTACAGATGGGCCTCGTGCTCCCAGGTGAAGCCGATGCCGCCGTGCAGTTGGACCGCTTCGGACGCGGCGGTGCGCAGTGCGTCGAGGGCCTGCGCGAGGGCGAGCCCGCCGGCCCGTTCGGCGCCCTGTCCGCCGAAGCCCGCGGCCTCGGCGCCCGCGGCCCACGCCGCGTAGTAGGCGGCCGAGCGGGCCGCCTGCACCTGGACGTACACATCGGCGAGACGGTGCTTGACCGCCTGGAAGGAGCCGATCGCGCGGCCGAACTGTTCGCGCTGCCTGACGTATTCGACGGTCCGCTCCATGACCCGGTCCGCGGCGCCGACCGCCTCGGCCGCGACGACGGTGGCGGCGACGTCCCCGACGGCGGCGAGCGCGGCGGGCACATCGGCCTGATCCTCGCCGAGCAACTCCGCTTCTACGTCGCGCAGTTCGACGCGCGCCTGCGTGCGGGTCTCGTCGAGTGCGGTCTGCCGCGTCCCCACCATTCCGTGCGCCCCTTCGCGTACGAGGAAGAGGAGCGTGCGGGACCGGGCGAAGCCTCCCGCGTGCGCGGCCACGACGAGCAGGCCCGCGCTGTGCCCGTCGAGGACCTGCTCGGCCTGGCCGTACAGCCGCCATGTCCCGTCCGGGATCCGCGCCTGCACACCGCCCGCGCGCCCGCCGCCCGACCAGTCGCCCGCGTTGTCGCCGACGAGACCGAGCGCCGTGGCGAGGCTGGTGCCGGGGACGGCGAGCGCGGCGGTCAGCTCGCCCGCCGCGATGCGCGGAAGCAGCTCGGCACGCTGCTCCTCGGTGCCGAGCGCGAGGATCAGCGGGGCGGCGAGCACGGCCGTCGAGAAGAGCGGGGACGGCGCGAGGGCGCGCCCCAATTCCTCGCAGCCTAGGGCCAGTTCGGCAGCCGTGCAGCCCACGCCGCCGTACGCCTCGGGCAGCGCGAGACCCGGCAGTCCGAGCTGCTCCGCGAGGGCCGCCCACAGGGCGCCGTCGTATCCGGCGGGGGTGCGCACGGCGGCCTTGACGTCGTCGGGACCGCAGCGTTTGGTGATCACTTCGCGAAGGGTGCGGCGGATCTCCCCCTGCTCCGCACTGAAGGCGGCATCCATCGGCAGACTCCTCCCCGGGGCCGGGTGCGACCACCCGAACCCTGATCTGACGGGCCGTCATATTAGGGCGGCGGCGGCGATATGCACAGGGTGGTGACGGGGTCGGTCACGCCGCTGTGCCCACGGCGCCGATTGCCGTGAACGGAGACGCAAGCCCGGCGCACACCCAATTCCATCCCTCCTCCCCGCCCCCACATCTGATGTACCGTCAGATTCATGGCTACTGCACCCCGTTCCACCTCCCGCAAGGTCGCCGTCGTCGGCGTAGCCCTCTCGGACTGCGGCCGGGTCGACGAGGCCACGCCCTACGCCCTGCACGCCCAGGCGGCCCGCCGCGCGCTCGCCGACTCCGGGCTCGGCCGTGAGGTCGTCGACGGCATCGCGTCGGCGGGCCTCGGCACGCTGGCACCGGTCGAGGTCGCCGAGTACCTGGGCCTCAAGCCCCGCTGGGTGGACTCGACTTCGGTCGGCGGCGCCACCTGGGAGGTCATGGCGGCGCACGCGGCTGACGCGATCGCGGCCGGGCACGCGAACGCCGTGCTCCTCGTGTACGGCTCGACGGCCCGCGCGGACATCAAGGCGAAGCGGCGTACGTCCAATCTGTCGTTCGGCGCCCGCGGACCGCTCCAGTTCGAAGTCCCGTACGGACACTCCCTGATCGCCAAGTACGCGATGGCCGCGCGCCGTCACATGCACGAGTACGGCACGACCCTGGAACAGCTCGCCTCGGTCGCCGTCCAGGCCAGGGCGAACGCGGCCGCCAACCCGGACGCGATGTTCCGCGACCCGATCACCGTCGACGACGTCCTGAGCGGCCCGATGATCGCGGACCCGTTCACCAAACTCCACTGCTGCATACGGTCCGACGGCGGCTGCGCGGTGCTGCTCGTCGCCGAGGAGTACGTACGGGACTGTGCGTCCGAACCCGTGTGGATCCTCGGCGCGGGCGAACACGTCTCGCACACCACGATGTCGGAGTGGGACGACTTCACCGTCTCCCCCGCGGCGGTCAGCGGCCGCCTCGCCTTCGAACGCGCGGGGGTGCGGCCCGCCGACATCGACATCGCCGAGATCTACGACGCCTTCACCTATATGACGATGGTGACCCTGGAGGACCTCGGCTTCTGCGCGAAGGGCGAGGGCGGTTCCTTCGCGGAGAAGGGCCGCCTCCTGCGGGACGGCGACCTGCCGACCAACACGGACGGCGGCGGCCTCTCCGCCCAACACCCGGGCATGCGCGGCCTGTTCCTGATCGTCGAAGCCGTACGGCAGCTGCGCGGGCAGGCGGGCGAGGGGCAGGTGCGACGACCCGACGGGAGCCTGCCGCAGCTGGCGGTGGCGTCGGGGACGGGCGGGTGGTTCTGCTCGTCGGGGACGGTGGTGTTGGGGCGGGGGTGAGGTCGCCGGGCTCGGCGTGGGAGAGGGACGGCGAGGGTGAGGCCGCCCGCCCCGCCGCAGGGTGAGGCCGCCCGCCCCGGCGCAGGGGTGAGGTCGCCAGCCCCGGCGCGGAAGGGGGAGGTCCCCGGGCTCGGCGCGGGAAGGGGACGACGAGGGTGAGGCCGCCCGTCCCGGCGCAGGGGTGAGGTCGCCAGCCCCGGCGCGGGAGGGGAAGGCCTCCCGCCCCGGCGCAGGAGGCGAAGGTCCCCCGCCCCGGCGCAGGAGGCGAAGGTCCCCCGCCCCGGCGCAGGAGGCGAAGGCCCCCCGCCCCGGCGCAGGAGGCGAAGGCCCCCCGCCCCGGCGCGGACGTGAGACGGAAGCCCCGCCGCGAGCCCCCGCGCGCCACAATCGCCCCATGACTTCATCCGGCGCACAGTCCTCCCCGGCCCCCACACCCCCCACGGAGTTCCAGCAGCTCCTGCGGGCCCAGCGCGTCTGGGACGTCGACCTGCCCGCCTTCGATCCGGCGGCGGCGCCCGCGGACCCGCTGCCCCTCTTCCACGCGTGGTTCGCGGAGGCGGTGGCCGCGGGGCAGGCCGAGCCGCACACCATGGGCCTGGCGACGGTGGACGAGGACGGCGGCCCGGACGTACGGACCGTGATGCTGCACGACGCGGACGACCACGGCTGGCACTTCGCGTCCCACGCCACCAGCAGGAAGGGCCGCCAGCTCGCGGCCCGCCCGGAAGCGGCCCTGCACTTCTACTGGGCGTCGCAGGGCCGCCAGATCCGGATCAGGGGCCGCGTCGTCACGGCACCCCACGCGGAGAGCCTCGCCGACCTGCACGCCCGCTCCGCCGGCGCGCTCGCGGCGGCGCTGGTGGGACGGCAGAGCGAAGTCCTCGACACGTACGAGGAGTTGGAGCGGTCGTCCGCCGCCGCCTGGGACCGCGCACAGGCGGACCCCGGCGCGGACGCGCCGACCTGGACGCTGTACGTGCTGGAGCCCGCGGAGGCGGAGTTCTTCCAGGGGGACGCGCGTCGCCGGCATGTGCGGCTGCGCTATCGGAAGGGCGGGGTCGGGGGCAAGCGTTGGATCAAGGAGTTGCTGTGGCCGTGACGGCGGAGGGACCGCCGGTCACGTGAAGTCGTACTGGCCGAAGTCGCGGACCGGACGGTAGCCGATGCGCTGGTAGAGGACGTTGCTGGTCGGGTTGTCGAGGTCGGTGAAGAGCAGCACCTCGGCGGCGCCCGCGTCGAGGGCGGCGCGGGTGACGGCGACGGTGACGGCCCCGCCGTAGCCGCGGCCGCGCAGGTCGGCGGGCGTGTAGACGGGGGCGACGCGCACCTGGCCCGCGGTACGGCGGGTGACACCGGCCATCGCGACGGGGGTGCCGTCGGGGGTTTCCCAGAAGGTCGCGCCCCCGTAGGCGATACGGGAGTCCGCCCACGCGCCGGAGTCCATCGCCGCCCGCTCCCCGATCGCCTCACCGAACTCCCGGTGCCAGCGCACGAGCAGTTCCCGGTCCGCCGCGGTGGCCACGCGCGGGCCTCCCGGCGGTGCGGGCTCGGGCGGCGTGAGGGTGCCGAGCCGGTACAGCCGCTGGCTCATGCTCGGTGCGGCGGTGGCCCCGGTGTGCTTCTCCCAGGCCCGGGCGAAGGCCTCCGCGGTGGCGGACTCGGTGGCCACTCCCGGCAAGTCCGGGCTGACGTCGGCGAGCCGCCGGGCGAGGGCGTCGACGGCCTCGGGGTCGAGAGGGCTGAGGGAGAGGCGGTGCGGCGGGGTCCGCACGAGGGCGCCCCGGACGGTGCCGTCCCCGTCGGCATACGTGCCGAAGAGCGGTTCCCCCTCCCCGTACGCCTGGAGGCCGCGCACCCGGAGCGTGTCCGTGACGCTGAGCAGGGCGGTGTGCGGGGCGGGCGCGGAGTGCAGGAACTTCTCGGCGCGGGCGAGGAAGGCGTCGAGGTCCGTGGTCAACTGCCAGGCGGGGCGCGGTTCGGAGGGCATGGGCCATGTTCCCTCGCACCGCTCGACGGCCACAAAGAGATTTAGGGCCTGGGGTGGCGGTCGGATGCCGTGGCTCCCGGGGCGGCGGTCAGGTGCCGTGGCTCCCGGGGGCGGCGGTCGGATGCCGTGGCTCCCGGAGGGGGCAGTCGGATGCCGTGGCTCCCGGAGGGGGCAGTCGGATGCCGTGACTCCCGGAGGGGGGCGGTCGGGATCCGTGGTCCCCGGGGCTGCCGTCGGGTTCCATGCCCCCCTGAGGCCTGCCCGGCGGACGGCCCCCCCTAGCCCCCTAGCCCCCTAGCCCCCGCCCCAGCGCTCTCACCCACCCGCCCCCTCGAACACCGGCACCGCGAACTCCCCCGCCTCCCGGAACGTCACCCGCAACGCCATCCCGATCCGCAGCTCCCCCTCCCCGCAGCCGACGACCTCCGTCATCATCCGCGGCCCCTCGGCGAGGTCGACGACCGCGGCGACGTAGGGGACGCGGCCGCCGAACGGCGGCAGGTCGTTCCGGTGCACCACCGACCAGGTGTAGAGCGTGGCGCGGCCGCTCGCCCGCTCCCAGGTGACGTCCTCGCTCCAGCAGTGCGGGCAGAACTCGCGCGGATAGTGGTGCGCCGCGCCGCACGCCCCGCAGCGGCGGATCAGGAGCCGCCCGTCGGCCGCCGCCTCCCAGTAAGGGCGGGTGAAGGCGTCGACCTCGGGAAGGTCGAAGCGCGGGCCCGCCGCCACCGATTCCTTGCTCACTGATTCCGTACCCATCAAAAGAGTCCGATCGCGTTGTCGTGGATCACCTGGCCCACGGGGACCACGTGGATCATCGGAACGAGAGGGCGAGAGGGCGAGAGGGCGAGAGGACGAAGGCGGGAGAACCCGAAGCCCCCGCACCCTCGCACCCCCACCCCCGCACATCCCCGCACCCCCGCACCCCCGCTCGAACCAGCCTTTCTCCGCCATGCGCCGCGCGGCAGTTCGACGGCGGCTCCCCGTCCTCCGCGGGCCGACCCCGAAGCGAACGACGGCACGCCGGACCGGGCCGACGCCATGCCCCCTCCCACGTCCCCCGCCGCACCCGCACTTCTGACGGTACGTCAGTTCAGCGCACCGGGCGGCCGATGCGCAAGGGGCGCACTTCTCGAACACCCGTGATCGATTCGCAACCGGTTCCGGACTTGACCGTCACCCATCAAGTAATCGCGCGGTTACTCTCCAGTCATGGCCGACTCGACACCTCCGCTAGCGACCCAGCAGGACCGCCCCGTGTACGTCATCGGAGGCGGCCCCGGCGGGCTGTCCGTGGCGGCGGCCCTGCGCGCACGCGGCGTACGCGCGGTCGTCCTGGAGAAGTCCGAACGCGTCGGCGCCTCCTGGCGCGGCCACTACGACCGCCTCCGGCTGCATACGACCCGTCGCCTCTCCGCGCTGCCCGGCCTGCCCATACCGCGGTCGTTCGGCCGGTGGGTGACGCGCGACAACGTGATCCGCTATCTGGAGAAGTACGCCGAGTACCACCGCCTCGACGTCGTCACCGGAGTCGAGGTGACCGGCCTGGAGCGCGCCCCCGACGGCACCGGATGGCTTCTGCACGCCACCGGCGGGCGGCAGTTGACCGGCAGCGCGGTGGTGATCGCCACCGGCTACAACCACACGCCCCGCCTCCCGGACTGGCCGGGCCGCGACACCTACTCCGGCGAGCTGCTGCACGCCGGCGACTACCGCAACCCCGCCCCCTACGCCGGCAAGGACGTCCTGGTCGTCGGCGTCGGCAACACCGGCGCCGAGATCGCCGTCGACCTCGTCGAGGGCGGCGCCGCCCGGGTCCGCCTCGCGGTGCGCACGGCGCCGCACATCGTGCGCCGGTCCACGGCGGGCTGGCCCGCGCAGCGCACGGGCATCCTGTGCCGCAGGCTCCCCGTCGCCCTGGTCGACCGCCTCTCGAAGCCGCTCGCCAGGATCAGCGTCCCCGACCTGGCACCCCAGGGCCTGCCCCGCCCCGACACGGGCCTGTACTCGCGGGTCAACGAGGGGGCGATCCCGGTCCAGGACGTGGGCCTGATCCACGCCGTCCGCACGGGCCGGGTCGAACCGGTCGCCGCCGTGGAGTCCTTCGACGACGGCAAGGTGACCCTCGCCGACGGCAGCCGGATCGCCCCGGAGGTCGTCATCGCGGCCACCGGCTACAGCCGCGCCCTGCACCCCCTCGTCGGCGACCTCGGCGTCCTCGACCACCGGGGCCACCCCACCGCCCACGGCCCCCGCACCCCCCGCCAGGCCCCCGGCCTCTACTTCACCGGCTTCACCAACCCCATCAGCGGCATGCTCCGCGAACTCTCCCTGGACGCGGAAAAGATCGCCAAGGCGATCAGCAAGTCCACGTGATGCGCGCCCCGTCAGGGGCGCGGGGAACTGCGCGAGCAACCACGAACAACCGCAGCCGCAGCCGCGCCCGCGGGGATCCCGGCAGACGCGTCCGCGACCCGTCGCACGCCGAGCGCGCAGTTCCCCGTGCCCCTGACGGGGCGGGGCCGATTCCCCTCTTGGCATCAGCCAGAATCCGCGCTTCCGTGGACAGGGAGAGCCGCACACGCCTCACAAGCCCCGCCCACCGCACAAGGTGCCCCGCCAGCCTTTGCCTGCAGCAGTGTTCCTGACACAGCGTCAGTTCAGTAATCTGACTGTGCGTCAGTTAAATGCTGTCACACAGGAGCGGGCGGACCGATGCTTGGATCGACTCACGGCACCTTCACCACCGACCCCCGCCGCGCCCATGTTGTGGCCTGCGGCGAACTCCCTCCCCGCACCGTCCACGGCAGGGCCGTCACGGCGGACGACGCGGACGACCTGGACGTCAGCGGCCGGCCGCTGCACGCCGACGTACCCGACCTGGACCGCTTCTTCCGGCCGGAGTCCGTCGCCGTCGTCGGCGCGTCGGACGCCGAGGGGCGGCCCAACACCGGTATCACCCGCCAGCTGATCGCGTGGGCCGAGCGGGTCGGCGCGCGCCTGCATCCCGTGCACCCCACCCGTCAGTCCGTCTTCGGCATCCCCTGCTTCCCTTCCGTCGCGGACCTGCCCGAACAGGTCGATCTGGCCGTGCTGTTGGTCGGCGACCCGCTGCCCGTGATCGAGCAGCTGGCCGAGGAGAAGGTGAGGTTCGCCGTCGCCTTCGCCTCCGGGTTCGCCGAGACCGGTGCGGAGGGCGCGGCCGCCCAGGCCCGGCTCGCGGCCGCAGTCCAGCGCTCGGGCCTGCGCCTGCTCGGCCCGAACACCAACCTCAACGCCTTCGAGAAGTTCCGCGAGGACCTCGAAGGACCCGCCATCGCGCTGATCACCCAGTCCGGCCACCAGGGCCGCCCCGTCTTCACCCTGCAGGAACTCGGCGTCCGCCTCTCCCACTGGGCGCCCACCGGCAACGAAGCGGACCTGGAGACCTCCGACTTCATCTCCTACTTCGCCGAACGCCCCGAGGTCGGCGCCATCGCCTGTTACGTCGAGGGGCTCAAGGACGGCCGCGCCTTCCTGCTCGCCGCCGACCGGGCCGCCCGGCGCGGGGTGCCCGTGGTCGCCGTCAAGGTCGGCCGCACCGAGACCGGCGCCCGCATGGCCGCCTCACACACCGGCAAACTGACCGGCGCCGACGCGGTGGTGGACGCGGCGATGCGGCAGTTCGGCGTGATCCGCGTGGACGGGCTCGACGAACTCCAGGACACGTCCGCCCTGTTGGCCCGGGCACACAGGCCGCGCGCCGACGGTGTCGTCGTCTATTCGATCTCGGGCGGCACGGGCGCGCACTTCTCGGACCTGGCGACCGCGCGGGGGCTCCGGCTGCCCGCGCTCTCCGACGCCAAGCAGGCGGAGCTGCACCAGTGGATACCGGAGTACCTGAACGTCGCCAACCCCGTCGACAACGGCGGTCACCCCGTCGGCGACTGGCGCGGCCGCAAGATCATCGACGCCATCCTCGACGATCCTGAGGTGGGGGTGCTGATCTGTCCGATCACCGGCCCCTTCCCGCCGATGAGCGACAAGCTGGCGCAGGACCTGGTGGACGCGGCGGAGCAGACGGACAAGCTGGTGTGCGTGGTGTGGGGCTCGCCCGTCGGCACCGAGGACGCCTACCGCGAGACGCTGCTCGGCTCCTCGCGCGTCGCCACCTTCCGTACGTTCGCCAACTGCATCACGGCGGTGCGCGCCTATCTCGACCACCACCGCTTCACGACCGGCTACCGCTCCCCCTTCGACGAGGCCCCGCGCTCCCCCTCGCCGTCCTTCCGCAAGGCCCAGGCCCTGATGCGGCCCGGCCAGCAGCTCAGCGAGCACGCGGCGAAGCAGCTGCTGCGCGCGTACGGGATTCGTGTACCGCGCGAGCAGTTGGTGACCAGCGCGGCGGCCGCCGTGCGCGCGGCCGGACTCGTCGGCTACCCCGTCGTCATGAAGGCGTCGGGCCCGCAGCTCGCGCACAAGACCGAACTCGGGCTCGTGAAGGTCGGGTTGACCTCGGCCAGCCAGGTGCGGGACGCCTACCGGGAGCTGACGGACATCGCCCGCTACGAGGGCATCAAGCTGGACGGCGTACTCGTCTGCCAGATGGTCGAGCGGGGCGTCGAGATGGTCGTCGGCGTCACGCACGACCCCCTGTTCGGCCCCACGGTGACCGTCGGGCTCGGCGGTGTGCTCGTCGAGGTCCTCAGGGACGCGGCCGTGCGGGTGCCGCCCTTCGGCGAGGACCAGGCCAAGGCGATGCTCTCCGAACTGCGCGGGCGCGCCCTGCTCGACGGGGTCAGGGGGGCGCCACCCGCCGACGTCGACGCGCTCGTCGAAGTCGTGCTGCGGGTGCAGCGGATGGCGCTCGAACTGGGCGACGACCTCGCCGAACTGGACATCAATCCCTTGATGGTGCTGCCCCGCGGGCAGGGCGCCGTGGCGCTCGACGCGCTCGCCGTCTGCCGCTGAGCGATGCCCCAGACGGTGCCTCAGGGCACCGCTCGCCCTCCGCACCCCCGCCCGCACGAAACGGAGCCGATCCCGCATGACGCCCTCCCCCGATCTCCCCGACTCCCCCGACTCCCGCGATCCCCTCGGTTCATTGATACTTCACGCCACTGACAACGGCGTCTCGTGGATCACTCTCAACCGGCCGGAAGCCATGAACGCCGTCACCTGGGACCAGCGCGAACGCGTCATCTCGCTGCTCGCGGACGCCTCCGCCGACCCCGCCGTGCGGGCCGTCGTGATCACCGCGACCGGCAAGGGCTTCTGCGCGGGCGCCGACCTGCGCGGCGCGCCCGCCACCGGCGACCGGGTGCCCGGCGATGTCGCGCGCACCATCAAGCGGGGCGCGCAGCGGCTGATCTCCGCGGTCCTCGACTGCGAGAAGCCGGTCGTCGCGGCGGTGAACGGGACCGCGGCCGGCATCGGCGCCCATCTGGCGTTCGCCTGCGATCTGGTCATCGCCGCCGAACCCGCCCGGTTCATCGAGGTGTTCGTGCGCCGAGGCCTCGTCCCCGACGGCGGCGGCGCCTATCTGCTGCCCCGCCTCATCGGGCCGCAGCGCGCCAAGGAGCTGATGTTCTTCGGGGACGCGGTGTCGGCAGCGGACGCCGAACGGCTGGGGCTCGTCAACCGCGTCGTACCGGCCGACGCGCTGGAGAAGACGGCGCGGGAGTGGGCGGAGCGCCTCGCCACCGGGCCGACGCGCGCGCTCGCGATGACCAAGCAACTGGTCAACGCCTCACTGGAGTCGGACCGCGCGACGGCGTTCGCCGCCGAGGCCGCCGCGCAGGAGATCAACATGACCACGGCGGACGCGAACGAGGGCGTGGCGAGCTTCGTGGAGCGGCGGTCACCTTCGTACGAAGGGCGCTGAAGCCCCCGCCCCCGCCCCCGCCTCCGCCTCCGTACGAAGGACGCAGACACCTCCGTTGTACGACGCCCCGCACACCGACCCGCACGCCGACCCACACAACGACCCGCCCTACCCCCGATGCAGCTTCTCGATGTCCGGCGAGTCCATGTCGCCCGAAACGGCGAAGAGTTCGAGGTCGCCCTCCGTGCCGCCGATCATCCAGGACTGGAGGTCCCCGCACTTCTTGACGTCGATGACGACCGTCGGACGCGACGCGGCGCCGTTGACCGGCTCGGCGGCGTCCAGGGTCCACGTCCCGGCGCCCCCGCACTCCGCACGCGCGCGTGCCACCACGGCCCGCCCGTCCTCCTCCAGCGTGAAGGCGACCTCTCCGCCGTCGTCGTCCCGCCACACCCCGGTCAGCTGACGGGGCGAGGGCTGCGGCGGCTCGTACTCCTCGATGAGGCCCGTCTCCGTGGCGAGCACCGCGAGCGCGACGACGGCCACGCTGCCCACCACGGACGCGATCGCCGAGCGGAACCAGATCCTGCGCCGTCGCGGCGGTCGGCCGAGGCGTTCGCCTTGCCGCCGCCAGTACGCCACCGCCAGCACGGGCACCACGCCGCTGGCCGCCGCACCCAGCGCCAGGGGGACGAACGGTCCGCCCATCAGGGCGAAGAAGGCCGCCCACGCGGCGCCGACCGGCAGCAGTCCCGCCAGCGCGAGCCCCAGGGACCAGGCCCGCCTCGGCCCCCTGCCCCGCTGCCCCCGCCACCGCTCCGCGAGGCGCCCCAGGCTCATCGCGGGCAGGGTCTGCAGCGCGGAGTGCACCACTCCGGCGAGCGGCAGCAGCAGGGGCGCGAAGACGATCGCGCAGGCAAGGCCGATGTAGGGGCCGCCGCCCGCTCCGTAGTCGTCGTTGTCGAGCGAGAGGACGTACGCGAGGAGTCCGGCCACCGGCAGCTGTGCCGCGCAGGCCGCCGCGGCGGCCGTCATGCTGTCGCCACCCCAGCCGTCCCTGTCGTCCCTGTCGCCCCTGCCGTCCCTGCCGTCCCTGCCGTCCCTGCCGTCCCCCGCGATACCCGCCGCAGTGTCCCGCGCGGCACCCCACGAGATGCCTCCCACGGCCCCCCGCGACGCGGTCCTGCTCGCGTTCCCCCAGTTCATGGGCCTGAAGATACGCAGCGCCCCGACGGGGCCCGACAGCACCCTTCCTATCTGACGCACCGTCAGGTTCAATGGTCGGTGTGATGGGACACGCAGGGATGGCGGCCACCGCCGTCCGATACCTCAGGTCGGTCGGGGCCCCCACCACCACGGGACCCGCCGAAGCTCACCCGGCCGCCGCCGGGCCCTGTGCCGTGCCGCGCCCGAGGCTGCGCGCGGTCGGCGACGACGAGCGGGCGCCGCTCGATCCGGTCGAATTCCGGCGCGTGCTCGGGAACTTCGCGACGGGCGTGACCGTTGTCACCGCACCGGCCACCGAAGGCGAACCGGGCCCCGCGGGCTTCGCCTGTCAGTCCTTCTCGTCGCTCTCCCTCGACCCGCCACTGGTCTCCTTCATGGTCGCGCGCACATCGACGACATGGCCCCGCATCGCGCGCGCGGGCGTCTTCTGTGTGAACGTCCTGGGCGCGGACCAGGGCGAGCTTTGCCGCGGCTTCGCGGTGAGCGGTGCCGACAAGTTCGCCGGTGTGGCGTACGACGCGGCCCCGGTGTCCGGTTCGCCGCGCCTGACCGGCGCCCCCGCCTGGATCGACTGCACGATCCACGCCGTGCACACCGGGGGCGACCATCTGATCGTGGTGGGCCGGGTGGACGCGCTGGGCGCCGAGGACGACGGGGAGCCGCTGCTCTTCCACCGCGGCAGGTTCGGCCGCTTCACGCCCTGACAGCGGCCTCCCCCACCCCCGCAAGGCTGCCGCCCCCGCTCCTACGCCACGGCGGGCAGCGCCGCGTCCCGGTCGCCGCGCCGGATCACCAGCGCCATCAGCGCCGCCACCGCGCACAGCGCGCCCGAGGAGTACCAGACCACGTCGTACGACCCGAAGGTGTCCCGCGCGAGACCGCCGAGCACGGCGACCAGGGCGGCGCCCACCTGGTGCGATGCCAGGACCCAGCCGAAGACGATCGCGCTGTCGTCGCCGTACTGCTCACGGCACAGGGCGAGCGTCGGCGGGACCGTCGCCACCCAGTCGAGGCCGTAGAAGACGATGAAGAAGATCATCGGCGGGTGGACGTTCGGGGCGAGGAGGATCGGCAGGAAGAGCAGCGAGATGCCGCGCAGCGCGTAGTACACGGCGAGCAGCCGCCGCGCGTCGAAGCGGTCCGTGAACCAGCCGGACGCGACCGTCCCCACGACGTCGAAGACCCCGATGACGGCGAGCAGCGAGGCGGCCGTCGTGATCTTCATGCCGTGGTCGTGCGCGGCGGGCACGAAGTGCGTCTGGACCAGGCCGTTCGTCGAGGCGCCACAGATCGCGAAGGTGCCCGCGAGCAGCCAGAAGGGCCCGGTGCGGGCGGCCTTGAACAGCACGCCGACGGTGCGCCGCGCGGCGCCCGTGACGGGCGGCGGCTTCGGCACGAACTCCTGGGCGCCGTACGGCTTCAGGCCCACGTCGGCGGGGTGGTCGCGCAGCAGCAGCCAGACGAAGGGGACCACCGCGAGGGCGGCGAGCGCGACCGTCGCCGCGGCGGGCCGCCAGTCGTGCTTCTCGACGATCCAGGAGAGCACGGGCAGGAAGATCAGCTGTCCGGAGGCGGAGGCCGCGGTGAGGATGCCGGTGACCAGACCGCGCCGTTCGGTGAACCACCGGTTGGTGACGGTGGCGGCGAAGGCGAGCGCCATCGAACCGGAGCCGAGGCCGACGAGCAGCCCCCAGCAGAGCAGCAGCTGCCAGGCGGAGTCCATCCACACGGTCAGGCCCGAGCCGAGCGCGATGACGGCGAGGGCGACCGCGACGACCTTGCGGATGCCGAAGCGGTCCATCAGGGCGGCGGCGAACGGCGCGGTCAGGCCGTACAGCGCGAGGTTGATGGAGACCGCGAGCCCGATGGTGCCGCGCGACCAGTGGAACTCCTCGTTCAACGGGTCGATGAGCAGGCTCGGCAGGGACCGGAAGGCGGCCGCGCCGATGATCGTCACGAAGGTCACGGCGGCGACGAACCATGCGCGGTGGATGCGGGGCGTGCGGCGCTTCGGCCGCGGTGCGGAGGTCCGCGCCGCGGATGCGATTGTCTGGTTCACGTCACCAAGGATCCGGCCGGATCCTTGCGCGAACGAGTGGCCCGATGGTCAGCATTCGCTAGGATCGGGCCATGGCCGACCGGACCCCAGGCACTCCCGAGCCGCCCGCGCGAGCGCGCCACCGCATCGCCGTCCTCGCCCTGGACGGCGTGATCCCCTTCGAACTCGGCATTCCGCAGCGGATCTTCGGGCGGGCCAGGAGTGCCGCGGGACAGCGGCTGTACGAGGTCGTGACCTGCTCGGTCCGCCCGCCGGGGCCCGTGCGGACGGACGCGGACTTCGCGATCCTGGTCGAGCACGGACCCGAGGCGCTCGCCGACGCGGACACCGTCGTCGTCCCCGCTTCGTACGAGCTGGGTCCGGTGTACGAGGAGGGGCGGCTGACCGACGAACTCGCCGCGGCGCTCGCCCACATCAGGCCCGGCACCCGGCTGATCTCCATCTGCACGGGCGGGTACGTGCTCGCCGCAGCCGGTCTCCTCGACGGCCGCCCCGCGACCACGCACTGGTCGTCGGCCGAGCACTTCCAGCGGCTCTTCCCCAAGATCAGGGTCGACGCGGACGTGCTGTTCATCGACGACGGCGACGTCCTGACGTCGGCGGGCGTGGCCTCCGGTGTCGACCTCTGCGTCCATGTCGTACGCCGCGACCACGGCACCGCGGTCGCCAACGCGGTGGCCCGCCTCACCGTCGTACCTCCGCACCGCGACGGCGGGCAGGCGCAGTACATCCAACGCCCGGTCCCCGAGCCCCAGTTGGCGACCACCAGCACGGCGCGGGCCTGGGCCCTCGACCGGCTCGACCAGCCGCTTCAGCTGCGCGACCTGGCCGAGCAGGAGTCCATGTCGGTGCGCACGTTCACCCGCAGGTTCCGCGAGGAGGTCGGCATCAGCCCCGGGCAGTGGCTCACCCAGCAGCGGGTGGAGCGGGCGCGGCATCTGCTCGAGTCCAGCGCCCTCTCCGTCGACCAGGTGGCGCGCGACGCGGGCTTCGGCACGGCCCAGTCGATGCGCCAGCACCTCCAGGCCGCGCTCGGCGTCACCCCCACCACGTATCGCCGCACGTTCCGCGATGTCGTGGGCGCGCCCACGCCTCAGAACGTCAGCACCCCGCGCGCCACCCGCCCCGCCTCCGCGTCCTGCGCCGCCTTGGCGAAGTCCTCGACCGGGTAGGTGGCGGTGACCAGTTCGTCCAGGAGGAGCCGCCCGGACCGGTACAGCTCGGCGTAGAGCGCGAAGTCCCGCTGCGGTCGCGCGGAGCCGTAGCGGCAGCCGAGGATGGACTTGTCCAGGAACATCGAGGCGACCACGAACGACGCCTCGGCCGTGGCGGCCGGCATGCCGAGAAGCACCGCCTGGCCGTGCCGGTCGAGCAGGTCGATCGCCTCACGGACGAGCTCGACGCGGCCCACGCACTCGAAGACGTGGTCGGCGCCGTCCGGCAGGATCTCCTTGACGCCCGCCGTGGAGCGCAGGAAGTGCGTCGCGCCGAACTGCCGTGCCACGGACTCCTTTTCGGGGTTGGCGTCCACCGCGACGATGCGGGTCGCACCGGCGATTCGCGCGCCCTGCAGCACGTTGAGCCCGATGCCGCCCGTGCCGATCACCACCACGGAGTCGCCGCGGTCGACCTTGGCGCGGTTGAGCACGGCGCCGACGCCGGTGACCACTCCGCAGCCGATCAGCGCGGCCGAGGGCAGCGGGATGTCCTCGGAGATCTTCACCGCCTGGACCGCCTTGACGATCGTGCGTTCCGCGAAGGCGGAGTTGGCCGCGAACTGATAGATCGGTCGCCCGCCCCGCGAGAACGGCTGGTCCGGCATGCCGATCGCCTTGCGGCACATGGTCGGCCGCCCCCGGTTGCACTCCGCGCAGGCCCCACAGCTCGCGATGGTCGACAGGGCCACGTGATCGCCGGGCGCGACATGGCTCACCCCGGCACCCACGGCCTCGACGACCCCGGCCCCTTCGTGCCCGAGCACCACAGGCGGCGGGAACGGAATGGTCCCGTCGATCACCGAGAGGTCGCTGTGGCAGAGCCCCGCCGCGGCGATCGCGACGAGCACCTCTCCGGGACCTGGATCACGTATCTCCAGGTCATCCACGACCTCGACCCGCTTGCCGTCGAAGACGACACCCCTCACCACGCACCCCTCACCGAGGCCCCCTGGCCTCTCTCGGCAGACCGAGCACGCGCTCGGCGATGATGTTCCGCTGGATCTCGTCCGAGCCGCCGTAGATCGTGTCGGCGCGGGTGAAGAGGAAGAGCCGCTGCAGGGCGTCGAGTTCGTACGGAGACGACTCGGACCAGTCCGTGGGTCCGACGGCGGCCGCGGCACCCCTGACCCCCATCGCCAGCTCCCCGAGCCGCTGATGCCAGCGCCCCCACAGCAGCTTGGCCACGCTCGGCCCGCCCGCACCCGTACCGGAACCGTCCGCGCCCTCCGAACTCCCCAGTGTGCGCAGCGCGTTCCACCGCATCACCCGCAGCTCGGCCCACTGCCGCACGATCCGGTCCCGCAGCACGGGGTCGTCGGCCGCGCCGCCCGCGACGGCCTCGCGCACCACCTCGGCGAGTTCCTCGGCGAACCCGATCTGCTGGACGAGCGTGGAGACCCCGCGCTCGAAGCCGAGCAGCCCCATGGCGACGCGCCAGCCGTTGCCCGCGCCGCCGACCACATGGGCGCCACGCGCGCGTGCCCCGTCGAAGAAGACCTCGTTGAACTCGCTCGTACCCGTCAGCTGCCGGATGGGCCGCACCTCGATGCGGCCCGGCTGGTCCATCGGCACAAGCAGGAACGACAGTCCGTGGTGCCCGCGTGAGCCCTCCTCCGTGCGGGCGAGGACGAAGCACCAGTCGGCCTCATGGGCGAGCGACGTCCACACCTTCTGGCCGCTGACGCGGTACGTGTCGCCGTCGCGCACGGCGACGGTGCGCAGCCCCGCGAGGTCGGATCCGGCGTCCGGTTCGCTGTAGCCCTGGCACCAGAGGGCCTCGCCGCGCGCGATGGGCGGCAGGAACTCGTCCTGCTGCTCGCGGGTTCCGTACGCGAGGAGGGTGGGCGCGAGGAGGTTCTCGCCGATGTGCCCGTAGCGTCCGGGGGCCCGCACGCGCGCGTACTCCTCGGCCCAGACGACCTGCTGGGTCAGGGTGGCCCGCCGGTTCCCGTACGCGTCCGAGTCCCAGCCGATCCCGATCCAGCCGCCCCGCCCCAACTCCCGCTCCCAGGCGCGGCGTTCCGCGGCACCCTCGTGCTCGCTGCCGGGACCGCCCCGCCCCACGGCCGCGGCGAAGTCACCGGCGAGATGGTCCGCGAGCCAGGCCCGTGCCTCGGCGCGGAACTCCTCGTCGTCGGCCCCGAAGCCGAACTCCACGGCCCCGCCTACGCGTTCGGCCGGTCTTTGGCGGCCGCCGCCCTGGCCATGGCCTCCAGCTGCGCCAGCATCGGCATGGGGTCGATGCCGACGGTCCCCGGCAGGAAGTCGGCGATCTTCTCCGGGGTCCAGGCGCCGTCCGCGTATCCGGCGCGCAGTTCGCGGGGCTGCGCCCATACGGCGATCTTGGGTCCGGCGATCGTGTAGACCTGCCCGGTGATCTTCTCCTCGCGGGCCCGGTCGCTGAGCAGATAGGTCACGAGCGCCGCGACGTCCTCGGGCTCCCCGATCTCCTTGAGCTCCATCGGCACGTTCGCGGACATCCGGGTGCGGGCGACGGGCGCGACGGCGTTGGCGGTCACGCCGTACTTGTTGAGGCCGAGTGCGGCGCTGCGCACCAGCGAGATGATCCCGCCCTTGGCCGCGCTGTAGTTGGCCTGCGCGACGGACCCCTGGTGGTTGCCGCTGGTGAAGCCGATGAGCGTGCCCGAGCCCTGCTTGCGCATGACGGCGGACGCGGCCCTGAAGACGGTGAAGGTGCCCTTGAGGTGGGTGGCGACGACGGGGTCCCACTCCTCCTCCGACATGTTGAAGAGCATGCGTTCGCGCAGGATCCCGGCGACGCAGACGACGCCGTCGATGCGCCCGTACTCGGCGAGCGCGACGTCGACGATGCGCTGGCCGCCCGCCATGGTGGAGATGTCGTCCGCGACGGCGACGGCCTCGCCGCCCGCGGCCTGGATCTCCTTGACCACGGCGTCGGCTATCTCGCTGGTCGGCTCGGCGCCCTCCATGGAGACGCCGTAGTCGTTGACGACGACCCTCGCCCCCTCGGCCGCCGCGGCGAGCGCGACGGCCCTGCCGATGCCGCGCCCGGCGCCGGTCACGGCCACCACCTTGCCTGCCAAGAAGTTCCCCACGTCCGGCCCCTTCCCGCGGTTTCTGACGGACCGTTAGATTCTATGACCCGTCAGATACCCGAAGACAAGCCCCGGGGAGGACCCATGTCAGACTCAGGCGCGAACCCGGCTACGGACCCGGGCACGGCGCACTCCGCCCTGCCGCCCGAGTTCCACGACATCGCCAAGCGCGTGAACAACTGGGGCCGTTGGGGGTCCGACGACGAGATCGGCACGCTCAACCTGATCACCGACGACGTCGTACGCGAGGCCGCCGCCGACGTCCGCACCGGCCGCCGCGTCCCGCTCGCGCTGCCCCTCAAGGAGGACGGCGTACAGACCGGGATGATCCCCGGCCGGATCAACCCGCTCCACACGATGGTGCAGATCAACCAGGAACTCTTCGGCCCCGGCACGGTCGCCACCAGCGACGACGCGGTCACAATGGGCCTGCAGACGGCCACCCACTGGGACGCGCTCACCCATGTCTCGCACTCGGGCAGGATCTACAACGGCCGCCCCGCGGACAGCATCACCGCCCACGCGGGCGCCACGTTCAGCGGCATCGACAAGGCTCCGTACGTCGTGTCGCGCGGCGTCCTGCTCGACGTCGCGCGCGCCAAGGGCCTCGACCGGCTGCCCGGCGACCACGCGGTCACGCCCGAAGACCTCGACGAGGCAGCGGAGTTCGGGGGCGTCACCGTACGGGCCGGGGACATCGTGCTCGTACGCACCGGGCAGATACAGGTCTATCTGACGGGCGACAAGCACGCGTACGCCTATCCGTCGCCCGGCCTCTCCCTGCGGACGCCCGAGTGGTTCCACGCGCACGACGTGGCGGCGGTCGCCAATGACACGCTGACCTTCGAGATCTTCCCGCCGGAGATCGAGAACCTGTGGCTGCCCGTGCACGCGCTCGACCTGGTCGAGATGGGGATGCTGCAGGGGCAGAACTGGAATCTGGAAAAGTTGTCCACAGCCTGTGCAGAAGAATCCCGCTACAGCTTCCTGCTCTCCGCGATGCCCGAGCCGTTCACCGGCGGGACGGGAACGCCGGTGGCGCCGGTCGCGGTGCTGTAGCCCGCCGCGGCCCGCACCACGGGCGTTCCACGGAAGGCGGCGCGTCGGCCTCCACCCCGAGCATGCTGCCGCGCGCGCCGCCATCCGGCTCCGGCGCTTGGCCCTGCCCCTCATGGCCCCGAAGGGACTGACGCCGAATCGCGACCCACGTCTCGTCAAGGACCTCCGTCACCGAGCTCCCTCGACGTCCCCTCGCGGCGAATCGCTGCTCACAAGCGTGATCAATCGGACACGTCACGTCAACACCCGTTCGGCGATAGATGACTTATGCCTGGTTTGCCCTACCCGCGCACGGGCGCGCGCATCGTGGCACACGACGGCGCATGAGGGGGCAGAAAAGCCAGGCAGGGGGCTCAGACGCGCCTCACAGGCGCGGGAACCCCGTGATCAGACGGCCTCGTACGCGACGTCAGCGTCGGCATCGACGTCGGCGTCGTCATAGGTCGCTCCGTCGAAGGTGGCCGCCGCGACACCCGACTCGCACCGGTCCACCTCGCACCAGATGCTCTTGCCCGCACCCTCGTGCCGCCAGCCCCAGCGGTCGGCGAGGCCGTCGACGAGTTCGAGGCCGCGGCCGTTGGTGTCGTCGCCCTCCGCGTGCCGGGGCCTCGGCGGGCGGGCGCTGCTGTCGGCGACCTCGACGCGTACGGTCCCCTGCGCGTCGGCGGGGCCACCGGGAATGCCGGGCAGGAGCATGCGCAGGACGGCCGGACAGCCCGTGTGCACAACGGCGTTGGTGACCAGCTCCGAGATCAGCAGGATCAGTGTCTCGGCGACCGGCTCATCGGCCTGTATCCCCGAACCCGCGAGCCGCGAACGGGCCCATCGCCTGGCCCGACCCACCTCTGCGGGGTCGGCCCCGACCTCCAGCTGAACTTGAAGCACCTGCACCGCTCACACCATCCGAACCGGCGGACACATCGCCTCGCGACTCCACAGGGTCACGGAACGTGATCCCCTTGGGAGACAGCATGATTGACGTTCAGTCACCCCAACAAGCGCTTCGGGCATATTCCAGCGCGAAGGAGTACGCGTGCTGCATACTGTGCGACGCGCACCGCGGGGGGTCGAACAGACGGGTACGGGACCCGGTACTGCACGGCGGGCGGCACGCATTGCCGGGTCCGGAGCCGCCTCAGGGGCAACACCGGGATGGCTCGGCCTCAGAACCACTCGCATCTCACACAAGGTACCCGAGGCGGACACCGACTCCGTGCCGTGACGAGTCACGCGTAGGACACAACCCGATATCGACGCTCCGTAGCGTCACACCGTGCTGTCACAGCGCAGCGGCGAGCGCCTCCTCCGCATCCCCCGCCGACCGCCCCGCACCGGCCCGCACCCAGGCGCGCTTGAGGTGCAGATGCACATCGGCCTCCCAGGTGAACCCCATGCCGCCGTGCACCTGGAGGCAGTCCCGGGCGTTGCGCGCCGCGGCGTCGTCGGCGAGCAGCCCGGCGCCGCAGATCTCCAGCGGGTCGCCGGTGACGGCCGCCGCATAGACGGCGCTTCGGGCGATCTCGGTGCGCACGAGCATCTGTGCGCAGAGGTGCTTCACGGCCTGGAAGGCGCCGATGGGCTGTCCGAACTGTTCGCGTTCGCGGGCATATTGAACGGCCATCTCCGTGGTGCGCGCGGCGCTGCCGAGCTGCTCGGCGGCGGTCAGGAGCGCACTGGTGCCGCCGGTCCCCGGCTCCCCCGCGGACCCCGGCCGCCCCGCCCCGCCCGGCAGCCGGTGCAGCGGCGTCAGCGGGTCGACCGACCTGGCGGGGACGGCGCCCTTCGCATCCCCCCGTACGACGTCCGCCTCGTCCAGCCACGGGACGAGCGCGCCGTCGGCGGAGGTCACCACCACGTCCCCGGACGCGGCGCCCGGGACCTCCCCGGCCGCGAGGAACGTGGCCACCAGGGGCCCGGGCAGCAGCACCCGGCCCGCCTCCTCGAAGGCGAGCACCGCCTCGGGGAGCCCGAGCCCGACGCCGCCTTCGGCCTCCGGCAGGGTCAGCGAGAAGAACCCCGCGGACCCGAGTTCCCGCCACAGCTCCCGGTCCAGCGAGGGGGATCCCGTCCGCTCGGCGGTGTCCACGGCGGCCCGCAGCGCGGCCCGGTCGAACCGGCCTTCGAGCAGCTCGCGCACGCCGTCCCGCAACGCACGCTGATCCTCAGTGAGTTGGAAATCCATACGGGCCTCACCGCCCCTTCGGGAGGCCGAGTATCCGCTCGGCGACGATGTTCTGCTGGATCTGCGAGGTCCCCGCGGCGATCGTGTAGGACAGCGCGGAGAGCCGGTCGAGGTTCCACTGGTGGCCGAGGTCGAGCGCGCCGGGGCCGAGTACGTCGGCGGCCGCGTCGTACAGCTCCTGGCGGGCGTGCGAGTAGCGCAGCTTGAAGACGGAGCCGCCGACGCCGGGGACGCCGCCGGTGCGCTGGGACTCGCTGACGTTCCACTGGGTGAGCCGCCACAGCGCGGCGAACTCCGCGCTCAGGCGTCCGAGCCTGCGGCGCAGCACCGCGTCGTCCCAGCGGCCGTTCTTGCGTGCCTCGCGGGCGAGTTCGCCGAGCACGCGCCGGCAGGCCACCACCTCCCCCACGAAGGCGGTGCCCCGCTCGTACGACAGGGTCACCATCGTCACGCGCCAGCCGTCGTTCTCGTCCCCGACGCGGTTGGCCACCGGCACCCGCACCTCGTCGAGGAACATCTCGGCGAACTCGGCCGAGCCCGCGAGGGTCCGCAGCGGACGCACCGTGATCCCGGGGGCGTCCATCGGCATCGCGAGCCAGGAGATGCCCCGGTGCTTGGGCACGGTCTCGCTCACCGGGGTCGTACGCACCAGGAGCTCGCACCAGTCGGCCACCTCGGCGTGCGAGGTCCAGATCTTGGACCCGCTCACCACGTAGTGGTCGCCGTCGCGCCACGCGCGCGTGCGCAGCGACGCGAGGTCGGATCCGGCGTCGGGTTCGCTGAAGCCCTGGCACCACACCTCGTCGCCGCGCAGTACGGGCGGCAGCCACCGGGCGCGCTGTTCGGCGCTCCCTTCGGAGGCGATGGTCGGGCCCGCGTGCAGCAGGCCGACGAAATTGGCCCCTACGTAGGGCGCGCCCGCCTTTTCCGTCTCCTCCAGGAAGATCAGGTGCTGGGTGGGCGTCGCCCCCCGGCCGCCCGCGTCGACGGGCCAGTGCAGTCCCGCGTACCCGGCGTCGTACAGCCTGCGCTGCCACCCCATGTCGTACGCGCGCCGTCCCGGCCAGTCCAGCGGGTCGGGCGGCGGCGGCAGTTCGGGCAGCGTCCGTCCGAGCCACTCCCGCAGGCGGGCCCGGAACTCCTCCTCCTCGGCGGTGTACGTGAGGTCCATGCGGCGCCTACTCGGTCACGTGATCGCCGGCGGCGGCGATCACGGGAAGCTCGGTCATGGTGTCCTGCCTTTCGAGGCGCCTCCGGCCATCGCCCGGCCGATCTGATGACCCGTCAGAAGGCAGGCTAGCCCCGCACCTCTGGACCGACAAGGCGCCGGGGCCTACGCTCTCGACACGATCTGACTACCCGTCAGTTCAGGCCTGCCAGGAGGGGACGGGGAGCGCATGAGGACCTCGGAGCACGAGACCGCGTACGAACTGGGTGCCTCCCGCACCCTCTGGGAGCTCGTCGAACGCCGCGCCGCACTCACCCCCGGCACCCCCGCCCTCATCCAGGCGGCCGCCGACCCCGCCGACGACCGCACACTCACCTTCGGCGGCCTCAGGGACCGCGCGGAACGCGTCGCGGCCGGGCTGTACGAGAAGGGCGTACGCCCCGGCACCGTCGTCGCCTGGCAGCTGCCCACCCGCATCGAAACCGCCCTGCTCTCCTTCGCGCTGGCCCGCATCGGCGCGGTCCAGTCACCGGTGATCCCCTTCTACCGCGACCGCGAAGTCGGCTTCGCACTGCGCGAGTCGGGCGCCGAGTTCTTCGCCGTGCCCGGCACCTGGCGCGGCTTCGACCACACGGAGATGGCACGGCGGCTCGGCGCGCGCGGGCTCTTCGAGGCGTACGACGAGCTGCCGGACGCCGACCCCGGCATCCTGCCCGCACCGCCTTCCGACGGCACCTCCGTGCGCTGGATCTACTGGACGTCCGGTACGACGTCCGCCCCCAAGGGCGTGCTCCACACGGACCGTTCACTCATCGCGGGCGGCTCCTGCCTGGCGCACGCCCTGCACCTCTCGGCGTCCGACGTCGGCTCCATGGCGTTCCCCTACGCGCACATCGCGGGCCCCGACTACACGGTGATGCTGCTGCTCTACGGCTTCCCCGCCGTGATGTTCGAGCAGTTCGCGCTGCCCGACGCGCTGGACGGCTACCGGCGGCACGGGGTGACGGTGGCGGGCGGCTCGACCGCGTTCTACTCGATGTTCCTGACGGAACAGCGCAAGCTGCCGCCGGGACAGAAGCTCATACCGACGCTCCGCCTTCTCGCGGGCGGCGGGGCGCCCAAGCCTCCGGAGATCTATCACGCCGTCGTACGCGAGATGGGCTGTCAGCTCACCCACGGATACGGCATGACCGAAGTGCCGATGATCACGATGGGCGCGCCCGACGACACCGCCGAGAACCTCGCGACGACCGAAGGGCTCCCGCCCGACGGCATGCGGATCCGGGTCACGGACGCCGAGGGCAAGGAGCTGCCGCCCGAGACGGACGGCGAGGTGCGGCTGCGCGGAGAGGCCGTCTGCCAGGGCTACTTGGACCCGGCGCAGAGCGCGGACGTCTTCGACGCGGACGGCTTCCTGATCACCGGCGACCTCGGCCACCTCAAGAAGACCGGCCATCTGGTCCTGACCGGCCGGGCCAAGGACATCATCATCCGCAAGGGCGAGAACATCTCGGCCAAGGAGATCGAGGACCTGCTCCACCAGCACCCGGCCGTCGGCGACGCCGCGGTCATCGGGCTGCCCGACACCGAGCGTGGGGAACGCGTCTGCGCGGTGCTCGAACAGCGCCCCGGCACCGACGAGTTGACCCTGGACGCCGTGACGGCCTATCTGCGCGGGGAGGGCCTCGCCACCTACAAGCTGCCGGAGCAACTGGAGGTGGTGGAGGCGCTTCCCCGCAACGAGACGCTGCGCAAGGTGCTCAAGTACCGCCTCAGGGAACGCTTCACGCGCCCCTGAGCCACCGGCCGGGCAGCGGCGGCGTACGCCTACTCGGGAACCGTGAAGTACGCCGCGAAGGCCGACACGATCTCCTGCTCCGAGACCCGGCCGTCGCCGTCCGCGTCGAGCGCGGCGGCGGCCGCGGCCGCGATGTCCTCGGGCACACCGAGCGCCTTGAGCGCGCGTCCGGTCTCCTGAGGGCTCGCCGCGCCGTCCCCGTCGCCGTCGGCGACACCGATGGTCGCGTGCAGGAAGGGGCGCGCGATCTCCGCGAACCGGCCGGGGTTGTCCCGCAGCCGCTTCACCGCGCCGCCCACGAACTCGTCCCGGGTGATCCGCTGGTCCCCGTCCCGGTCCGCGATCCCGGCCATGCCCTGCCAGAACGCCTCGGCGCCGACGTAGAGGGCCTGCCCCTTCTCGGACCGCGCCGTGGCTCCGAACTCGGCGCACAGGGCGGCGGCCGCCGTGCTGAAGTCCTCACGGGAGATGTAGCCGTTGCCGTCCTGGTCGAAGGTGGCGAACCGGGCCGCGATCCTACGCTCGTACTCGGCACTGTCCATGATCTTCGGGCCGCCTCACTTCCGCGGTTGGGGGGTGTCTCTCTGCTGCTTCCTGGTACTTCTCGCAGCGAGCGTACGTCTTCGGAGACGCCCGGGAGGCGGGAAAACGACGCTTGTGCCAAGACCGCGGAAATTCTGCGACAAGGGCGTGGCACAGCCGTGATGTGCTGCACTGTTCGGCGTGGAAGCGGTTGCGGCGAGTGTCATAGCGGTGCTGGGAACCCTGCTGGGTGCGGGAGTCACGCACTCCTTCCAGCGGAGGGCGATCGAGCGGACGGAGGAGTTCACGCGCGGCGAGAAACTGCGGCAGGAGCGGATCGACGCGTACTGCGCGTACGCGGCGGCGCTCGTCAACTACCGGCGGGTCATCGTCGACCGCTGGTTCCGGCGCGAGGAGAACCGCATCGACGAGAGCGAGGAGGCGCGCTTCCAGTCCTACGAGCTGCGGTCCGAGGCCCAGGAGGCGCTGTTCCGGGTGCAGTTGCTGACCACGGACGACGCGCTCGTCCAGCAGGCGCGGGAGGCACTCGACCACGTCGCCGACGTGCACAAGGCCCTGGACAGGGACGAGTTCACCCAGCGGCGCGAGGTGTCGCGCGACGCCATCAACTCCTTTGTGACGGCGGCCAAGGGGCACGTCTAGGCGGCATGTCCCGGCGGCATGCTCCAGGGACGTGGCGTACGCCTACGCGGAGAGCGGTGTCGCCCCTTCGTCGAGGGCCGCGCCCACGTCCGGATAGACCTCGAAGAGGCGGCGTACGCCGAGGGCCGAGAGGACGCGGTTCACGTGCGAGCCGTCCTCCGCGCCGCGCGCCGGCAGTATCAGCCGGAGGCGCCCCTGGCAGGAGCGGATCAGACGGCGCGTGGCGATCAGCACGCCGACGCCGCTGGAGTCGCAGAACAGCACTTCGGAGAGGTCGAGGACGATGCTGCGGCGGCCGTCGGCCACCGCGTCGTGCACGCGCTGGCGCAGCACGGGTGAGGTCAGCAGGTCCATTTCGCCCGAGACGCACAGCACGGCCCAGCCGGACTCCTCGCCCACCGTCACCTTGAGCGTCACGCGCCACGCCTCCCGCTCGCCCTGCCGACTCTGCCTGCCCTGCCCGCTCTGCCGGGCCCACCGGCCCACACCTTGATCCGGAAGCAGTGCCTACGCTTCGTTCTGCTTCGGCTGCCCCGGCTGTCTCCCATGAAACACCAGCAGGTCACCGTCACTATCATCCGGTGCCCGCCGGGGGCGCGCTTTGCCGTAAACAGGAGTGCGCTGTCAGCGGCGCCGACTACATTCGAGAGAGGGTCAGAAACGGTACGCAGGAGGGGGCCGCATGCCGAAGGACGCGCCGCGGCGCTGGGACCGCCGGATGCAGCAGCGGCTCGCGCACGGGGAAGCCGCCGCGCTCGGCGAGCTGTACGACCGCTTCGCCTCACTGGTGCACGGCCTGGCCCACCGCGTGCTCGGCGACGAGAGCGCCGCCGACCGCATCACCCGCGAGGTCTTCACCCACGTCTGGGAGAACCCCGACGCGTACGACCCCAAGCAGGGCCCCCTGCGCTCCTGGATCGCCACGCTCACCCACCAGCAGGCCGTCCGCAGGCTCCGCCAGACCGAGTCCGCCGCCCTCGCCCGCGGCGGCGAGGGCACCACGGAAGACCTGGAGCGCAAGGTCCGCCGCGCCTCCGTCGCCGCCCGCGCGGACTACATCGTCACGGCCATGCCCACCCCGCTCCGGGCCGCCCTCGAACTCGCGTACTTCCAGCGGCGCGACTACCGCCAGGCGGCCGCCGACCTCGGCGTCACCGAGGACGAGGCCCGGCGCAGACTCCGCCTCGGCCTGCAGCTCCTGTCCACGGCGAACGACACCGGGGACCCGTCCGCGGGCATCACCGGCACCTCCCCCGGCACCGCGCCCGGGTACGGGACAGCGCTGTGAGCGGCGCCGACAGGCACGAGCCGTTCGACGGGGACGACCGCCCCGACGACGGGGACACTCCCGCCACCGGCGGCGACGCCGGGCAGGAGTCCGCGGCCGCGCCGCGCATACCGATGCCGCGGTCCTCGATAGAGGACACCGGAGAGCCCGTGCCCGACCCGCCCCCACCGGTACCCCCGGTGCCGCTCGTCCTGGAGCACCGCGTCCTGAAGTCCCTGCTCGGCGCCTGGGCGCTCGCCGCATGCTCCGCCGAGGAGTCGGCGGCCGTGGAAGACCACCTCGGCGACTGCGGCCCCTGCGCGGAAGAGGCGCTGCGCCTGCGCGACGCGGTCGGCCTGCTGCATCCCGAGGAGAGCCTCGACCTCGACCCCGGACTGCGCACCCGGGTCCTGGAGAGCTGCCTGGACCGCCGCCCGCCGCGCATCCCCGTGCCCGAGTGGGCCGTGCCCTACGACGCCGAGACCGCGCGCCTCGACGCCCTCCTCCAGGACATCGGCGACTCGGAATGGCACGCCCCGGTGCGGCTGCGCTGGTTCGAGGACGACGGGCCCGTCACCCGCAAGACGACCGTAGCCGGAGTCATCGCGCATCTCGTCGCCGTCGACGGCCTGGTCGGCCTCGCCCTCGGCCTCGACGATCCGCTCGGCCCGGACGCCAAGGGCCCGCACGACCCGGTGCACCGCACCGAGGCGTACTGGCGCGCCTCGTCCTTCCCGCCCACGCGCGCGGTGCGGGGCCCCTGGCGCGACCAGACGCACGAACTGATCCGCACGGTGTCGTTCGCGGGCGGCGGCTCAGGACGGCTCCCCGTGCCGTACGGGACGGTGTCGGCGCACGGCCCCGCCCCCGGCGCGAGCCACGGCCCGGCACCCGGCACCGAGGAGCGGCAGAAGATCGAACTGCCGCTGCGGGACTCGATGGTGGACCGCGCCTTCGAATGCTGGATCCACGCGGGCGACATCGCCGACGCCGTCGACTACCCGTACGCGCCGCCCGCGCCCCGCCATCTGCACCGCATGATCGACCTCGCCGCCCGGATGCTCCCCGGCACCCTGGCCGACCGGCGCCGTTCGGGGCTCGCCGCGCCGTCCCGCGGCCTGGTCGCGGCGGGCGCGCCGGGCCGCAGCCTGCGCCTGGAGATCGAGGGGCTCGGCGGCGGCGAGTGGTTCATCCCGCTCGACTCCCCCGCGGCGATCGCGTCCGCCGAGCACGAGGTGGCCCATGTCGCCCTGGACGGCGTCGAGTTCTGCCGCCTCGCCGCGGGCCATGTCTCACCGGAGGAGGCCGCCGCAGGCCAGGACGGCGACCGCGAGGCCATCCGCGACGTACTGTTCGCGGCGGCCTCGCTGAGCCGGATGTAGGACAGGCCTAGGCGAAGACGACGGTCCGACGCCCGTTCAGCAGGATCCGGTGCTCGGCGTGCCACTTCACGGCGCGGGCCAGGGCCTGGCACTCCACGTCACGGCCGATCGCGACCAGCTGGTCGGGGGTGACGTCGTGGCCGACCCGCTCGACCTCCTGCTCGATGATCGGCCCCTCGTCGAGGTCGGCCGTCACATAGTGCGCGGTGGCACCGATCAGCTTCACACCGCGCGCGTGCGCCTGGTGGTACGGCTTCGCGCCCTTGAAGCTCGGCAGGAACGAGTGGTGGATGTTGATGATCCGCCCGCTGAGCTCCTTGCACAGGTCGTCCGAGAGCACCTGCATGTAGCGGGCGAGGACGACGAGCTCCACGTCCTCCTCGCGCACGATCTCCAGGAGCCGCGCCTCGGCCTGCGGCTTGTTCTCCTTGTTCACCGGAATGTGGTGGAAGGGGATGTCGTACGAGGCGACGAGCTCGGCGAAGTCCGTGTGGTTGGAGACCACCGCGGCGATCTCCACCGGCAGCGCACCGATCCGCGAGCGGAACAGCAGGTCGTTCAGGCAGTGCCCGAACTTCGACACGAGCAGCACGATCCGCATCCGGTCCTCGACGCGGTTGATCTGCCAGTCCATGTGGAAGGAGTCCCCGACCGCGGCGAAGCTGGCCCGCAGCTTCTCGACGGTCACCGGAGCCTCGGCCGAGAAGTGCACCCTCATGAAGAACAGCCCGGTGTCGTGATCGCCGAACTGCTGACTGTCCTCGATGTTGCACCCGGTCATGAAGAGATAACTCGACACGGCGTGCACGATGCCCTGCTTGTCGGGGCAGGAGAGAGTGAGGACGTACTGCTCAGCGGGTGCGGCGGGCGCGACGGACTGCTCGTTCATGCGCCCAAGGTTCCCATACGCGCGAGCGCGCTCAGGCAGACCGAGTCAAAATCCGCAGCACCTCAAGGGTCCGGGGCGGCACATCCGGATCCTCCCCATCGCCCGCCGCCAGGCGGACATGCGCGTCCCGGGCGGCCCGCACGGCCTCCGGCCACCCCGGATGCTCAAGGTAGACGGACACCAACGCATCGGGCCCGACCTCGTGCATGATCCGCAGGACCCGCAGCACCGCGGTGTCGACGAGCGCCGCCTCCTGCGGATCCCGGAAGATCGTCCCGACGTACTTCTCCGCGGACCAGTTGTCGAGCCACGTGTCCTCGACGAGCCGGTACACGGCGTCGGTCACGTCCCCGTACTCGTCGCGCCCCGCGAGCCAGCACTCACGCTGGAATTCGGGGTCGGAGAGCATGTGCAGCGCCGAGCGCACGTTGCTGCGCCAGCGCCACCACGGCATGTCGTTGGTCGGCATGCCGCCCATGGTGCTAGAGCGACGGCCGCGACGGGAAGACTTCTCCGAACCTTGCACGGTCATCGATCGTACGTTCCCACTCGCTGCACTCGAACCGGCCCCCGCCCGTTCACCGGGATGTCACTGTCCGTTGAGAACGAGTCACGCCACGGTTGGGGAACCACCGGAATCGTGCATACCCATGACCGGCAGGCGACGCACCTTCTTCCCCCGCCCCTCCCGAACCGCAGCACTTTCCGCGGCCGCAGCGGCGGCGTGTACGTCTCTCATAGCCGGGTGCGGGGTCATCCCTGGGACCACGGGGGGTTCCAGGGAAGACCCCATCACCGTCATGACCTGGGCACCCGAGAAGACCAAGGCCACCAACAAACCCGGCGTCCCGGCGATGGCGCAGGCGTACGCGCGCTGGGTCAACGCCCACGGCGGCCTCGACGGCCGCGAGCTGAAGGTCCTCACCTGCAACGACCACAACGACTCGGCGGGCGCCGCGGACTGCGCCCGCGAGGCCGTCGACCAGAACGTGGCGGCGGTCGTCGGCGCCTACAGCCAGCACGGCCGCTCCTTCCTCGCCCCGCTGGAAGTCGCGGGCATCCCCTACATCGGCGGCTACGGCATCACCGACGACGAGTTCAGCAGCCCGCTCTCCTACCCCGTCAACGGCGGCGAACCCGCGCTCCTCGCGGGCAACGGCCGCCAGCTCGCCGCCCGCTGCGACCGCGTCTCCCTCGTACGCCCCGACACCCTCGCCGGCGACGAACTCCCCAAGCTGCTCAACGCCGGCCTCGCCGACGGCCACCACAAGCCCGTCGCGGACATCCGCGCGCCCGAGGACGGCACCGACCTCACGCCCCAGGCCGAGCAGGCGCTGCGCCACGCGGGCGCGTCCGACGGCTGTGTGACGGCGGCGCTCGGGGCGCGCACGGACACGTTCTACGACTCGTTCCGGCGCACCAGGGACGACTATCCGCCGGTACGGATCTCCTCGGTGCTCGGCAGCGTCGACCAGTCCCTCGTCGACCGCACCGGCGGCGCGACGGGCCCCTACGAAGGGGCGTACGTCACCGGCTGGTACCCCGCGTCGGGCGATCCCCGGTGGGCCCAGATGCGCAAGGTCATCAGCGAGCAGGCGTTCGGCGACAACCGGGTCGACCCGGCGGACGCGGGCGTGCAGACCACCTGGATCGCGTACACCGTCCTGAAGCAGACCGTCGAGTCGCTCAACGGCGGCAAGGTCTCGGCGACCACCCTGCGCCGCGCCCTGGACGACGGCCTCGCGGTGCGGACCGGAGGGCTCACGCCGACGCTGAGCTGGCGCTTCGACGACCTGATCGCGGCCAGGGACTTCCCGCGCCTGATCAACTCCGACGTCACGTTCCAGGTGGTGCGGGACGGACGGCTCGTCCCGGCCCGCAAGGGGTTCGTGAACATGGAGAAGACGCTGGAGCAGACCGCGTAGCGGACACCGGGCGGATCAGAGCTGGGTCTTGTTCCGCTCGGTCAGGCCGTACTTCCGGGCGATCGCGTTCCAGTGGTTGGCGGCCTGCTCCTTGGCGGTCGTCGCCGCGTTGCTCTGCTTGTTGCCCGCCACGGTCTGCGACGTGGTGCGGGCGTGGCCCTTCTTGCAGCCCTTCTTGCCCGCCACCTGGCCCGCCCACGCGGCGTAGTGGTTGTCGGCCGCGGCCGACGCCTTCCACGCCTTGTTCAGGGAGTTGACCAGCTGGTCGTTGGCCGGGAGCTTGTCGACCTTCAGCGCGGCGAGCCGGGTGACGAGGCCGTTGCGCTGCTTGGCCGCGTTGCGCAGGTCGGTGGCCGACTGGCCGAGGTTCTGGCACTTGCCGACGTTGCGTACGGCGGCGATGACCGCGTCACGGCTGTTGTTGCTGTCGGCGAGCAGCTTGTCGAGGGCGACCGCCTGCTCCTTGGCCGGGTCGGCGGTCGGCGACGGCCGCTCGTCCGTCGGCGCCGAGGCGGAGACGGGCTTGCCGTCGTCCTTCTTGTCGTCGTCGCCGCCGGAGCTCAGGAGCGCGCCCGCGCCGACGCCGAGCGCGGCGATGCCGACGCCGAGGACGCCGATGAGCACGCCCTTCTTCGAACCGTTGCGGCCGCGACGGGCACCGCCGTGACCGCCGCCGACGGGCTCGGGGACGGGAGCCGCGGCCGGGCCCGGCATGTCGATACGGGGCATCTGCTGCGTGGACGCGGGCCCCTCCGCCTCCGGCTCGGTGCGGAAGAGGCTGTCGAACTCGGCGGGCGGCTGCCGGTCGCCCGGGGCACCGGGACGGATGCCGTAGGGCGCGGCGCCCGGCTCGGGCGGGGCGGCGTTCCCGGCGGGTACGGGCGCGATGAACTGGGTGGGGTCGCTGTCGGACACCGGGGCGGCGGGTGCGGCGGGTGCGTTCGCGCGGCCCAGGAACTGCGTGGCATCGGCGGCGGGAGCCTCGGGCGGCAGCGCACCGGGTCCCACCGGAGGTATGTACTGCGTGACCCCCTCATCGGCACCGCCGGGCGCGGCGGGCACCGGGGCGATGAACTGCGTCGCATCGGCATCGGACCCGGCCACGGGGGGCAGCGGCGCCCCACCGGTCCCGGCGGGCGGCAGCGGCGCCCCTCCGACAGCGGGCAACTCGTGCGCGCCCGCCACGGGGGGCAGCTCCTGCGCGGGGGCACCGGGCGGTGCGGCGGGGGGCTGCGGGGTGCCGTGGCCCGGCTGGGGGGCGGCGTGCGTGCCCTGAGCGGGCTGAGGAGCGGCGTGCGCGCCCTGGCCCGGCTGGCCGCCGTACGAACCCTGGTACGCCCCCTGAGGGGGCAGAGGCTGCGAGCCGGGCGACGGCTGACCGGGGTGCGAGCCGTGCGACGGCTGGGCGGGAAGCGAGCCGTGCGTCGGCTGGGCCGCGTGCGTGCCCTGGGCGGGCTGTCCTGCGTACGAGCTGTGGGCGGGCTGGGGCGCGTGGGGTCCCTGGCCGGGCTGGCCCGCATACGAACCGTGGGCGGACTGCGCCGCGTGCGCGCCCTCGCCGGGCTGACCCGCGTACGAGCCGTCGCCGGACTGCGCCGCGTGGGATCCCTGGCCCGGCTGACCCGCGTGGGATCCCTGGCCCGGCTGACCCGCGTACGAGCCATGGCCCGGCTGACCCGCGTGGCCTCCCTGGCCCGGCTGACCCGCGTACGAACCGTGGGCGGACTGCGCCGCATGCGCGCCCTCGCCGGGCTGGCCCGCGTACGAGCCGTCGGCGGACTGCGCCGCATGGGATCCCTGGCCCGGCTGACCCGCATACGAGCCATGGGCAGGCTGGCCCGCGTGCGCGCCCGGGCCGGGCTGGCCCGCATGCGCGCCCGCGCCGGGCTGACCCCCGTGCACGCCCGGGCCGGGCTGACCCCCATGCGCGCCCCCGCCGGGCTGGCCCGCGTGGGCCCCCTGCGTCGGGTGGCCGCCGCCGTGCGTCCCCTGGCCGGGCTGGCCTCCGTACGACGCGTCTGGCTGCCCGAAGCCCGGGCCGTACCCCTGGCCGCCGTACGAAGCGTCCGGGGTGCCCGTGGGGGCGTAGGCGCCCTCCGGGGGGAGGGGCATGGCCTGGGCGGGCTGGGTCCAGGGCTGGCCCTGGCCGTGGGTCACGGGCGGTGGGCCCGCCGTCTCGGGACCCCAGGGCTGCCCCCAGGGGCTGCCGCCCGCCGGAGCGGTGTGGCGGCCCGCGGAGCCGGGCAGCAGCGGTTCGCTGCCGTCCGCGGGCAGCACGACGCCCTCGTGGGCGGGCCGGTCCGCGGGCTGCTGCGGATCGGAGGAAGCAGCGCCCTGACCGCTCTGCTGCGTCACCGGGACTCCTACATATGGGGGACCTACGGAACCGTCGGGTCACGCTACCGGGTCGCCACAGCCCTCTGCCACGCAGCTCAGAACGCCGCCTTCCGCTCGACGGCGGCAGTAACAAAACCTCGCTCCCAGACGCTGAGTATGGGCACGTCAGCTCGGAGTACGGGTACGTCAACCCGCTTCTCAGGCCGCCTGGATGTCGACACGCGCCCCGAACTCCCGTACCACCGGCTCCTCCCGGTAGGGCTCGAGCCGCTGCTGGAAGTCGTCGAGGTACTCCGCACCGCGGTTGGACCGCAGCGTGCCGAGCAGCTCGACGGCCTTCAGGCCGGTGTTGCACGCCTGTTCCACCTCGCGGCGCTGCACCTGCGCCGTGGCGAGCAGCACGAGGCCGATCGCGCGGCGCCGGGCCCGCGTCTCCGGGTGGCCGTCGAGGGACTCCTGGGCGCTGCGCGCGGCCGCGTCGGCCTGCCCCAAGTCCCGGTGGCAGTGCGCCATTTCGTCGGCCAGATAGGCGTGGTCGAAGTGCCGGATCCACACCGGGTCGTCGCCGGTCCCGGTGTCGCCGGACGCCCGGTCCATCGCCTCGACGGCGCGGCCCGCCACCACCTGTGTCGCACGCGCGTCGCCGAGCAGCGCGTGCCCCCGCGCCTCTGCGGCGTAGAACATCGCCTCCGCGCGGGGTGTGACCCGCCCGCGCGTCCCCTCCTGTGCGGCCCGCGCCAACTGCGCGATCTCGCGCGGGTTTCCGAGCTGGGCGGCGAGGTGGCTCATCGACGCGGCGAGCACGTACCCGCCGTATCCCCTGTCCCCGGCCGCCTGGGCGAGGCGCAGCGCCTGGATGTAGTAGCGCTGGGCGAGGCCCGGCTGGCCCGTGTCGACGGCCATGTAGCCCGCGAGTTCCGTCAACCGCGCGACCGCGGCGAACAGTTCGCGGCCGACGGCTTCCCGGTAGGAGCCCGCGAGCAGTCCGGAGACCACGGAGTTGAGGTAGTGCACGACGACCGGACGCACATGGCCGCTGCCGAACTGGTGGTCGAGCTGGGTCAGCGCCTCCGTCATCGCCTTGACGGCCGCCACGTCCGAGAGGCCGACGCGCGGCCCCGCGGTGCGCCCGACCTGCGGGTCCGGCGAGGAGATCAGCCAGTCGCGGCTGGGCTCGACGAGCGCGGACGCGGCCACGGACGAGCCGGAGAGGAAGTCCCGGCGGCCCACGTCGCTGCGCCACAGCTCGCAGACCTGCTCGATGGCGCCGAGAACGGTCGGCGAGAACTGGAGTCCTACGCCCGAGGCGAGGTTCTTGCCGTTCGCCATGCCGATCTCGTCGATGGTGACGGTGCGGCCGAGCTTGCGGCCGAGCGCCTCCGCGATGATGCCGGGCGCCCGCCCGCGCGGCTGCTGGCCGCGCAGCCAGCGGGCCACCGATGTCTTGTCGTAGCGCAGGTCGAGACCGTGTTCGGCACCGCACATGTTGACCCGGCGGGCCAGCCCTGCGTTGGAGCAACCGGCTTCCTGAATGAGCGCCTGCAGCCTTTCGTTCGGCTGCCGCGCGACGAGCGGCCTTGCGGCCATGGCGTACCCCCTGTGTGCACCGGGACCATCGAACCGGGCGGCCGCCGTGGGCCGTCCTTCGATGATCAATGCCCTTGGAGCAAACGGAAGATGCGCCACAAACGGGCGATAAGTGCGAACCCGGGCGCCCTCTGATTGCCCTTGACCTGGCTACCCGCACATGGAAGCCATTTCCCCTGCGCGCCCCCACCCGTGCACCCATGCGCCCCGCTCGCAGGATCGATGCTCCTCCTCCGCCCTCGCGTGCGCCCGTAACCCGAGGTGGCGGCGGGAGTTGAGAACTGCGTGGAAGAGACCATCGGAGTCACGTCAGCCGCGCAGATCCCGAAGCAGCGCGGAGAAGCCTTGCTGGACACGGCCGTGCGATACGCGGAAGAGCGTCACTGGGACGTGTTCCCCGGCACCTGGCTGGAGTCCGCCGAAGGCGCCGAGCAGTGCTCGTGCGGAGATGCCGCGTGCGCCTCGCCCGGCGCGCACCCGGCGCGCGAGGACTGGGCCACGCAGGCCACCGGCAGCGCGACGGTGGCGAGGCGGCTCTGGCAGAAGCAGCCCAAGGCGTCGATCCTGCTGCCCACGGGGCGGACGTTCGACGCGATCGACGTGCCCGAGACCGCCGGGTTCCTCGCGCTCGCCCGCATGGAGCGCATGGAACTCACGCTCGGCCCGGTGACCTGCACCCCCGACCGGCGCATGCAGTTCTTCGTGCTCCCCGGCGCCACGGTCAAGGTCCCCGACCTCGTCCGCAAGCTGGGCTGGCCCCCCGCCGCGATCGACCTGGTCGCCCTCGGCGAGGGCACGTACGTGGCAGCGCCCCCGACCCGCTTCGGCGCGTCCGGCGCGGTCCAGTGGGCCTGCCGCCCCACCGCGGCCAACCGGTGGCTGCCGGACGCGGAGGAGATCATCTCCCCGTTGGCGTACGCGTGCGGACGCGAGGCCCGCCGGTAGCAGCTGCCACTGCGGGCAGGCGCTCCACCCGCGGGCCGGTCGTGGCTGGTCGCGCAGTTCCCCGCGCCCCTTACGGGCGCGACACCTCACTGCCCGCCGAGAGCCCGTGGCCCCACGTATCGTGCGACCACGGGGACAGTCTCGCGACGGAGGGCGGAACGGGTGACCGAGGCAGCACCGGCGGCGGTACGGGTCCAGGGGCTCTGGAAGCGGTTCGGCGAACAGGTCGCGGTCGCCGGGATCGACCTGACCCTGCCCGCGGGCAAGTTCATCGGCCTGGTCGGCCCGAACGGCGCGGGCAAGACCACCACCCTCTCCATGGTCACCGGCCTGCTCAGGCCGGACCGGGGCACCGTCGAGGTCGTCGGGCACGACGTGTGGCGCGACCCGGTGGAGGTCAAGGCCCGCATCGGCGTACTCCCCGAGGGCCTGCGGCTCTTCGAGCGGCTCTCGGGGCGCGAACTCCTCGCGTACACCGGAAGGCTGCGCGGCCTGCCGGGCGCCGAGGTCGACAAGCGGGCCACCCAGCTCCTCGACGTACTCGATCTCGCGGGCGCGCAGCACAAGCTGGTCGTCGACTACTCGACGGGTATGCGCAAGAAGATCGGCCTGGCGGCGGCGCTGCTCCACAACCCCGAAGTGCTCTTCCTCGACGAGCCGTTCGAGGGCGTGGACCCCGTCTCCGCGCAGACCATCCGCGGCGTCCTGGAGCGCTACACCGCGTCCGGCGCCACCGTCGTCTTCTCCTCGCACGTCATGGAGCTCGTCGAGTCGCTCTGCGACTGGGTCGCCGTGATGGCCGCGGGACGTATCCGCGCGCAGGGCACCCTCGCCGACGTGCGGGGCGCGGCGCCCTCGCTGCAGGAGGCGTTCCTCGAACTCGTCGGCGCGAACGGCCGTGACACCGGCTCCGACCTCGACTGGCTGGGCGGCGGCGCCCGATGACCGCCCCCACCGCCGTCCAGGGGATCACCCCCGTCTTCGTACGCCTGAAGCTGTCCCTGCTGCGCAACGGCCTGCGGCAGTCGGCGGGACGGCGGGCCGCCTACCTCGCGTCCGTCGTCGTCGCCCTGCTCTTCGCCGCGCTGCAGCTGCTCGGTCTGATCATGATGCGCGGCACCACCCACGCCGCCACCGTCTGTGTGCTGCTCGTCGGGATCCTCGCGCTCGGCTGGGCGGTCATGCCGCTGTTCTTCCCGAGCGGCGACGAGACCCTGGACCCCACCCGCCTGGTGATGCTGCCGCTGCGCCCGCGCCCGCTCGTCCGGGCGCTGCTCGTGGCGTCCCTGGTCGGCATCGGACCGCTGTTCACGCTCTGCCTCGCGGCCGGTGCGGCGATCGCGCTCGCGCACGGCGCGGCCGCGGCCGTCGTCGCCGTCCTCGCCGTGGCCCTGACACTGCTGGTGTGCGTGGCGCTCGCGCGGGCCGTCGCGGCCGCCAACATCCGCCTGCTGACCAGCCGCAAGGGCCGCGACCTCGCCGTACTCAGCGGTCTGGTGATCGCGGTCGGCGCGCAGGTCGTCAACTTCGGGGCGCAGAAGCTCGGTTCGGCCGGGCTCGGCACCCTCGACCCGGCGGCGGACGTGGTGCGCTGGATCCCGCCCGCGGCCGCGCTCGGCGCGGTGGACTCGGTGAGCGAGGGGTCGTACGCGAAGGGAGCGGCCCAACTCGCCCTCTGCGTACTGGCCCTGCTCGGCCTCCTCACCCTCTGGCAGCGCAGCCTGACCCGCCTGATGACGACCCCGGACGGCTCGACGCTGGCCGCTGCGGAACCGGAGAAGGGCGCGTCGCGCTCATCGGGCGCACTCGGCGCGCTGCTGCCCGCGGGCCGCACCGGCACCGTGATGGAGCGCAGCCTGCGCTATGTGTGGCGCGACCCCAAGACGAAGGCGGCCTGGGTGACGTCCCTGGCCATCGGGCTGATCGTGCCGCTGTTCAACGCCCTGCAGGGCACGGGCTCCGTCTACTTCGCGTGCTTCGCGGCGGGGATGCTCGGGATCCTGATGTACAACCAGTTCGGCCAGGACACCTCGGCGTTCTGGATGGTGGCGATGACGATCTCGTCGCCGCGCGACGCCTATGTGGAACTCCGGGGCCGAGCCCTCGCCCTCCTCGTGATCACCCTGCCGTACGCGGCGCTGGTCACCGTCCTCACGACGGCGATGCTCGGCGAGTGGCACACCCTGCCGGAGGTGCTCGGCCTCTCCTTCGCGCTGCTCGGCGCGATGCTGGCCACGGGCGCGTGGTCGTCGACCCGCTTCCCGTACTCCATCCCGCAGGAGGGCTACAAGAACGTGGCCACCGGGCAGGCGGGCCTCGCCTGGATCTCGATCTTCGGCGGCATGGTCGCCGCGGCCCTGCTGTGCGCCCCGGTCCTCGCCCTCACGATCTGGCTGCACGCCTCGGGCTCGGCGTCCTGGAGCTGGCTGCTGCTCCCGGTGGGCACGGCCTACGGAGCGGTGCTCACGGAGGCCGGATCGCGGCTCGCGGCGCCCAGGCTCGCCCGGCGGCTCCCGGAGATCCTCACCGCGGTGAGCAAGGGCTGACACGCAGGCGACCCGCGAGCCATGTGGTTCCCCCCGTACGGGACGGGAGGAAGCCGGCCGGACGTACCGGCAGCTCGCGGGTCGGGTGACTGCTTGGGATTGGGCCGGCCGTACGCTCGTCTCGCGCACTGGTCCGACACCGCACTCGGTGTGGTGACGGGCCGCTAGCCCGCAGCCACCTCTCGCGTCCGCAATGAAATCACTGCCGGATCACCTCCTTTCGTCGAGTGAGGAACACCCTAGGAAGCGGATCGACGACGCTCAACCGATTTTTTCCCCGCGACGATTTCCCTCAATTCCCTCCAACTTCCGGGAACTCCCTGTGGGGTGCGTCACGTTCGAGTTGAATGATCCCACGTGCGAAATGCGTGGCTCGCACGGCTTGCAGTACAGGTAGCTCATGAGGACGAGGACACGGCCTGCAGGGGGTCCCAGGTGAGTGCTTCCCGACGGAGCGGAACCACCGACGAGTTGGGCCCCGAAGAGCCCGAGCCGGGCGGCGCCGAACTGCTCGCGGCGCTGCTCGACGGCATGGACGCCGCCCTGTGCGCACTCGACGCCGACGGCGTGGTGACGCACTGGAACCGCGAGGCCGAGCGGATCCTCGGCTGGACGGCCGCGGAGGCCGTCGGACGGCAGGGCTTCTCGGGGTGGGCCGTGCGGGCCGCCGACGCCGAGGAGGTCCGGGGGCGGCTGCTGTCCGCGATGGACTCCCCCGGGCGGCAGGTGCACGAGTTCGCCCTGGTCACCAAGGACGGCGGCCGGGTGCTCGTCCGTATGCAGTCCGCGTCCGTACGCGGCGGGGACGGCAAGCCCGCAGGGGTGTACTGCGCCTTCAGCGAGGTCCACGCGCAGATCGACCTGGAACGGTCCATCGCCCTGAGCGAGGCCCTCTTCGAGGACGCCTCGTGGGGCGTCGTGCTCGTCGACGCCGACCTGCGGCCCGCCGTGGTCAACGAACACGCCGCACGCGCGCTCGGCGTGGGCCGCACCGCCGTACTCGGCAGGCCGCTCGCCGATCTGCTCGGGCAGGGCGTCGAGGAGCTGGAGAGCGCGCTCACCCACGTACTGGGCGAAGGGTCGCCGCCCGCGCCCGCGGAACTATGGGTCTCCGTACGGTCCGAACGCTCCGACACCGGAAAGGAGGGCGGCGGGGGCTACGAGCGGCGGTGCTGGCGCTCCGGCTTCGTACGCCTCGCCTCGCCGCTCGCGGAAGAGCCCGTGCCGCTCGGCGTCGGATGGCTCTTCCAGGACGTCACGGAAGCCAAGCTGACCGAGCAGGAAGCGTCCCAACTCCGCTTCAGGTCCCAGCAGTTGCACCGGGCGGCGCGGGCCGCCGCGGAATGCGAGGACCCCATGGAGGCGGCCACCGTCCACCTCGACTTCGCGCTCGCCGGGTTCGCCGACCACGCCCTGGTGGACCTCCTCGCGAACGAGGACCCCGTACGACTCGTCCGCGTCGCCGCGACGCCCGCCGGGGCGCCCGGGCCCTGCGTGCCGGTCAGCATGGCGGGCATCCCCGTCCGCTACCCCGAGGGCCACCCCGCCCCCCAGTGCGTGGACCGCGCCGGCTCGGTGCGGGCCAGCGCCGGGCCCGTCCCGCCGGAGCGGGCCCGCGAGTGGGCCGACGCCCGGCAGTGGCCGGAGGGTTCCGTACACGCGTTGTGCGCGGTGCTGCGGAGCCGGGGGCGGACGCTCGGCGTCGTCACGTTCCTCCGTGGGGCGGGTCGGGCGCCCTTCGAACGCCCCGACGCCACCTACGCAGAAAGCGTGACCTCCCGCGTAGCGGCCTCCTTGGACCTGGCCCAGTCCCTCCCCCACTGACCCGCCCCACGCCTCCGTCCGCGACCACCGGCACCGTGGGCTGCGCCCACCCGGGCGGCAAAGCGCGGGAGAAGCGGAGCAAGTCCCACCCACCCGCAGGCGCAAACGCGCCGGAGAGGACGTGGGGGTATGTGCGAACGGAGCACCTTGGCCCACCGTGGCGGTGAGCACTGACGGAGGCATCCGCCACGGGATGGCGAGTACGCACATACCCCCGCGGCCCCGCCCCACAGCCGAACCCAAGGCGCCCCCGCCAGCAACAACCTCACACCGCATGCAACGCCAACGTAGGCGACAACCGCGCCGCCCGAACCGCCGGATACAACCCCGCCACCGTCCCGATGACCAGCGTCGCGCCGAACCCGCCCGCCGCCGCCCACATGGGCACCACCCACGGCAGCCCACCCGAAGCGGCGTACGCGGCCGTGGCCCCGGCGCCGAGCACGACCCCCGCAAGCCCCCCGAGCCCGGACAGCATCAGGGACTCAGTGACGAACTGGATCCTGATCTGCCCCCGCGTAGCGCCCAACGACCGCCGCAGGCCGATCTCGTACCGCCGCTCAAGGACCGAGATGATCATGGTGTTGGCGACGCCGACGCCACCCACCAGGAGCGCGATCCCGCCGAGCCCGAGGAGCAGCGTGGAGAACGCCCCCTCCGTCGCCGCCTTCGCCTGGAGCGCCGACGACGGATCGGTGACCTGGACGTTGCGCGGATTCTCCGGGTCGATGGACGGGGCGAGCAGGCTCCGCACATCGCGTACGGAGGCGTCCGTGGAGCGCTCGTACACCGACGTCGGATGCCCGTCGAAGCCGAGCAGCTTCTTCGAGGCGTCCCACCCGGTCAGCGCGGACCGCTCGATGTCCGGCGCGAGCGGCAGCGGGCCGAGGATGCCGATGACGGTGAAGTACCGGTCACCGAGCCAGACCTGCTGCCCGGGCGAGGTGATGCCGAGCCGCTCGGCGGCCACACCGCCGAGGACGACCGACGGATAGCGGCTGTTCGCGGCGTTGAACCAGCTCCCTTGCGCCATCCGCCCCCGCAACACCTTCAGCAGGCCTTCCGTGGCGGCCTTCACGGAGATGCCGCCCGTCTCCTCCTCGGAGATCTTCTCGCTGCGCCGCACGGACCGTTCGAGATCGCCGGTGGCGCCGACGTCCTCGACCCCGTCGATCCGCGAGACCCGCCCGGCGGCATCGGGCGGCAGCGTCACCGACTCACCGGAGAACATCGCCTCGCCCGGCGATGCGACCAGCATGTTCGTGCCCAACTTGTCGAGTTCCCGCATGAGTTGGGCCTGGCTGGACGAGGAGATGCCGACGACGGCGACCATGGTGGCGATGCCGATGGCGATGCCGAGCGCGGAGAGGACGACGCGCACGGGCCGACTGCGCAGCCCGGCGGACCCGACGTGCAGAACGTCCCGCGGCCCGAGCCGGGCGGCTTTCAACCGGGCGTTCCTACGCACCGAACCCCACCCCCGCTTCAGCCTCGGCCACCCGCACATCCGCGACCACCCGCCCGTCCCGAATCCGCACCTGCCGGGGCAACCGCTCGGCGATCTCCACGTCGTGGGTGATGACGGCGATGGTGGCGCCCTCCGCGTTGAGGTCGTGCAGCAGGGTCATGACCGCGTCGCCGGACTCCGAGTCGAGCGCGCCGGTGGGCTCGTCGGCGAGGAGGAGGTCGGGCTCGCCGACGACCGCGCGGGCGATGGCGACGCGCTGCTTCTGGCCGCCGGAGAGTTCGTGCGGCCGGTGCTTCATGCGGTCGGCGAGGCCGACGCGTTCCAGGGCGTACGCGGCCCTGCGGCGGCGTTCGGCGCGCGGGAGGCCGGAGTACAGCAGCCCTTCGGCGACGTTGTCGCGGGCGCTGATGCCGGGCACCAGGTGGAAGGCCTGGAAGACGAAGCCGATGTGCCGGGCGCGCAGCGCGGAGAGGCTGCGGTCGGCGAGGGCCGCGACGTCGTGCCCGGCGATGGCGACGGAGCCCGCGGTGGGCCGGTCGAGGGTGCCGACGATGTGCAGGAGCGTCGACTTGCCGGATCCGGAGGGTCCGACGATGGCGAGGAGTTCTCCTTGCGCGACGGTCAGATCGACGCCGCGCAGGGCGGCGACCCCGCCGGGGTACTCCTTGGTGACACCGGCCAGCTCCACGACGGGCGGCGCCTCTTGAGGGGGGCTCATACCTTCGGCACCCCGACCTTCATCCCGGCCCGCAGTCCCCCGCCGCTCACCTCGACCCTGCCCTGCCCGAACATGCCGAGCCCGACCTTGACCTCGTGGGCGCGGCCGCCCTCGACGACCTGGACGCCGAAGCCGCCGCCGGGCAGCGCGAGCAGCGCGTTGACGGGTACGGAGAGGACGTCCTCGCGCGTCTCGCCCGTGAGATTGACGGTGACCGGCGACTGGTCGAATCCGTCGACCTTGCCGGGGTCGTCGAAGGTGACGGTGACCGGGATCTTGGGGGTCTTGTCGCTGGGGTCGTCGCCGGGTTTGGCGGTCTTGCCGACGGCGGCGACCTTGCCGTCGACGGTGGTGCCGTCGGGCAGGGTGACGGTCACCTTCGTGCCCTTCTTGGCCAACTTGCCCTCGGCGACGTCGAGTTGGATGCGTACGACGCGTTCGGAACCGGTCGTGGCGAGCACGGGTTTGCCGGGTGCGACCTGGTCGCCGACGGTGGATTCGGCGGACTTCACGCGGACCGCGGAGGGCTGGAAGGAGATCTGCTCGGGGCCCACGCGCCCGGTCTGCTTGCGGTCGTGGGCCTTCTGCCAGCGTTTGACCGCGACGGCGGTGCCGTCGGTGTAGGTGTCGTCGACGGCGAGCCCGGTGCCGTACCCGAGGGCCACCAGGTTCTGTTCCAACTGCCGTACGTCGTTGCCCTTGTCGCCCGGCTTCAGCGTGCGGTACATGGGCTCGGAGCCGTACATGAGGCGGACGGGGGCGCCGTTCACCTCGTAGAGGCGGCCGTCGCGCCGGACCGTGGAGCCGGACTCGGCGGACCAGGTGAGGGTGCCCGTGGCGCCCGCGTTGACCTTGCGTTCCTTGGCGTAGCCGAGGGTGCCGTCCACCTGGGAGCCGCTGGTGAGGTCGCCGCGCTCGACGGACGCGGTGGCGGCCGGGAGGCCGGCGTCCCGCCCGGCGGACCCGTGGTCGTCGTCCGCGTCGGCGAGCGCGGTGACGGCGATGCCGCCGCCGGTGACGGCGAGCAGCGCCACGACGGTGGCGACGACGGCGGTGCGGCGCCTCATTCGACGATGCCCTTGCACGCCTTGGCGGCCTTCTCCATCTTCTTGGCGTCAGCACCCTTGGGCATGGGCAGGGCCTGCATGGCTCCGCCGTCGAACTTTGGGTCGGGCATGTTGTAGCCGTTCTTGCGCATGCACTGGGCGTACTTGAGCATCTTGTCCTTGTCGGCCTGCGAGACGCCGCCGCCCTTGGACGTACCGCCCAGGCCGCACTCCTTCATGGCCTTCTCCATCTTTTCCTTGGGCAGGTCGCCGCCGATGGTCAGGCCACGGGAGTCCTGGCCCGACTTGGGCTCGGGCACCTTCAATCCGTGCTTGCGCAGGCATTCGCGCTGCTTGAACGCCTTGTCGGCCTCGGCGCCCTTGCCGCCGCCGCTGCCGCTGCCCGAGCCGCTCGCCGCGGAGTCGTCGGAGCCGCCGGAGCAGGCCCCCGCGAACAGGGCGAGGGCGGCGAATCCTGACGCGAGAGCCGCTGAGCGCTTGCGAGTCCTCATGACGTGGCTTCCCTTCACGTGGGGCGTGGGTGACGGCCACAGGCTGGTGGGAAGCGGGGTTTCGTTTCTCTCAACGGAGACGCTTACACCGACGAAAGGTCACTCTCAGGTACACAGGGCGGCATGCGCGTACTGCTGGTGGAGGACGAGGACTTCCTGGCCGAGATGATCGCCGACGGGCTCCGGCGTGACGCGGTGGCCGTCGACATCGCGTCCGACGGCCTGACCGCGCTGCGCAAACTGCAGCTCGGGGAGTACGACGTGATGATCCTGGACCGCGATCTGCCGGGCCTGCACGGCGACGAGGTGTGCCGCCGCGTCGTACAGCAGCGGCTCCTCACCCGGGTCCTGATGCTGACGGCGGCGGGCACGGTGCGTGACCGGGTCGCGGGGCTCGGACTCGGCGCGGACGACTATCTGACCAAGCCCTTCGCGTACGACGAGCTGCTCGCCCGGGTCCTCGCGCTGGGCCGCCGTGCCCGGCCCGCGCTGCCGCCGGTGATCGAGCGGGCCGGTCTCGTCCTGGACACCGCGCGCCGCCAGGCCAGCAGGGACGGGCGCCATCTCGCCCTGTCCCGCAAGGAGTTCGCGGTCCTCGAGGCGCTGCTGCGGGCGGACGGCGCGGTGGTCAGCGGCGAGGACCTGATCGAGCAGGTCTGGGAGGAGGACACCAGCTACCGCACCAACGCGGTCCGCGTCACCCTCTCCAAGCTGCGCGCGAAGCTGGGCGAGCCGCAGGTGGTGGAGACGGTGCCGGGGGCCGGGTACCGGATCACGGGGCGGTCCCTGTGATCGGCGGGGCTCCCCTGCGGCTGCGGATGAGCAGCGAACGGGCCAGGCTGACCACGCTGTACGGCGGGCTTCTCGTCCTCGCCGGGGCACTCCTGACGGGCCTCGTGTATCTGCTGGTGGAGCAGGGGCTCTACTCCTCCATCAGTACGGCGGTGACCACCGCCGTCCCCCGGGACCCCACCCCGCCGTGGAAGAACAGCCTCCCGCTCTCGGCCGTCACGGCGGTTCCCGCCACCCCGGTGCAGGGCACGCGGTTTGCCATCGACGCCGAGAGCCTCGCCCTCGCGAGGGTCAGCGACGTCGCGGGAGAGGCCGCCCTGAACCGCCTCCTGACGGTCTCGGTCATCGTGTTCGCCGCGTACGCCGTGCTGTCGATCGCCCTCGCCTGGTGGATGGCGGGACGCGTGCTGCGCCCCGTCGCCGTGATCACCGGCACCGCGCGCCGGCTCTCGGGCGCCAATCTGCACGAGCGGATCGCCCTGGACGCCCCGCCGGGCGAGCTGAAGCGGCTCGCCGACACCTTCGACGAGATGCTGGACCGGATAGAGCGCCTGGTCGGCGCGCAGCAGCGGTTCGCGGCCAACGCGGCCCACGAGCTGCGCACCCCGCTCGCCGTGCAGCGGGCGGCCGCCGAGATCGGCCTCTCCGGCGATCCCGGCCCGGAGCGGGTGGCGATGATCCGCTCGAAGCTGATCTCCGTGGCGGACGACAGCGAGCACCTCATCGAGGGGCTGCTGCTGCTCGCCGCCTCGGAGCAGGGCCTGGACCGGTGGGAGCCGGTCGCGGTGGACGTGCTCGCGCACGCGGTCGCGGAGGGCCTCTCCGAAGAGGCCGCCGAGCACGACGTCACCGTGTCCGTCGCGGCCGGGCCGCTGACGGTGGAGGGCGACGGGGTGCTCCTGGACCGCCTCGTCCACAACCTGGTGGCGAACGCGGTCCGCTACAACGTGCCGGCCGGCAGCGTCACCGTACGCGTCGACGAGGACGGCACCCTGGAGGTCGCCAACACGGGCCCGGAGGTCCCCCCGGAGACCGTGCCGCAGCTCTTCGAGCCGTTCCGGCGGCTGCGGGAGCGCACCCACGCGCGTGGGGAGGGTGCCGGGCTGGGCCTGTCCATCGTGTCGGCGATCGCGCGGGCGCACGGGGCGGACGTCGCGGCCGAGGCCAACCGGGACGGCGGGCTCACCGTCCGGGTGCGGTTCCCGCCGGGTCAGCGGCGGTAGAAGATCCGGTCCCCGTACTGCTCGAAGACATGGCCGTTCCAGTCGTGGCCGCCGTCCACGTTCCCCGAGCGCAGGAGGGGCGGCTGGACCCCGCGCGCGGCGAGCTGCTCGATGGCCGCGGCCATCATCGACTGCATGAGCGCGTTGGTGACCACGCTGGACGCCGACCCGAAGGGCGCGTCGACCCCGTCGAGGGACAGCTCCGCGTCCCCCACGGCGACCTTGGAGTCGATCACCACGTCGCAGTGGTCCTTGAGGAACGTCCCCGAGACGTGCCGGGAGCGGGTCTGCGTCGCGTACGCCACCGATGTGACGCCGATGACCTTCAGGCCGAGCGCGCGGGCGTTCATCGCCATCTCCACGGGCAGCGAGTTCCGCCCGGAGAGCGAGATGATCACGAGTACGTCGCCGGGCCTGGCCGGCGAGGAGTCGAGGACGGCGCCCGCGAGCCCGTCGACCCGCTCCAGGGCGGAGCCGAGCGTCGCGGGCATGACGTCGACGCCGACGACGCCGGGCACGGCGAGCAGGTTCATCAGGGCGAGGCCGCCCGCGCGGTAGACGACGTCCTGCGCGGCGAGCGAGGAGTGCCCCGCGCCGAAGGCGAAGAGCCGCCCGTCGCCCTCGACGGCGTCGGCGAGCAGGGTGCCCGCCGCCGCGACGTTCCCGGACTCCTCGTCGCGTACGCGCTGAAGCAGGTCGATGGCGGCGTCGAAGTACTGGCCGATCAGTTTGCTCTCGCTCTTGGCGCTCATTCGCATCACGTTGCGGTCTGGACCTGCACCGTGTCAACACTGCCGCAGGCCCGTCAGCGGCGGGAATTCCACCGGCGCGGCACGGTTGTCAGTGGTATGCGTCAGAATTGAGGGCAGGGCCAGCGCACGAGCGAATTCTGAGGGGCACCCATGTCGGGGCTGATTGACACCACTGAGATGTATTTGCGCACCATCCTCGAGCTGGAGGAGGAAGGTGTGGTCCCCATGCGCGCCCGGATCGCCGAGCGGCTGGACCAGAGCGGACCGACGGTGAGCCAGACCGTGGCGCGCATGGAGCGCGACGGCCTGGTGGCGGTCGCGAGCGACCGTCACCTGGAGCTCACCGAGGAGGGCCGTCGGCTGGCCACCCGTGTGATGCGCAAGCACCGCTTGGCGGAGTGCCTGCTCGTCGACGTGATCGGGCTGGAGTGGGAGCAGGTGCACGCCGAGGCGTGCCGCTGGGAGCATGTGATGAGCGAGGCGGTGGAGCGCCGCGTCCTCGAGCTGCTTCGCCACCCCACCGAGTCTCCGTACGGCAACCCGATCCCGGGCCTGGAGGAGCTGGGCGAGAAGGACGGCGCGGACCCGTTCCTCGACGAGGGCATGGTCTCCCTGATGGAGCTCGACCCGGGCACCGAGGGCAAGACCGTCGTGGTGCGCCGCATCGGCGAGCCGATCCAGACGGACGCCCAGCTGATGTACACGCTGCGGCGTGCGGGCGTGCAGCCCGGCTCCGTGGTGAGCGTGACGGAGTCCGCGGGCGGGGTGCTCGTGGGCAGCAGCGGTGAGGCCGCGGAGCTGGCCTCGGAGATCGCCTCGCACGTCTTCGTCGCCAAGCGCTGAGCGTTCCGCCCTGGCGGCGGTCGCCGAGCGTTGGGGCGCCCGTCGCCGGATGTGGGCACTGAGGTCAACTTCCGTTGTGGAAGGGGAAGTTGACCGGACTCAGGGTTCTCCGCGAGATCCCCTGGAGTCCAAGATTCAGTGTGCGGAATCGCAGCGCCCGAGCGTTTTGCGTGCAAGGCTGTCGCGAGAGGCATATGACCTGAGGGCTCTTGACCGTGTCGGCACCGGGTCTGGCCGCACGGCCGGAGAGGGGGCGGGAGGATGCGCCCGTCTGGTGAGCGCGAACGTCCGCCTGGTGCGCGTGCGCGTGCCGCCCGCGGACCAGCAGAGGGCCCCGGCGCCCTTGAGCGCCGGGGCCTGTCCTCCCCTGTGCTGACCCGGAGCCCCGAGCTCCCAGGGTCATTCCCCTCGGACCGATTTCCCCGAGCGGCCCGCCTCCCGATGAAGATCTCCCCTCGGCAGCGCCGGTCAATCCTTGAGGCCGGTCACCCGAACGAGGGGTGTTGTCGCCGAGCCGGGCGCTTTCGAAAGGGGGTTCGATAGCGTGCGGGGGTGCGGAGCAGGACCAGGTGTGGATCCCGAGCGGAATCAAGGGGGGTGCCAGAAGACATGGTGCGGCGCATCGACGTGACGGGCGCGGGTGGCGTACACCTCGCCGCCTGGGAGTTCGCCGATCCTCCCAAGCTCAGGGAGGCCGAGGGATCACCCGGCGGAGTGCTGTTACTGCACGGCCTCATGGGCCGCGCATCCCACTGGGCGGGCACCGCCCGCTGGCTCTCCGAACGGCATCGCGCGGTCGCACTCGACCAGCGCGGCCACGGCCGGAGCGAGAAACCCCCCGAGGGCCCCTACAGCCGCGACGCCTACGTGGACGACGCCGAGGCCGCCCTCGTCCAGCTCGGCCTCGCGCCCGCCGTGCTCATCGGCCACTCCATGGGCGCCCTCACCGCCTGGCAGCTCGCCGCGCGCCGCCCCGATCTCGTCCGGGGCCTGATCATCTGCGACATGCGGGCCTCCGCGCTCGGCGCCGCGTCGCAGCGCGAATGGGAGGACTGGTTCAAGTCCTGGCCCGTCCCCTTCGCCACGCTCGCCGACGTACGCAAGTGGTTCGGCGAGGACGACCCCTGGGTGGAGCGCCCCAACCCCGCCCGCGGCGAGTTCTTCGCCGAGGTGATGACCGAGGGCCCGGACGGCTGGCGGCCCGTCTTCGACCGCGCCCAGATGCTCAAGTCCCGCGAGACGTGGGTGCACGACGCGCACTGGGAGGAGCTGATCCAGGTCCGCTGTCCCGCCCTCGTCGTCCGCGGCCTGGACGGCGAGCTGGGCCGTGCGGAGTCCCAGGAGATGGTGCGGGTGCTGCCCCGTGGGGAGTACGCGGAGGTGGCCGATGCGGGGCATCTCGTGCACTACGACCAGCCGGACGCTTGGCGCGCGGCCATCGAGCCGTTTCTGGACGGGGTCCTGACGGGGTGAATCGCCGGTCGGCACCGTGGTGAGTCGCGGCCTGCGGCCCGGCTCGTCCTCAAACGCCGGACGGGCTGGATATTCACGGGCTGAGGCGCACGACCCTCCAGCCGCTCCCGCCACCCGCCCGCACATACCTCAAACGGTCGTGCAGGCGGTCCGCGCGGCCCTGCCAGAACTCCACCGCGGTCGGGGTGACCCGGAAGCCGCCCCAGTTCGGCGGGACGGGGACCTGTTCGCCCTCGGGGTAGCGGGCCGCCAAGTCGGCGTACGCGCGGTCGAGTTCGGCCCGTGAGGCGAGCACGGAGGACTGGGCGCTGGCCCAGGCGCCGAGTTGGGAGCCGTGCGGGCGGGTGCGGAAGTAGGCGACGGTCTCCTCGCGGCCGACGCGGGCCGCCGTGCCGGAGACGATGACCTGGCGGGCCATGGGGTGCCAGGGGAAGAGCAGGGAGACGTGCGGGTTGGCGGTGAGCTCGCGGGCCTTGCGGGACTCGTAGTTGGTGAAGAAGACGAAGCCGCGCTCGTCGAAGCCCTTCAGGAGCACCGTGCGGGAGCTGGGCCGGCCCTCGGCGTCGGCCGTGGAGACGACCATGGCGTTCGGCTCGTGGATGGCGTCCGTGTCGCGCACCGCCTCCTTGAACCAGAGCGCGAACTGCTCCAGGGGGTCGGCGGGCAGCGCGGCCTCGGCGAACCCTTCGGTGCCGTACTGCTCGCGCATGTGGGCCGGTTCGGGAACGGGGGCACTGGAGTCGGTCACGCGGTCATCTTGCCGTATACGAAGGGGCGCCCGAGGGGGCGCACTGGGCCATGGAGAGGTGACGTGTGGCACTGAGTGCCGCATTCCATCGCCAACGGTGGCACCAAGGGATATCGTCCTGCTGCCGAATCGGTTGGGTGACCACCAGCCTCACGGGGCATGACCGGGGTGACCGTTCCGGACCGCGAGTCGGCGAAGTCGACGCATACGACCGCGTAACCGGACCGAGATTGCCCATTTCTGACACATGGTCACGAGCTGATCGCAACCCATCTCTCGCAGCCATCTTGTCGAACACATCACGAGGAGCCGCCTGATGTCCGACTTCGTACCCGGACTTGAAGGAGTCATCGCGTTCGAGACGGAGATCGCCGAACCGGACAAGGAGGGCGGCGCCCTCCGTTACCGGGGCGTCGACATCGAGGATCTGGTCGGCCACGTCTCCTTCGGGAACGTGTGGGGCCTGCTCGTCGACGGAGCCTTCAACCCCGGCCTGCCGCCCGCCGAGCCCTTCCCGATCCCGGTGCACTCCGGAGACATCCGCGTCGACGTCCAGTCCGCGCTCGCGATGCTCGCGCCCGTGTGGGGGCTGCGCCCGCTCCTCGACATCAGCGAGCAGCAGGCCCGCGACGACCTGGCGCGCGCCGCCGTCATGGCGCTGTCCTACGTCGCCCAGTCGGCCCGCGGACAGGGCCTGCCGATGGTCCCGCAGCGGGAGATCGACAAGGCCGACACCGTCGTCGAGCGCTTCATGAAGCGCTGGCGCGGAGAGCCCGACCCCAAGCACGTCCGGGCCGTCGACGCCTACTGGACCTCGGCCGCCGAACACGGCATGAACGCCTCCACGTTCACCGCCCGCGTCATCGCGTCCACCGGCGCCGACGTGGCGGCCTCGCTGAGCGGGGCCGTGGGCGCCATGTCGGGACCGCTGCACGGCGGCGCCCCCTCCCGCGTCCTCGGCATGATCGAGGAGATCGAGCGCACGGGGGACGCCGTCGCCTACGTCAAGCAGGCCCTCGACAAGGGCGAGCGGCTCATGGGCTTCGGGCACCGGGTGTACCGGGCGGAGGACCCGCGTGCGCGCGTGCTCCGGCGTACCGCCCGCGAGCTGGGCGCGCCCCGCTTCGAGGTCGCCGAGGCGCTGGAGAAGGCGGCCCTCGACGAGCTGCACGCCCGCCGTCCCGACCGCGTCCTCGCCACCAACGTGGAGTTCTGGGCGGCGATCGTCCTCGACTTCGCGGAGGTGCCGGCGCACATGTTCACGTCGATGTTCACGTGCGCGCGGACCGCGGGGTGGTCGGCGCACATTCTCGAGCAGAAGCGGACGGGGCGGCTGGTCCGCCCCTCGGCTCGGTATGTGGGTCCTGCGGCGCGGGCTCCCCAGGCCATCGAGGGGTACGACGAGATCTCCCGCTGACGCCTCCGTGGGCCGATGCCTCGGGCTCTGCCCCGGACCCCGCTCCTCAATCGCCGGAGGGGCTGGATTTCCCCGGCGATTGAGGACGACGCGCCGTCAGCCGAGCGCCGAGCCCACCAGCACCGTCCACTGCGCCACCACCCGTTCCCGTCGCGCCCCGTCATCCGTGAGCAGGTTCGCGAGGCCGAGGCCGCGGGCCATGTCCAGGAGGCCCTGGATCGTCTCCCGGACGCCGGGGCGGGACTCGTCGGCGTCGAGGAGTTCCACCGCGATGCGGTGGGTCTCGCGGCCGACGCGGGATTCGAGTTCCGTGACGCGGGAGCCGAGTTGGGGCTCGTTGGACGCGGCGACCCAGAGGTGCAGGGCCGCGCGGAAGAGGGGGCCCGTGTAGAGGTCGACGAGGGCGGCGACGACGGAGGCACGGTCCTGGGCGGGCAGGGCGCGCAGGGCCGTGGAGCGCTGTTCGGCGACGTATTCGACGGCGGCCGTGAAGAGGTCCTCGCGGGTCGGGAAGTGGTGCTGTGCCGCGCCCCGCGAGACCCCCGCGCGCTCGGCGACCACGGAGACCGTGGAGCCCGCCCAGCCGTGCTCGGCGAGGCAGGACACGGCGGCCTCAAGGAGCTTCTGGCGGGTGGCACGGCTGCGGTCCTGCTTGGGCGCGCGGTCGGCGGCGGTCAAAGCGCCCATCGGCACTCCCGTCGTTCGAAGAACGCCGCCATGCCCTCCGCCGCCTCGGCGGAGCCGAAGAGCCGTGCGGACAGGGCGATGAGGGCGTCCGATTGGTGGTCGAATGCGTCGAGCACCTTAACCGTGAGCAGCTTCTTCGTCTCGGCCAGGGCGCCGGGAGCGGCCTTGCGCACCCCGTCGAGCATGGCCTGGAGCGTGCCGTCCACGTCGGTGGCGTACGCCGTGACGAGGCCGATCCGCGCGGCTTCCGCGCCGTCGAAGCGCTCCCCGGTGAGGTGGTAGCGGGCCGCGGCGCTCGGGTCGAGGCGGGGCAGCAGGGGCATGGAGATCACGGCGGGCGCGACGCCGATGTGCACCTCCGTGAACGCGAAGGAGGACGCGGGGCCCGCGACGGCCAGGTCGCAGGCGCCGAGCAGTCCGAGCCCGCCCGCCCGTACGTGCCCGTCCACCCGGGCGATCACCGGTTTGGGCAGCGCGACGATCCGCCGGAGCAGCGCCACGAATTCCGCGGGGTCCGGCGGGTCCTTCAGGTCGGCGCCCGCGCAGAACGTGCCGCCGGTGTGGGTGAGGAGGACGGCGCGGCAGTCGGCGTCGCCGCCGAGGTCGTCGAGCGCCTCGGTCAGCGCCCCCACCAGGCCGGCCGAGAGCGCGTTGCGCCGCTCGGGCAGGTCCAGGGTGACGGTGACGATGCCGCGCGGGGCCGAGGAGACGGACAGGCTCATGGGCGGGCTCCTCAGTACGACTTGGGCAGGCCGAGGGTCTGGTGGGACACGTAGTTGAGGATCATTTCCCGGCTCACCGGCGCGATCCGCGCCACCCGCGCGGCCACGATGAGCGAGGCGAGCCCGAACTCCTTGGTGAGGCCGTTGCCGCCGAGGGTGTGCACGGCCTGGTCGACGGCCTTCACACAGGCGTCGGCGGCGGCGAGCTTGGCCATGTTGGCGGCCTCGCCCGCGCCGGTGTCGTCCCCGTCGTCGTAGAGCCTGGCGGCCTTCTGCATCATCAGGCGGGCCAGTTCGATCTCGATGTGGGACTGGGCGAGCGGGTGCGCGATGGCCTGGTGGGCGCCGATCGGGGACTTCCACACGCTGCGTTCCTTGGCGTACCCGGTGGCGCGGTGCAGTGCGTAGCGGGCCATGCCGAGGGAGAAGGCGGCCGTCATGATGCGCTCGGGGTTGAGCCCCGCGAAGAGCTGGAGCAGGCCCGCGTCCTCGTCGCCGACGAGCGCGTCGGCGGGCAGCCGTACGTCGTCGAGCACGAGCTCGAACTGCTTCTCCGGGGCCTGGAGTTCCATCTCGATCTGCCGCCGCTGGAAGCCTTCGGCGTCGCGCGGGACGATGAACAGGCAGGGCTTGAGGTTGCCGGTGCGGGCGTCGGAGGTACGGCCGACGATCAGGGTGGCGTCGGCGATGTCGACGCCGGAGATGAAGACCTTGCGGCCGGTCAGGAGCCAGTCGCCGGTGTCGGGGTCGCGGCGGGCCGTGGTGGTGATGCGGTGCGAGTTGGAGCCCGCGTCCGGCTCGGTGATGCCGAAGGCCATCGTGCGCGATCCGTCGGCGAGCCCGGGCAGCCACGCCCGCTTCTGCGCCTCGGTGCCGAAGCGGGCGATGACGGTGCCGCAGATCGCGGGCGAGACGACCATCATGAGCAGGGGGCAGCCGGCGGCCCCCAACTCCTCCAGGACTATGGAGAGTTCGGCGATGCCGCCGCCCCCGCCGCCGTACTCCTCGGGCAGGTTCACGCCGAGGTAGCCGAGCTTGGCGGCGTCCGCCCACAGTTCGTCGGGGTGTCCTTCGCCCTGGACGACGCGGGTCATGTAGTCGCGGCCGTAGCGCTTGCCGAGTGCGGCGACGGCGGCGCGCAGGGCCTGGTGCTCCTCGGTTTCGAGGACGGTGCTGCGAGCTGTGCTGCGTGCGGTGCTCATACGGACTCTTCCTCCTGTACGACTCCGTTGGAGTCCTGTACGACGGCGAGCAGCGCGCCGACCTCGACCTGACGGCCGGGGGCGGCATGCAGGGCGGTGAGCGTTCCGGAGGCGGGGGCACAGATGCGGTGCTCCATCTTCATGGCCTCCAGCCAGATGAGGGGCTGCCCGGCGGTGACCCGCGCCCCTTCGGCGAGTCCCTCGGCGACGCGGACGACGGTGCCGGGCATCGGGGCGAGCAGCGAGCCCGGCTCGCGGCGCGCGGTGGGTTCGGGGAGCAGGGGCAGCGCGGTGAGGGCGGTGACGCCGCGGGGGGTTCCGACGTAGACGCGGTCGCCGTCGCCGTCGCCGTACCGCGTGATCGTGAACTCCCGTCGTACGCCGTCGACTTCGAGTACGACGCGGGCGGAGGTCGCGGTGACGACGCGCACCCCTTCGGCGGTGAGACCGGCCCTGGTGTGGTCGTAGCGGACCTCGTGCTCGGTGCCGTCGGGCTCGGTGCGGTAGCGCTTGACGCGGGTCTGTGAGCGGAGGTTGCGCCAGCCGCCGAACCGGGAGCGGCCGTGCGCGTCGGCGAGCGCCGCGGCCAGCGGGGCGTGCGGGTCGGGTGCGGCGGCCGCGAGGTCGGCGAGGTGCCGGTCGTAGAAGCCGGTGTCCATCCGGGCGCCGGTGAACTCCGGGTGCCGCAGGGAGCGTACGAGCAGGTCGCGGTTGGTGACGGGGCCGTGCACCTCGGCCCGCTCCAGGGCGCGGGACAGCGCCCGCAGGGCCTCGGCGCGCGTGAGGGCGTGCGCGACGGCCTTGGCGAGCATGGCGTCGTAGTGCACGCCGATGGTGTCGCCCGCCGCGTACCCGGTGTCGAGGCGCACGCCGGGCACGGCGATGCGGTGCAGGGTGCCGGTCTGCGGGGCCCAGCCCGCCGCCGGGTCCTCGGCGTAGAGGCGGGCCTCGACGGCGTGCCCGTGCGCACGCGGCGGCTCCTCCTCCAGCGCGTGGCCCTCCGCGACGCGGATCTGCAGCGCCACCAGGTCGACCCCGAACACGGCCTCGGTGACGGGGTGTTCGACCTGGAGGCGGGTGTTCATCTCCAGGAAGTGCGCCCGGCCATCGGCGACGAGGAACTCCACCGTGCCCGCGCCCCGGTAGTCCGTGACGCGGGCGGCGCGCACGGACTGCGCGTGCAGCTCGCCGACGAGCTCCGGGGACAGCCCCGGCGCCGGTGACTCCTCGATGACCTTCTGGTGGCGGCGCTGGAGCGTGCAGTCGCGGGTGCCGAGCGCCCACACCGTGCCGTGTGCGTCGGCCATGATCTGCACCTCGACGTGGCGCCCGCCCTCGACGAACGGCTCGACGAACACCTCGCCGTCCCCGAAGGCGCTCGCCGCCTCGGCCCGCGCCGCCGCCAACTCCCCGTCCAGCGCGGCCAGTTCCCGCACGACGCGCATACCGCGCCCGCCGCCGCCCGCCGCCGCCTTCACCAGGACCGGCAGATCGGCCTCGGTGACCTCCTTGAGCGGCTCGACGCCCATCAGTTCCTTGGCGCGCGTCTTGGACGCCATCGCCTCGATCGCCTCGGGCGGCGGACCGATCCACACCAGGCCCGCGTCGAGGACGGCGCGCGCGAAGTCGGCGTTCTCGGAGAGGAAGCCGTAGCCGGGGTGGACGGCGTCCGCGCCCGCCGCCTGCGCGGCCTTCACGATCAGCTCGCCGCGCAGATACGTCTCGGCGGGCGACGCCCCCGGAAGCCGTACGGCACAGTCCGCCTCCCGTACGTGCAGGGCGTCCGCGTCGGCGTCGGAGTGCACGGCGACCGTGGCGATGCCGAGCTCCCGGCAGGTACGGAAGACACGGCAGGCGATCTCGCCCCGATTGGCCACCAACAGGGAAGTAATCATGGGGAGTTCCTCACATCCGGAAGACGCCGAAGCCGCCGCGCGCGCCCTCGTAGGGGGCCGTGTGGATCGCGGACAGGCACAATCCGAGAACGGTGCGGGTGTCGCGCGGGTCGATGACCCCGTCGTCGTAGAGCCGCCCCGACAGGAACATCGGCAGCGACTCCGACTCGATCTGCTGCTCCACCATGGCGCGCAGCGCGGCGTCCGCCTCATCGTCGTACGGCTGCCCCTTCGCGGCCGCGGACTGCCTCGCGACGATGGACAGCACCCCGGCGAGCTGCTGCGGCCCCATCACCGCCGACTTGGCGCTCGGCCAGGCGAAGAGGAAACGGGGGTCGTAGGCGCGCCCGCACATGCCGTAGTGGCCCGCGCCGTAGCTCGCGCCCATGAGGACGGAGAGGTGCGGCACCTTCGAGTTGGAGACGGCGTTGATCATCATCGCGCCGTGCTTGATGATGCCGCCCTGCTCGTACTCCTTGCCGACCATGTAACCGGTCGTGTTGTGCAGGAAGAGCAGCGGGATGTCCCGCTGGTTCGCCAACTGGATGAACTGCGCCGCCTTTTGGGACTCCTCACTGAAGAGCACGCCCTGCGCGTTGGCGAGGACGCCGACCGGATAGCCGTGCAGCCGCGCCCAGCCCGTGACGAGGCTCGGCCCGTACAGCGGCTTGAACTCGTCGAAGTCGGAGCCGTCGACGACCCGGGCGATGACCTCGCGCGGGTCGAACGGCTTCTTCAGGTCGCCGGGGACGATGCCGAGGAGCTCGTCCTCCTCGTACTTGGGCGGCACGACCGCGACCGGGTCCGGATCGGCGTACGCCTTGCGCCAGTTGAGGCGCGAGACGACCCTGCGGGCCTGGCGCAGCGCGTCGTGCTCGTCCTCGGCCAGATAGTCGGCGAGGCCCGAGGTGCGGGCGTGCATCTCGGCGCCGCCGAGCGACTCGTCGTCGCTCTCCTCGCCGGTCGCCATCTTCACCAGCGGAGGCCCCCCGAGGAAGACCTTCGCCCGCTCCTTGACCATGATCACGTGGTCGCTCATGCCGGGGACGTAGGCGCCGCCCGCCGTGGAGTTGCCGAAGACGACGGCGACGGTGGGGATCCCGGCCGCCGACGACTGCGTGAGATGTTTGAAGAGGGCGCCGCCCGGGATGAAGATCTCCTTCTGGGACGGCAGGTCCGCGCCGCCGGACTCCACGAGGTGGATCGACGGCAGCCGGTTCGCGTGCCCGATCTCATGCGCCCGGAACGCCTTCTTCAGCGTCCACGGGTTGCTCGCCCCGCCGCGCACCGTCGGGTCGTTGGCAGTGATCAGGCACTCCACGCCCTCGACGACGCCGATCCCCGTGACCATGGACGCGCCGACCGGATAGTCGCTGCCCCAGGCCGCCAGCGGGGACAGCTCCAGGAACGGCGTGTCCGGGTCGAGCAGCAGCTCGATGCGTTCGCGCGCGAGCAACTTCCCGCGTTTGTGGTGCCGTTGGACGTATTTCTCACCGCCGCCCTCAAGGGCCTTGGCCTGCTCGGCGTCGAGCTCGGCGAGCCTGGCCAGCATGGCCTCGCGGTGCTCGGCGTACTCGGCGCTCGCGGGGTCGAGCGCGGAGGCGAGGACGGTCACAGGAGTACCTCCGGTATGTCCAGGTGGCGGGCGCGCAGCCACTCCCCCAGGCCCTTGGCCTGCGGATCGAAACGGGCCTGCGCGGCGACGCCCTCGCCGAGCAGCCCCTCCACGACGAAGTTCAGGGCGCGCAGATTGGGCAGGTCGTGCCGTACGACGGTCAACTCGGCGGTCTCCGGGAGCAGTTCACACAGCCGCTCCACCGTCAACTCGTGCGCCAGCCACCGCCACGCCTCGTCCGTCCGCACCCATACGCCGATGTTCGCGTCGCCGCCCTTGTCGCCGCTGCGGGCTCCGGCGATCAGGCCTAGGGGGGCGGGGCGGGTGGGGCCTGGGGGAAGGGGGGATGGTGGGGCTTGGTCCGGTGGGGGTGGGGCTTCGGGTGCGTGGGCACCCGTGTGGCCTTCGGCGATCGTTTTGCGTTGTCCGTCCGGCAGGACCGCCACGTGTCCCACGGCGTCCCGTGCCACGTACGCCGCCTCGAAGACCCCGTACGGCGCGCCCCTCCCCGGCGGGGCCATGACGTGGAAGCCGGGGAAGCTGCCGAGCGCCAGCTCGATCGCGGCGCCGCTCAGCGCCCTGCCCACCGCCTCCACGTCCGCGTCCCGCACCACCAGGCGCAGCAGCGCGCTCGCCGTCTCCTCGGTGGCCGCGTCCTCGCGGTCCGTGCGGGCCAGCTCCCAACGCACCTCCGCAGGGCGGGACTTCGCCCGTTCGAAGGCGTCCTCCAGCTGCGTGCGGACCAGTGCCGCCTTGGCCTCGATGTCGAGGCCCGTGAGCACGAACGCCACCTCGTTGCGGAAGCCGCCGAGCCGGTTCAGGCCCACCTTCAGCGTGGGCGGCGGCGCCTCGCCCCGCACCCCTGACACCCGTACGCGGTCCGGGCCCTCCTGCGCGAGCGTCACCGTGTCAAGGCGCGCGGTCACGTCCGGGCCCGCGTACCTCGCCCCCTGCGTCTCGTACAGGAGCTGCGCGGTGACCGTCCCCACGTCCACGAAACCGTCCGTGCCCGCGTGCTTGGTGATCACCGCCGAGCCGTCCTCGTGCACCTCGGCCAGCGGGAAGCCCGGGCGGCGCAGGTCGCCCGCGGCGGCCCGCTCCGCGAAGAAGGCGTAGTTGCCGCCGGTGGCCTGCGTTCCGCACTCCAGGATGTGGCCCGCGACCACGGCGCCCGCCAGCCTGTCGTACTCCGTGGGGCCCCACCCGAAGTGCGCCGCCGCGGGGCCGGTGACGAGCGCCGCGTCGGTCACCCGTCCCGTGACGACGACGTCCGCGCCCGCACGCAGGCACTCCGCGATTCCGGCGCCGCCCAGGTAGGCGTTGGCGGTCAGTGCGCCGGGGAAGCGGGCCGTGAGGTCGTCCCCCTCGACGTACGCCACCCGCGCCGCGATGCCCAGCCTGTCCGCCAACTCCCTTACCGCGTCCGCCAGTCCGGCCGGGTTCAGCCCGCCCGCGTTCGCCACGATCCGCACGCCCCGCTCCCGCGCGAGCCCCAGGCACTCCTCCAACTGGCGCAGGAACGTCTTCGCGTAGCCACGCCCCGGGTCCTTGAGGCGGTCACGGCCGAGGATCAGCATGGTCAGCTCGGCCAGGTAGTCGCCGGTGAGGACGTCGAGCGGGCCTCCGGTGAGCATCTCGCGCATGGCGTCGAAGCGGTCGCCGTAGAAGCCGGAGGCGTTGCCTATCCGGAGTGGGGGCGGGGGTGAGGTCGGGGGCGGCGTCATCGGGTGGGCTCCTCGCGCGGGCTGCGGCCTGGTCCCGGTGGGCCCGCGAACGCCTGCGCGATGTCCAGCCAGCGGTCCGCGTCCGGGCCCTCCGCCCGTACGGCGAGGTCGGCGCGGTGTGCGCGGCGCGTCACCAGGAGGCAGAAGTCCAGCGCGGGGCCGCTGACCCGCTGGGGCGCGTCCTCGGGGCCGTACGTCCACACCTCGTCCGTCACCGGCGAGGTCAGCTCCACGCGGAACTCCTCCGTCGGCGCGGTCAACCCCCTTACGGCGAAGGCGAAGTCGCGCGCCCGTACGCCGATGCGCGCCACGTGCCGCAGTCTCTCCGTCGGCTTCCTCGTCACGCCGAGCGCGTCCGCGATGTCCTGGCCGTGCGCCCAGGTCTCCATGAGGCGGGCGGTCGCCATCGAGGGCGCGGCCATCGGCGGTCCGTACCAGGGCAGTCGGGTGCCCGCCGGGGCCTCGCTCAGGATCCGCCACAGCTCGTCGCGGCCTGCGCGCCAGCGGGCCAGCAGCGTGGCGGGGTGCAGGGTCGCGCCTTCCTCCGCTCCGTCGTCCACGAACGAATCGGGGGCGGTGGCGGCCTTCGCCGCCTCGGTCGCGAAGGCGGCGGGGTCGGTGGCGGCCAGGAGGGCGGCTCTGTCGGTCCAGGCGAGGTGGGCCACCTGGTGCGCGATGCTCCAGCCCGGGGCGGGCGTCCTCAGGCCCCACCGGTCGTGCGGCAACTCCCCTACGATCCGGTCGAGTTCCTCACTCTCCCGGCGCAGGTCGACGAACACAGGCAGAACTTCGGACACGGGGCGCTCCTATCGGGGCACGGTGGTGTGCCTGGAGCATGCCAGCGCCTCCCATAAACAAGCAAGCATGCTTGCATGAGTTTCGGCCGGGGTCTTCGCCTTGGGTTCGGCTGTGGGGCGGGGCCGCGGGGGTATGTGCGTACTCGCTATCCCGGGGTTGACGCCCCGGTCAGTGCTTGCCGCCAGCGTGGGTCAAGGTGCTCCGTGCGCACATACCCCCACGTCCCCTCGCGAGCGTTTGCGGCTGCGGGTTCGTCCCACTGTGGGCAATCGTGCCGCTGGGCGGCACGGGTGGGCACAGCCCACGGTGCCGGGGGTCGCTCACGGAGGCGTAAGGACGGAGCAGGCCGGGCGCAGCCCACGGTGCCGCTAGTGCGTGGGGCCCGGGACGCGTTCCGGGGTCGGGGTCGGGGTCGGGTCCAGGGGCGCAGCCTGCGCGGGCGGCACCGTGGGTGCGGGCTTGCGGACGCGGCCGCCCACCTGCGACCGCACCGCCCCCATGCTCGCCGCGATGACGAGCGAGATCGCCAGCGCCTCCGTGAGGGCGAGGGCCTGTCCCAGGATGAGGAAGCCCGCGATCGCGGCGATCGCCGGTTCGAGGCTCATCATGATGGCGAACGTGGACGCGGGAAGCCGCCGCAGCGCGAGGAGTTCGAGCGTGTAGGGCAGCACGGACGACAGCACGGCGACCGCCGCGCCGAGCGCGAGGACCTCCGGCTTGACCAGTTTCGACCCGGACTCCACGAGGCCGAGCGGCAGGAAGAGGACGGCCGCCACGGCCATGGCGAGCGCGAGCCCGTCGGCCTGCGGGAACCGCCGCCCCGTACGCGCGCTGAAGACGATGTACGTCGCCCACATCGCACCGGCACCGAGCGCGTACGCGACACCGACCGGGTCGAGGCCGCTGAATCCGCCCCCGCCGCCGAGCAGGAACACACCGCCGAGTGCGAGCCCGGCCCAGATCAGGTTGACCGCGCGGCGCGAGGCGAGGACGGAGAGCGCGAGCGGGCCGAGGACTTCCAGCGTGACGGCGGGGCCCATGGGGATGCGGGCGACGGACTGGTAGAAGAGCCCGTTCATGGCGGCCATGGCGATGCCGAACGCGACGACCGTGCCCCAGTCGGCGCGCGAGTGGCCGCGCAGCCGGGGGCGGCAGACGATGAGCAGGACGAGCGCCGCGAAGGTGAGCCGCAGGGCCACGATGCCGAGCGCGCCGGCCTTCGGCATGACGCTCACGGCGATCGCCCCGCCGAACTGCACGGAGATGCCGCCCGCGAGCACGAGCCCGACGGGCCCGAGGGCGCCCCGCCTGCCGGTCGCCGCCCCCTGGTCGGTACGCGACACGTTCACTTCTGAGCCTTCCGTCCGCCGGATCACCCGGCCCGCCATCAGTGCAATCCTCTGGACTTCACCGTCCAAGCTAGTGGACTACGACAGGATTGTGGAGCCCTTTTGCTGCTGTACGCAAGGTCTGTCCATATGGCGAAGGTACGGCTCTCCGCGCGGCGCGTGAAATGCCGATTGCGCTCCCGTTATGCTCCGCAGGCATGACAGGTCGGGCGGGTTGGACGGGCGTGAGCAGTGTGGTGTGCGGGCAGTGCGTGGCAGTGGGCGGCGGGAGCGGCTCGTGAGCAGCCCCGGTCGTTCAGGGCTCCGCTCCCTCGAACTGCGTCATCTGCGCTGCTTTCTCGCCATCGCCGACGAAGGCAACATCACCCGCGCCGCCGCCCGCCTCCGCATCACCCAGCCCGCCGTGTCCCGCACGCTCGCCGCGCTGGAGGAGGCACTCGGTTCGCGTCTCGTGGACCGGTCCACCCATCACCTCACGCTCACCGCGGAGGGCAGCGCCTTCCGGGACAAGGCCGCCGTCGCGGTCGCCGCGTTCGAGGACGCGCTGGACACGGGGCGTTCGGTGCGCCGTCCGCTGCGGCTCGGGCACGCCTGGTCGGCCGCGGGGCCGTATACGACGCCGCTCCTGCGCCGCTGGCGCGCCACGCACCCCGACGTACCCCTGGAACTCCTGCGCATCGACGACCGTACGGCGGGGCTCGCCCGCGGCGCCGTCGATGCCGCGCTGCTCCGGGGGACCGTCGACACCCCGGGGCTGGTCACGGAACTTCTTTATACGGAAGGGCGGGTGGCCGCCGTTCCCGTCGACAGTCCGCTGGCGTCCCGTGCGCGGCTCGCTCTCGCGGATCTCGCGGAGCACACCGTCGCCCTCAACACGGTGTCGGGCACGACCACCCCCGACCTGTGGCCCGCCGACGCCCGCCCGGGCGCGATGATCACCGTCGCCAACACGGACGACTGGCTGGCCGCGATCGCCGCGTCCGGCGCGGTCGGTGTCACCTCCACCGCGACGGCCGACCTGCATCCGCACCCCGGCGTCGGCTATGTCCCGCTGCCCGACGCCCCGCGGATCCCGGTCTTCCTCGCCCGCCGCGACGGGCCCCCGAGCCACCCGTCCCTGCACGCCCTGTGCGCCCTCGCGGGCGAGGTCACGGGCCGGGGCTAGCGGACCCGGCCGTACATGTTCGGGTTGTACCAGCTGAACGACGAGACCCGGACGTTCTTGCCGGGCCGCGGGGCCTCCAGGTACTGGCCGCCGCCCAGGTAGATCGCCACGTGGTGGATGCCGGACGAGCTGCCGTTGCTGCTCCAGAACACCAGGTCGCCGCGGCGCAGCTGGTCGCGCGAGATCGGGCGGGTGGCGCGGTACTGGGCGTCGGCGACCCGCGGCAGGCTGATGCCCGCCTGCCGGTAGGCCGCCATCACCAGGCCCGAACAGTCCCAGCCGTGCGGGCCGTTGCCGCCCCACACGTAGCGGTCGCCGAGGTGCGACATGGCGAACGAGATGGCGGCCTCCGTGCCGTGCCGGCTCGGCGTGCCCGAGCCCTGGCCGCCGCCCGCGTGCCCGGATCCCCCGCGGTGGGGTGCGGGCTTCGCGGTGTGGCCTCCCGAACGGCCGGTGTAGCGCTCGTACTTGTCCCGGTGGCTGGTCCAGTACCAGTGCCCGGCCTTGTTGTACCAGTACACGCGGTCGGTGGCGTCCCAGCCCTGACGGCCCCGGAAGGTCGGCTCGGCGGAGGCGGAGGAGCGGCGCGAGGACGTGCTCTTCGGCGTCTTGTGCGCGCCCGTCTTCCCCGACCGCGCCAGGTACTTGTCGTAGTGGGACGTCCACCGCCACCAGCCGGTCGCGTCCTTGTACCAGTACTTGGCACCGTCCCAGCCCGCGTGGCTCGGCGCGGGTTCGGCGGACGCGGTGCCCGACGCGCCGCCCACGAGGACCGCCGCTCCCACGGCGGCGACCAGGGCGCCGCGCACACCGCAGCGGTGCCCGCTCTCGCGGGCGGCGGACGGGGCCGCGGCGCAGTGTCCGCACGCGCAGTCGGCGGGTATCTCCTCGGTGAATCGGGGTGTCTGCACTTCGGCCTCTCCTCGGTACGTCGGGTTCTGCGGCGCCCCCCTGCGTCCGCTCAGTGGGTGTCGACGGCGTTCCCGCGCGCCGTGTAGAAGGCCACGGTCAAGTCCTTGACCAGGGCCTTCCGTTCGTAGTCGTCGAGTGTGACGAGCCCCCGCTCGGTGAGCCGCCGTACGGTGTCGTCCACCGCGTCGAGCACCGAGGTCAGCACGGTGTCCCGGTGCTTGGCGTCGATGGCGGCGATCTGCCTGCGCTGCATCGCGGCGGCCACCTCGGGGGCGTACTCCACGCGCGTGGGCCGCGCCGAGAACACCTCGATGCCGACCGCCCTGCACTCCGCAGCCAGCGTGGCGCTCAGCGCGTCGCCGACGGCCTCCGCGTCCCGCAGCGTCGGCACGTCGTCGGCGGGCTCCCGGAACGAGTCGGCGGGCAGCCTGGACGCCACCCGCGCGGTCACCGCCTCCACCTGCTCCCGCAGATACGCGGTGTGGTCGTCGACCGTGAACAGCGCCCGCGCCGCGTCCTTGACCTGCCACACCACGAGGACGACCACCCGCAGTTCGACGCCCTGCGCGTCGACGGCCGTCATCGGTTCGCTGCGCCAGTGCCGCAGCCGTACGTCCACGCGGCGCCGCAGCATCAGGGGGCTGATCCAGACGAGTCCCGTGCGCCGCACGCTCCCCCGGTAGCGGCCGAACAGCGACAGGGTCCAGGCGCTGCCGACCCGGCCCCTGGTGAGCCCGCCGAGCGTGAAGAGGGTGACGACCCCGCAGCCGCCGACCGCCGCCCACTGCCAGGCGACGAGCCCGTCGTGGGGCGGGTCGGGCAGCGAGAGGAATTCCGTGAGCCGTGCGGGGAGGAGTCCGCCCGACCAGATCAGGGCGGCCGCTCCGGCGAGGGACAGGAGCGCCACGAGCAGGGCCCACCAGCCGGAGCAGGCGGGGCCGCGCCGTTCGACGAGATCACGGTCGGGGCGGGGCGAGGAGCCCGGCGCCTTCTGCTGGTTCCCGGTCTGCTGCTGGTTCGGGGGCTTCTGCTGGTTCTGGTGCGGGGTCTGCTGCTGGTTCTGGTGCGGGGTCTGCTGCTGGTTCGGGGTCTTCGCCGCTCCGGGTGTCTTCACCGGATGCGCCGCCGGGAGCGTCTTCTTCGGCGGCTTCGCGAGTTCGGCGGTGTCCCCGCGGAAGAGCAGATCCATCGGTATGGAGTCGTGGCGATTGCGTACGACCAGGGCGCGGGCACCGGCGCCGTCCCCCGCGCCTGCCGGTTCATCGGGCCCTTCGGGGCCCTTCCGCTGCTCGGGTTCCTTCGGCTCTTCCGGCACGGGCACAACCAGACTTCTCACGGGCGCAGGACAGCTGACGCCTCGACAGATGATCATGAACCATCCTGATCCTGCCTCAACCGGACAGCGGACCTCACCCGCAAAGGTCCCTTCCGCCAGGGACTTTGGTCCCGAATCGACCGGCGGACGGGCCTTCGGCGCCCCGAGGGGGGGAGAGGAGCGCCGAGGGCCCGGGCCCGGTGGTTAGCGGCCGACCTGCGCGCCCTGGAGGGCGTTGGTCTTGCTGGCGAGGTCGTTCTGCGTCTTCAGCTTGTCCGCGACCTTGGTGAGGCCGGCGATCAGAACCTGGGCGTTGATGTCCTTCAGCGGGTTCTTGACCTCGTTCTTGGACACGGTGTTCGAGTCCACGAGCTGGTTGTCGTCGCCCGCGGGGGCGGCGACGGCCGTCGACGCCGCACCCAGCACCAGCGCGACTCCGGCGATCCCCGCGGCAGTCTTGGCCATCTTCATGGTTCGTGTTTCCTTCCGGCAACGTGCTCCACGGGGCGCGACGGTCACGCCCCGGAGTGCCGCTGCGGCACTCGCATCACGCTGACGTCAGAGGCAACGCCCCAGCCCGGCAGAGGTGTTGGGGCTTCACCTCTTCGGCCCAGGGATCCCCTCCGCGAGGACCTCCGCCAGATGCCTCCCCCGCACCCCCGCCAACTGCCCCAACTGGGTCCGGCAGGAGAAGCCGTCGGCGAGCACCACGGCGGCACCGGCGGCGCGCACCGCGGGCAGCAGTTGCTCCTCCGCGCAGGCCGCCGACACCTCGTAATGCCCCTGCTCGAAACCGAAGTTCCCGGCGAGCCCGCAGCAGCCGCCGCTCAACTCGCCGGTCAGTCCAGCCTTTGCGCGAAGGCGCCGTTCGGCCGCGTCGCCGAGGACCGCGTGCTGGTGGCAGTGGGTCTGGCCGACCGCGGGGCGGTCGACGCGGGGCGGCCGCCAGTCGGGGGCCAGTTCCTCCAGGGCCTGTGCGAAGGTGCGGACCGCGGCGGCGAGGCGGTGGGCGCGCGGGTCGTCGCCGAGGAGTTCGGCGAGGTCGGCCTTGAGCGCCGCGGCGCAGCTCGGCTCCAGGACGACGACCGGCGTCCCCGCGTCCAGGAGCGGGCCCATCCGGTCCAGGGTGGTGCGCAGGACGGTGCGGGCGCGGTCGAGCTGGCCCGTCGAGACGTACGTCAGGCCGCAGCAGACGCCGTCCGGCGGCAGCGCGACGGTGAGCCCGGCGTCCGCGAGGACCCGCACCGCGGCCCGGCCCACCGACGGCGCGAGGTGGTCGGTGAACGTGTCGGGCCAGAGCACGACGTGCGGGGCGGCCGGGGGCTGCTTCCTCGTGTTCCCCGTGCGCCGCCACCACTGCCGGAACGTGCGCGGCGCCACCTGCGGGACCGACCGCTCGGGCGCGATCCCGCCGAGCCGTTTGCCGAGCGCCGCCAACGGGCCGATCCCGGCAAGGGCGTTGACGAGCGGGGCCGTGCGCGTCGCCGCGACGGCGCGCAGCCAGCGCGGCAGCCACCCCATCGTGTAGTGGGCCGCGGGCCTGCGCCGTCCCTCGTAGTGGTGATGCAGGAACTCCGCCTTGTACGTGGCCATGTCGACGCCCACCGGGCAGTCCGAGCGGCAGCCCTTGCAGGACAGGCAGAGGTCGAGGGCGTCCTTGACCTCGGTGGAGCGCCAGCCGTCGGTGACGACCTCGCCCGCGAGCATCTCGTGCAGGAGGCGGGCGCGGCCGCGCGTGGAGTGCTCCTCCTCGCCGGTCACGCGGAAGGACGGGCACATCACCCCTGTGGGTGAAGTCGCCGTCGACGTACGGCACTTGGCGACGCCCACGCACCGCCTGACCGCCGCCGTGAAGTCGCCGCCGTCCTGCGGGTAGCCGAAGGCCACGTCGACGGGTTCGCGCGGCAGCGGGGCGAAGCGCAGGTTGGTGTCGAGCGGGGCGGGGCGCACGAGCATGCCGGGGTTGAGCAGTCCTGCCGGGTCCCAGATGTCCTTCACGCGCCCGAAGAGGGCGATGAGTTCGGGGCCGTACATCTTCGGGAGCAGTTCCGCGCGGGCCTGTCCGTCGCCGTGCTCTCCGGAGAGCGAGCCGCCGTGGGCGACGACCACGTCGGCGAGTTCTTCGGAGAAGCGGCGGAAGCGGGCGATGCCCTCCGTGCCGAGCAGGTCGAAGTCGATGCGGACATGGATGCAGCCGTCGCCGAAGTGTCCGTAGGGGGTGCCGCGCAGGCCGTGTTCGGTGAGCAGGGACCTGAAGTCCCGCAGATACGCGCCGAGTCGGGCCGGTGGCACCGCGCAGTCCTCCCAGCCGGGCCAGGCCTCGCTGCCGTCCGGCATACGGGTCGCGGTGCCGCTGGCGTCCTCGCGCACGCGCCACAGCGCCCGCTGTCCCGCCGGGTCCTCGACGACCACGGCGTCAAGGGCGTCGGCCGCCCGCACGATCGCGTCGGCCTGCGCGCGGGCCTCCGCGGGGCTCGCGCCGCCGGTCTCCACGAAGAGCCAGGCGCCGCCCTTGGGCAGGCCGTTGGCGCCGCGGACGAGGTCGGCCGCCATGCCCTCGACCGTGAGGGGGCCGTGCGGCAGAAGCCCGGCCGCCGCTTCGGCCGCCGCGCTCTCGTCGGTGTATCCGAGGACGGCCAGTGCCCGCGCGCGGGGTGCTTCGACGAGGCGTACGACCGCTTCGGTGAGGATGCCGAGCGTGCCCTCGGAGCCGCAGAACGCGCGGGCGTGGTCGACGCCGCGTTCGGGGAGCAGTGCGTCCAGGGCGTATCCGGAGATGCGGCGCGGCAGCTCGGGGAAGCCGGTGCGCAGGAGCGCCAAGTCGCCGTCGACCAGGGGGCGCAGGGCCTCGGGGGCGCCGTCCCAGCCCTGGCCGATGCGGTGGGTCCCGCCCCTGCCGCTGACGACCGAGAGGCGGTGGACGTTGTCCGCCGTGGTGCCCCAGGCCACCGAGTGGGAGCCGCAGGAGTTGTTGCCGATCATGCCGCCGAGGGTGCAGCGGCTGTGTGTGGAGGGGTCGGGGCCGAAGGTCAGGCCGTGCGGGGCGGCCGCGGCGCGCAGGTCGTCGAGGACGAGTCCCGGCTGGACCACGGCCGTGCGGGTCGCGGGGTCCAGGGAGACGAGGCGGTTCATGTGCCGGGTGAAGTCGAGGACGACGCCGACTCCCGTCGCCTGTCCGGCGATCGAGGTGCCCGCGCCGCGCGCCACGACGGGAACGGACCGTTCCCGGCAGACGGCGAGTGCCGCGGCCACGTCGTCGGCGTCGCGCGGGGCGAGCACCGCGGCGGGCACGCGGCGGTAGTTGGAGGCGTCCATGGTGTGCAGGGCCCGTGCGGTGACGGAGAGGTCCACCTCGCCGCGCACCGCGGCGCGGAGGGCTCGTCCAAGGCCGCCGGGATCGTCGTCGCGTTCGCTGCCGCGGCCACCGTCGAGATCGCTCATGCCGTCCAGGATGCATCCGCGGGGGCCCGGTGCGGCCACCCCGCCTCACCCGTTATGTCACGATCCGGAATGGAACATTCCCACTATGGTCATCAACTCTCCTATAGTGGCCGCGAACTTGAGCAGAGCTTGAGATACGACCGAGCACGTTCGAGCAGAGTGTGTCGCTTCCGATCGAGGAACCCGATTGATGACCGCGCCAACCCCCACAGCGCGCACCGGGACGGAGCAGGCTCCGCTGCGCCCTTCCGCGCTCGTCCTGCTGACCTGCGCCCTGGTCACCGCGGCGCTCACCGGGGCGTCCGTCGCCCTCGCGCCCTCCTCCGTACACGTCCCCCTCGCCTGGGGCGCCGGTGCCGCGTCCCTCGCGCTCACCGCCGCCGTGACCGTGGCCTTCCACGCGATACGCACCGCGGGCCTGCTGCGGCTCCGCCTCACCACCGCACGCCAGGACATCGCCCGCCTCCAGCAGGAACAGGCAAGGCGCGCCACCGAGTTCGGCCAGGAGCACGCCCGCCTCGGTGCCGAGCACGAGCGCGAGAAGGCCGTGCTCACCGAACGCACCCGCACCGCCGAGTCCGAGCGCGCCGCCGCCCTCGCCGCCTGCGCCAACGCGGCGGGCCGCATGCAGGCCCTCGCCACCGGCATGCTCGCCGACCTGCGCGAGATGGAGAGCAGGCACGCCGACGAGGACGTCCTCACCGACCTCCTCCACCTCGACCACAGGACCGCGCAGGCGGGCCGCATCGCCGACTCCGTGGCCGTCCTCACCGGTGCCCGCTCGGGCCGCCGCTGGGCCCGCCCCATCGTCATGGAGTCCATCCTGCGCGGCGCCATGGGCCGCATCGGCGGCTACCAGCGCGTGCGCGTCCACTCCGCCAGCGAGGTCGCCGTCGCGGGCCACGCCGCCGAAGGCGTCATGCACGCACTGGCCGAACTCCTCGACAACGCAGCCAACTTCTCGCCGCCCACCTCCGAAGTGCACGTCTACATCGAAGAGGTCGCGGCCGGCGTCATCGTCTCCGTCGAGGACAGCGGCCTGGTGATGGGCCCCGTGCAGCAGCGCCGCGCCGAGCGGGCCGTGTCCGGCACGACGACCGGCCTCGGCGGCCTGTCCGGCACCCGGCTCGGCCTGCCCGTCGTCGGCAGGCTGGCCCGCAAGCACGGCCTCACCGTGTCGTTCAGGCCCTCCGCGCGCGGCGGCACCGGCGTGCTCCTACTCATCCCGCAGGAACTGCTCTCCCGCCCCTCCGACATCGCCCCCGCCCCGGCCGAACTCCCCGCCGCGGCACCGGCCCCCGTCGCCACCTCGACCCCGACCTCCGCCACGGTCCCCGTGACCGTCCCGGAGACCTGGACCACCCGGGCGTACGAGACCGCCGAGACCACCGAGACCACCGACATCTCAGCCATCACCGACATCTCAGCCCTCACCGAAGCACCCGTCGACCGCGACCCCGTGCCCACCCACGAGTCCGCCGCCGACAAGGCGCCCGCCCCCGCGGGCGGGCTCCCCAAGCGCCCCCGCGGCCGGACCCTCGCCGCCGCCGAGAGCGCCCGCGCCCGGGCCGCCGAGGCCGCGCCCGCCACTCGTACCGCCGCCGACGCGCGCACCACCGCGGCCCGCTTCAGCAGCTTCCGCCAGGCCGTCCGCGCCACCCCCTCCGACGAGCCGGACGCCCCCGCAACTCCCCCGCACCCGGAAGGCGACACCCCCCGATGACGACCGGCCACACCGGCACCACCACGACCGACGCCAAGCTCACCTGGCTGCTCGAAGGGCTCCTGGAGCGCACCCCCGGCGCCCGGCACGCCCTCGTGCTGTCCCGGGACGGCCTGAAGCTGTGCCGCACCCCCGAGCTCTCCGTCGACCAGGCCGACCAGCTGGCCGCGATAGCCGCCGGCATCCAGTCCCTCTCGCACGGCGCGTCCGCCGAGTTCGGCGACGGCAGCGGCGGCGTCCGCTCGGCGATGGCCGAGTTCTACGGCGGCATCCTCTTCATCGTCGAGGCCGGCGAGGGCGCGCACCTCGCTGTGATCGCCGCCGAGGACGCCGACGCCGGGCTCGTCGGGCACACCATGAGCGAACTGGTCGAGCAGCTCGGCGAGCACCTGCGCGCCGCACCGCGCGCGACCGAAGACCCCCGCACCCTGCCCGCCTCATGAGCCGCCCCGGCCGGGACGACTCCCCCGACCGGCTGTACACCCTCACCGGGGGACGCAGCAGGTCGGCGCCCGACGCCCCCTTCGACCTGGTGACCCTCGTGGTCAGCGAGTGCGATCCGGTCCCCGGCATGCAGTCCGAGCACACCGCGATCCTGCGGATGTGCCGGCTGCCCACCGCCGTCGTCGAGATCGCCGCCGAGCTGGGCCTGCCGGTGAGCATCACCCGCATCCTGCTCTCCGACCTGCTCGACGCGGGCCGGATCAGCGCCCGCCATCCGCGCTCGGCCGCCCCCCACAGCGTTCCCGACCCCGACCTTCTGGAGCAGGTGCTCGTTGGACTCCGCAATCTCTGAACGCAGTGCTGCCCGAAGAGAGTTGACCGCGACCGCCGACAACGGTCTGAAGATCGTCGTCGTCGGCGGCTTCGGCGTCGGCAAAACGACCCTGGTCCGCTCGGTCAGCGAGATACGTCCCCTCAACACCGAGGAGACCATGACGCAGGCCGGGCAGGGCATCGACGACCTCGCCGACCTCGAAGGACTGCGCGCCAAGACGTCCACGACCGTCGCCTTCGACTTCGGCCGCATCACGCTCGACGAGCACAACGTCCTCTACCTCTTCGGCGCCCCGGGACAGGAACGCTTCTGGTTCCTGTGGGACCGCCTCTTCTCCGGCACGCTCGGCGCCGTCGTCCTCGTCGACACCCGGCGCCTCGCCGACTCCTGGTACGCGATCGACCGCCTGGAGCACCACGGCACGCCGTTCATCGTGGCCCGCAACGACTTCGGCGGCCCCGCACACACCGCCGACCAGCTGCGCGAGGCCCTCGACCTCGACCCCGGCGTCCCGCTGATCGACTGCGACGCACGCTCCCGCGAGTCCAGCAAGGACGTGCTGATCACGCTCGTGCAGCACCTCAAGTCCCTGTACGTCCCCCAGGAGACCGCCCCGTGACCTGCCCCGCAACCGGCGCCGCCGTCCCGCTGTCCGGACCCCGGTTCGCCACCGAACCCGCCGAGCTCTACCGGGAGATGCGCCGCGACCACGGCGCCGTCGCCCCCGTCCTGCTCGACGGCGACGTGCCCGCCTGGCTCGTCCTCGGCTACCGCGAACTGCACCAGGTCACCGGCGACCCGATGCTCTTCAGCCGCGACTCCGACCTGTGGAACCAGTGGCCGAACATCCCCGCCGACTGGCCGCTGCTCCCGATGATCGGCCACAAGCAGCCGTCGATCCTCTACACCGTCGGCGAACGGCACACCCAGCGCGCCGCGATGATCGCGCACGCCCTCGAAGCCGTCGACCCCTTCGAACTCAGGACGCACGCCGAGCAGTTCGCCGACGAACTGATCGACGCCTTCTGCGGCAAGGGCGCCACGGAGATCATCGCCGACTACGCGATGCTGCTCCCCGTCCGCGTCCTCGCCCGCATCTACGGCTTCCCCGACGAACAGGGCCCCGGCCTCGTCACCGCCATGAACGACATGATCGACGGCCGCGAACGGGCCCTCGCGGGACAGCAGCACCTCGCCTCGTCGATGGTCGCGCTGATCGCCGACAAGCACGCGGACCCCGGCCAGGACGTCGCCTCGTCCATGCTCGACGACACCTCGGGCTTCACCGACGAGGAGATCGCCCAGGACCTCATGGTCATGATGGCCGCGGGCCACCAGCCGACCGCCGACTGGATCGGCAACTCGCTGCGCCTGATGCTCACCGACGACCGCTTCGCCGCCTCCCTCTTCGGCGGCAGGCACAGCGTCGCCGAGGCCATGAACGAGGTCCTGTGGGAGGACACCCCCACCCAGAACGTCGCGGGCCGCTGGGCCTCGCGCGACACCCAGCTCGGCGGGCGCCGCATCAACTCCGGCGACCTGCTCCTGCTCGGCCTCGCCGCCGCCAACGCCGACCCGCAGGTCCGCACCGACGGCTCCGCGCTGACCGGCGGCAACAGCGCCCACTTCGCCTTCGGGCACGGCGAGCACCGCTGCCCCTTCCCGGCCCAGGAGGTCGCCGAGGTCATCGCGCGGACCGGCATCGAGGTGCTCCTCGACCGGCTGCCCGACCTCGACCTCGCGGTCCCCGCACAGGACCTCACCCGCCGCCCCTCCCCCTGGCTGCGCGGTCTCACCGATCTGCCGGTGCGCTTCACCCCGACCCCGACCTCAGCGTTTGGAGACTCCAGATGACGCGTATCGCCCTGGACCCGTTCGTCACCGACCTGGACGGCGAGAGCGCACGGCTGCGCGCGGCGGGACCGCTCGCCGAGGCGGAGCTGCCCGGCGGCGTACCGGTGTGGGCGGTCACGCACCACGCCGAGGCCCGCCAACTGCTCACCGACAAGCGCCTGGTGAAGGACATCGAGGTCTGGGGCGCCTGGCGGCGCGGCGAGATCCCCGCCGACTGGCCGCTGATCGGCCTCGCCAACCCCGGCCGTTCCATGCTGACGGTCGACGGCGAGGAACACCGCAGGATGCGCACCCTGGTCGCGCAGGCGCTCACGCCGCGCCGGGTGGAGCGGATGCGGGAGCGGATCGCGGAGCTGACGGACGGCCTCCTCGACAGGCTCCCCGCGGCGGGCTCCCAAGTGGTCGACCTCAAGGCCGAGTTCGCCTACCCCCTGCCCATGTACGTCATCAGCGACCTCATGGGCATCGACGAGGCCGACCACCCGCGCCTGAAGGTCCTCTTCGACAAGTTCTTCTCCACCCAGACGCCGCCCGACGAGGTCGTGGCCACCCTCGGCGAACTCGCCGAGATGATGGGCAAGGTCGTCGCCGCCCGCCGCGCGGAACCCGGCGACGACCTGACCAGCGCGCTGATCCAGGCCTCCGAGGACGGCGACCACCTCACCGACGCGGAGATCCTCTCCACCCTCCAGCTGATGGTCGCGGCGGGCCACGAGACGACGATCTCCCTCATCGTCAACGCCGTCGTCAACCTCTGCGCCCACCCCGAACAGCTCGCACTCGTCCGCTCCGGCCAGGTCGGCTGGGACGCGGTGGTCGAGGAGACCCTCCGCCACTCCACCCCCACCTCCCACGTCCTGATCCGCTTCGCCGCGCAGGACGTCCCCGTCGGCGACAAGGTGATCCCCCAGGGCGACGCACTGATCGTCTCGTACGCCGCGATAGGCCGCGACGAACAGGCGCACGGGCCCACGGCGGATTCCTTCGACATCACCCGCACGTCCCCCACCCGCCACATCTCCTTCGGCCACGGCCCCCACGTCTGCCCCGGCGCGGCCCTCTCCCGCCTGGAGGCGGGCGTGGCACTCCCGGCGCTGTACGCCCGCTTCCCGGACTTGACCTTGGCGGTCCCGCGCACAGAGCTCCGCAACAAGCCGGTGGTGACGCAGAACGACTTGTACGAGCTGCCAGTGATTCTGGGCAGCTCCGGCCGATGATTCTCAGCCCCTCCGGCGATTGAGGAGCGGGGTCCGGGGCAGAGCCCCGAGTCGTCCACCCCGTGAGGCACCAGATCTCACCCGCCGGACACCCAAAATCCCCCGCGCCCTGAGCCGCTAGGCTCACCCCGTGGCTGAGATCCAGATTCCCGCTGACATGAAGCCCGCCGACGGCCGTTTCGGCGCGGGCCCCTCCAAGGTGCGTACGGAGGCGCTGGACGCCCTGGCCGCCACCGGCACTTCCCTGCTCGGCACCTCCCACCGCCAGGCCCCGGTCAAGAACCTGGTCGGCCGGGTGCGTGAGGGTGTGCAGAACCTCTTCTCCCTCCCCGAGGGCTACGAGGTGATCCTCGGCAACGGCGGATCCACCGCGTTCTGGGACGTGGCGACGCACGGCCTGATCGAGAACAAGTCGCAGCACCTCAGCTTCGGCGAGTTCTCCTCCAAGTTCGCGAAGGCGGCCAAGCTCGCCCCGTGGCTGGCCGAGCCCACCGTGATCTCCTCCGACCCGGGCACGCACCCGGACCCGAAGGCGGAGGCGGGCGTCGACGTCTACGCCTTCACCCACAACGAGACCTCGACGGGTGTCGCAGCCCCGATCAAGCGCGTCGAGGGCGCGGACGCCGGGTCCCTCGTCCTGGTGGACGCCACGTCCGGCGCGGGCGGCCTGCCGGTCGACATCGCCGAGACGGACGTCTACTACTTCGCCCCGCAGAAGTCCTTCGCGTCCGACGGCGGCCTGTGGCTCGCCGCGTTCTCCCCCGCGGCGATCGAGCGCGCCGAGCGGATCCACGCCTCGGGCCGCCACGTGCCGGAGTTCTTCTCGCTCCCCACGGCGATCGACAACTCCCGCAAGAACCAGACGTACAACACCCCTGCGCTCGCCACGCTGTTCCTGCTCGCCGAGCAGCTGGACTGGATGAACGGCCAGGGCGGCCTGGAGTTCACGACCGGCCGCACCGCCGCGTCCTCGCAGGCGCTGTACGGCTGGGCCGACGAGTCCAAGTACGCGACGCCGTTCGTCACGGACCCGGCCAAGCGGTCGCAGGTCATCGGGACGATCGACTTCGCGGACGAGATCGACGCGGGCGCCGTGGCGAAGGCTCTGCGCTCGAACGGCATCGTGGACACCGAGCCGTACCGCAAGCTCGGGCGCAATCAGTTGCGGGTCGCGATGTTCCCGGCGATCGACCCCGCGGATGTCGAGGCGCTCACCAAGTGCATCGACTACGTCATCGAGCAGCTCTGACTGTCCTGTTCGCTGAGCGACCGGCCGCGGCTTTCGTCGTGGCCGGTCGCGCAGTTCCCCGCGCCCCTTACGGGGCTCAGCGGCTCAGCTGTTTGAACTTCCGCACCGCCAGCGGCAAGAAGAGCAGCGAGATCAGCAGCGGCCACACCACCGCCATCAGGACCGCGTTCTGCTCGACCCAACTGGCGCCGCCCGCGCCGGGGTTGCCGAAGAGTTCGCGGGTGGCCGTGCCCGTCGACGAGACGGGGTTCCACGCGGCGATCGGGGCCAGCCAGTCCGGCATCAGGGACGGCGCCACGAAGACGCTGGAGATCATCGTGAGCGGGAAGGCCACCGCGTAGAGTCCGCCGGCCGCCTCCGGGGTCGGTACGACGAGGCCGAGGAAGACGCCGACCCAGATCAGGCTGAACCGCAGGAACAGCAGCAGGCCGAAGGCCAGGACGGTGTCGAGGAATCCGGCGCTGGAGCGCCAGCCGATGGCCAGCGCGGTCAGCGCGAGGATGGTCAACTCCGCGCAGGCCACGATGAGATCGGCGAGACCGCGGCCCGACGCGACCGCCGAGGGGGCCATCGGCATCGAGCGGAAGCGGTCGATGACGCCCTTCGTCGAGTCGGTGACGACGCCCATCGCGGTGTTCATGAACCCGAAGGCCATGGTCATCACGAACATGCCGGGCATCAGGAACTGCTTGTAGTCGCCGTCCTCGCCGCCGCCCGGCACCTTCATCGCCTCGCCGAACACGAAGCCGTACAGCAGCACGCTGATGATGGGAAAGCCCAGCTGCCAGGCGATGTTGATCGGCTGGCGCCGGAAGTGGGTGAGATAGCGGCGGGTGACGTTCCAGCAGTCGGCGAGGGCCCAGAAGAGGCGCCCGTGCGAGGTGTCGGCGGTGAGGGCGACGCTCATGCCGCGGCCTCCTTCTTCTCGTCGCTCTCGGACATCTGACCGGTCAGGCGCAGGAACACGTCGTCCAGGCTGGGCCTGCGGAGCCCGATGTCCTCGACCGCTATGCCCTCGTCCCGCAGGGTCCGCGCCACCTCGGTGAGGGCGCCGACCCGGTCCGTCACGGGGGCCTGCACGCGGCGTTCCGCGTCGATGACCAGCGGTTCCCCTGCGCAGACGCGGGCGACGGCCTTGACCGCGGCGGGCAGGTCGGCGGCCTCGTCGACCACGACGTCGAGGTGGCTGCCGCCCACGGTGTTCTTCAGGCCGTCGGGGGTGTCGTCGGCGATGGCCCTGCCCCGGTCGATGACGGTGATGCGGGAGGCGAGCCGGTCGGTCTCGTCCAGGTACTGGGTGGTGAGCAGGACGGTCGTGCCGCCCGCGACCAAGTCCCGTACGGTGTCCCAGACTTCGAGGCGGCTGCGCGGGTCGAGGCCGGTGGTCGGCTCGTCCAGGAAGAGCACGGCGGGCGCGAGGATCATCGAGGCGGCGAGGTCGAGCCTGCGCCGCATGCCGCCGCTGTACTGCCCCGCGCCCTTCTCCGCCGCGTCCTCCAGGCGGAACTGCCCCAGGAGTTCCTGGGCGCGCAGGGCCGCGCGCCGGGCGCCGAGGTGGAAGAGGCGGCCGAACATCTCCAGGTTCTGCCGTCCGGTGAGGACCTCGTCGACCGCCGCGTACTGCCCGGTGAGGCCGATGCGGCCGCGGACGAGTCCGGGCTCGCGCACCACGTCGGCGCCGGCCACCTCGGCGCGGCCGCCGTCGAGCCGGACGAGGGTGGAGAGGATCCGTACGGCGGTGGTCTTGCCCGCGCCGTTGGGTCCGAGCAGGCCGTGCACCGTGCCCCGCTCGACGTGCAGGTCGAATCCGTCGAGGGCGCGCTTCTCCCCGTATCGCTTCTCGAGCCCTTCGGCCCGTACCGCGAAGCCGTTCCCGTTCATCGACTGCCTTTCTCCCGCGTCGTCCGATTGAGCCCGGTCGTCCGGTCGGGCCCGGCTGAGTACGCACATCTGGGTACGCACATCTGGGTACGGCGTACCCAGTAGCGAGTACAGCGTACCCAGTTTTTCGGGTACGGCGTACCCAATTTCTGAGCGGGCGATTAGGCTGAGCGGTATGACGAGCACGAACGGCGGCGCCGTCCAGCGCACCGGCAGCGACATCACCCGCAGCCTCGAACTGCTCTGGGGCGAGAGCGAGCGCCCGACGCGGGGACCCAAGCCGGCGCTCACCCTGGACCGGATCGTCACCGAGGCGGTGCGCCTCGCGGACGCCGAAGGGCTCGCCGCGGTCTCCATGCGCCGCCTCTCCACGGAGCTCGGCACCGGCACGATGTCGCTGTACCGCTACGTCCCCGGCAAGGCCGACCTGCTCGACCTGATGCTGGACCGCGTCTTCGCGCCCGCCGACGAGACGGAGCCCTGGACCGGCGGCTGGCGCGAGGCCGTCGAGGCGTACGCCCGCGACACCCTCGTCCTCTACCGCCGCCACCCCTGGCTGCTGCACGTCAACCAGGCCCGCCCGGTGCTCGGCCCCGGCACGGTCGGCGGCCTCGACAGGACCCTGTCCCGGATCAAGCCGATGGGCCTGACCGACCCCGAGCTGATCGGGGTGATCGTGATGACCGACGGATACGTCACCGGGGTCGCCCGCACCCAGGTGCACGAGGCGGAGGCGGCGAAGAAGACCGGCCTCTCCGACCGGGCGTTCTGGGAGGCGCAGGCCCCCGCCCTGGAACGGATCATGCGCAGCGGCCGCTACCCCTCACTCGCGAACCTCACCGAGGACGCCTTCGGCCCGGACTTCGACCACTTCGAGTTCGGCCTGCAGCGCCTGCTCGACGGCCTGGACGCGCTGGTCGCCCGGCGCGGCACGGCCTGACCCCCCGGCCGCCGCCCCGCTACTTGCCGCCCCCCTACTTGCCGCCGCGCCGCGAAAGCCGCTTCAGGCCGAACACGGCGAGCAGCACCGCACCGAGGACGATCGCCCCCGTCCTGAAGCCCCCGTCGACCCCGGATCCGCCCCCGCCGTCGTCCGAACCGCCGTCGCCCGACGGCGACTTGCCGCCCTCGCCGCCGCCCGGCGCCTCCACGGGCGTGACCGCGCTCTGCTCGCCCTCGGTGCCGTACATCAGCGTCGTGCCGTCCAGGGTGTACGTGACGGACTCGCCCTGCCGCTGCAACGGCACGCTCAGCCGCCCCTTGCGCTGCGGCTTCTTCCCCTCGCCCTGCCACGCGTACCAGATGCCCCCGAAGTAGCCGCGCAGGGCGAGCTGTTCGCCGTTCGGCGAGAAGGCGCCGTCGGTCACCCAGAGGTCGATGTCGGCGATGCGCCGGAAGACGTTCGTGCCCGACGCCGACATGCGCTCCGGGCTCTCGTAGAGTCCGCCGCCGTCCTCGTTCTTGCTGACGATGTAGAGGCGCCCGGTCTTCGGGTGCACCATCAGCGCCTCGGCGTCCCTGGCCCCGTCCGCGTACTTCACGACGTACTGCGTGGCGCGCACGGTCTGGTCGGTCAGCTTCTTCGGCTCGGGCAGCTTGTAGACCCAGACGTTGGACCAGGTGCCGTTGAGGTTGTCGCCGATGTCGCCGACGTAGATGTTCCCGTCGCTGCCGACCGAGATCGCCTCGACGTCGCGGGGCGCGCCGACCCCGGTCATGGTGATCGTGGCGACCGTCCTGCCCGTCCTGGAGTCGACGGCGTACAGGAAGGCGCCCTTGTCCTGGTCGTTGTGCGTCCAGTACACGCCGGGGTGGGCGCGGGACGCGGCGAGACCGCTGGACTCGACGATCCGCGGATCCTTGATGGTGAATCCGTCGTGGTCGTCGGCCGCCGCGGGTGCGGCGACGGCGAAGGCCAGTACGGCACCGGCGAGAACGGACGGAAGAGACCGAAGCGAACGCATGCGCCCAAGCGTGCCATCCGCGCGGCCGTGCGGCGTGCTCAGCCTCACATCGCAGGTGGCCCGCCTGATCGGCCATGATGAGCGGATGCTCAGGTTCATGTTCGTCGGCGACTCGATGACGATCGGAAGCGCCGGGGAACACACCTGGCGATACCGGATGTGGCAGCACCTCCGGGACACCCTCGGCGACGAGGGCTTCGCCGTGGTGGGCCCGCGCAGCGCCCTGTTCGACAAGACGGCGGGAGAACCCCTCTCCCACGACTACGCGGACGCGTCACCCGACTTCCCCCGCCACCACCTCGCGGGCTGGGGCGAGGGCTGGCTCCACATGGCCCCGCAGATCTCCGGCGCGCTCACCCGCGACCCGGCCGACGTGCTGCTCATCTCCCTCGGCCTGATCGACCTCGGCTTCTACACGAACGCCGAACAGACCGCGCGGAACGTCCGCTCCTTCGTCGCCGGGGCCCGCACCGCGAACCCGCGGATCCGGATGGTCCTGCTCCCCGTCATCCCCAACGTCCGCGCCGAGTCGGACGCGCCCTTCGCCGCCGAGGTCACCCGCTTCAACGAACTGCTCGCGAAGGCCGTCGCCGACCTCGACACCGGCGCCTCGCCACTGCTCCTCGCCTCGCGCCCGGCGTCGTACGACATCCACGCCGACACCTACGACGGCACGCACCCGAACGCGAGCGGCGAACACAAGCTGGCCGGGGCGTTCGCCACGGCGATGGCGCAGGCCTGGGGAATCGGCGGGCCCTGCGCGGCGGCGGACGCCCCACGCGCCGAGGCGCTCACGCTGCCCACCGGCTGATCTCGAACTTCCCGCCCGCACGCCGCACTTCGGCCGCGCCCGACCCGCCGAAGTGCGCGGGAACCACCAACTCCCGCTCGTCCGCGGCCCGTCCGAGCACCCGGATCCGGCTCTCGGCGGCCTGCCGCGGATCCTCGCAGAGGCAGCTGCTGCAGCCGGGTTCGAGGATCTGCACCGGCGTGTGCAGCAGATCCCCGACGAACACGGCCCGCTCGCCGCCGGAATCGAGCCGCAGCACGGACGATCCCGGCGTGTGCCCGGGCGCGGACTCCAGGACGAGGTTGCCGTCGATGCGGTGGGCGCCCTCCCAGAGCACGGCCTGCCCCGACCTGACGACGGGCGCGACACTGTCGGCGAAGATCATCCGGTGGTCCTCGCGCACGGCGTCCCCGCGGTCAGGCCCGAAGTACGCGTGGTCGGCGGCCGGGACGAGATAGCGGGCGTTGGGAAAGGTGGGCACCCAATCCCCGTCCACGTCACGGGTGTTCCAGCCGACGTGATCGCCGTGCAGATGCGTGTTGACGACGACGTCGACGTCCTCGGGACGCACGCCGACGGCGGCGAGCCGGTCGAGGAAGTCGGTGTCGAGGTGCTCGAAGTGAGGTGAGCCGGGCCGCTCCCTGCCGTTGCCGACCCCCGTGTCGACGAGGACGACCTTCCCCTCGCTCCTCAGCACCCAGGTCTGCACGGTGGCGACGACGCGGCCGCTGCCCGGATCCCAGAAGTCGGGTGCGAGCCAGTCCTCGTTGGCGTGCCACACGTCCTCGGGCGCACCGGGCACGAACGTACCGGCCGGCAGGAAGGGGCTCCGCAGCTCCACGACCCTGCTGACACCGACGTCGCCCAGCGCGAGAGGTCCCTCCGCGGTCCATCCCCCCACGGCCCGTCCCTCCACAGCCTGTTCCTCCATGACTCGTTCCTCCATGACCCGACCGTAGGACGACCGCCTGAGCGTCCCAATGCCCGCACGGCTCAAACAGATACGCATGCGTCTCACCCCCCACTAGGCTGTCGCCATGGACGTGGTGAGCGACGCGATAGCGGCCGCGCGGATCGGGCAGCCGGACTCCAACCGGGTCAGGGTGTCCGGCACGTGGTGCAGCCGCCTCCCCTCGTACGACGGGATGGGCTTCCGTGTGGTCCTCGAAGGCAGCTGCTGGCTGCTGCCCGACGACGGGAGCGCGCCCTTCACCCTCGCGGCGGGCGACGCGGTGCTGCTGCCGCGCGGCGCGGGCCATGTGCTCGCGGACTCCCCCGCCGACGACCGCACGGTCGCACGGGCGATCCCCTTCGAGCCGTGGCTGGCCGAGCACGGCCTGCCGATGACGCAGGACGCCGCCACAGGGCCTCCCGAACAGGGCGGTGCCGCAACGGAGTTGCTGTGCGGCAAATACCGTCTCGGCCGCGGCCACGCCCACCCGCTCCTCGCCGAGATCCCCGACATCGTGCACCTGCCGCGCCGCCCCGGCCACCACCCGGAACTCCGCGCGGCGATCGACCTGCTCCGCCGCGAGGCGGGCGCGGCACGCCCCGGCGCGGACGTGGTGCTCCCCGGCCTCCTCGACCTGCTCCTGGTCTACATGGTGCGGGCCTGGATGACGGACAGCGCGTCCGACTCCCGTACGCCGGGCCCGCGTTGGACCGCGGCGCTCTCCGACCCGGTGGTCGCCGAGGCCCTCCGCCTCCTCCACGCGTCGCCCGAATCCCCTTGGACCAACAACACGTTGGCCGCCCGCACGGGCGTCTCCCGCGCCACCCTCGCCCGCCGCTTCACCCCCCTCGTGGGCCGCGCCCCCATGGCGTACCTCACCTGGTGGCGCATGTCCCGCGCGGCCGCACTCCTGCGCGACACGACGGCCTCCCTGGACACGGTGGCCCGCCAGGTCGGCTACAGCTCCCCCTACGCCCTCTCCCACGCCTTCACCCGCACCTTCGGCACCACACCCGGCCGCTACCGCGCCCCCACCGGCCCGGCGTGAGACGGCAGAATCGCCCCGTGCACTCGGGGACACCGGAGGCCCCGCGAACGCCACTTTGGTCTGCGCCCCCTAGCCCTTGGACGGACGCGGGCGCCCCGCCCCGCTTCCTACCGTCCAGGCATGACCACCGAGACGACAACGCAACAGGCGGCGGCCGCCCGGCCCGCGGGCATGGCCGCCAAGGAACGCGCCCTCGCCCCCGACCTGGCCCGCGGCGCCATGCTGTTGCTCATCGTGCTGTCCAACACCGCCTTCCACCTGTGGAAGGCCGAGCACGGGCCCTCGGGGTGGCAGCCCGTGGACGGCGGGGTGGCCGATCGTGTCGTCCAGTTCGCGATGATCACCGGGCTCGATCTCCGGGTGTACCCGCTGTTCGCCTTCCTCTTCGGCTACGGCATGACGCAGCTCTACCTGCGCCAGACCGCCGCGGGGACCTCCCCGCGCGGCGCCGCGCGGATCCTCCGCAGGCGGAGCCTGCTGCTGATCGTCATCGGGATCGCGCACGCCACACTCCTCATGGCGGGCGACATCGTCGGCTACTACGGACTGCTGAGCCTCGGCCTCGGCCTGCTCTTCCTGCGCCGCGGCGACCGCGCGCTGAAGTGGTGGATCGGGATCGGCGCCGTACTGCTGCTGTGGGGCGCGGCGGAGCCGGTCGTATCGGCCGCGCTCCGGGGCGAGTTGGGGTCCTTGGGGGACGCCGGTGCCGAGCCCGGCGCGACCGGGTACGCGGCGGGCGACCCGAGTTGGCTCGACGCGGCGGGCACCCGTCTGGAGAGCGGCTTCTTCGTCACCTTCGTGGCCGCCCCGCTCTCCCTCGTCGGCGGCGGCTTCACCGTCTTCCTGCTCGGCTTCTGGGCCGCGCGCCGCCGGATCCTGGAGGAGCCGGGGCGGCACCTGCCGCTGCTGCGCCGCACCGCCGTCATCGGCATCGCGATCGGCTGGCTCGGCGCGCTGCCCGCCGCGCTCGCGCACATCGGCGCGCTCGCCGTACCGGACGACGCACAGAGCGAATCGGGGGCGCTGACCATCCTGCGCGAGACCACCGGGAACGCCGCAGGGATCGGTTACGTCGCCGCCGTCACCCTCTTCGCCCACTGGTGGACGCGGCGCCCGGCGAGGCGCGGCGCGCGGGCCGTCGTCGCGGTCTCCGCCGTCGGCAAACGCTCCCTCTCCTGCTACCTCACGCACTCGCTCCTCTTCGCTCCCCTCCTCGCCGCCTGGGGCCTCGGCCTCGGCGCGCATCTGACCAGCGCGACGATGGCCCTGTTCGCGGTCGGGGTGTGGCTGGTGACGGTGGTCGGCGCCTACGCCCTGGAGCGGGCCGGACGACGCGGGCCGGTCGAGGCGGGGCTGCGGCGCGTGATGTACCACCGCCGGTGACCCGGCCCGCAGCCGCGCCCGAGTCCGCGCGTCGCGCCGATTCCCTTGCCTGGAGCCCACTCCAGGACGTTGGCTGGGCGCCCATGAAGTACACACAGCTGGGACGCACAGGGCTCAGGGTCAGCCGGCTCACGCTCGGCACCATGAACTTCGGGCCGCTCACCGACGAACGGGACAGCCACACGCTCATGGACGCCGCGCTCGGCGCGGGCGTCAACTACTTCGACACCGCCAACGTCTACGGACAGAGCGCGGGCAAGGGCCGCACCGAGGAGATCATCGGGACGTGGTTCGCGCAGGGCGGCGAGCGGCGCGACAAGGTCGTGCTCGCCACCAAGGTGTACGGGAACATGACCCGGGACGGGGAAACCACCTGGCCCAACCACGACCGGCTCTCCGCGCTCAGCATCCGCCGGGCCGTGGAGGCGTCGCTGAAGCGGCTGCGGACCGACCACATCGACATCTACCAGTTCCACCACATCGACCGGAACACCCCGTTCGACGAGATCTGGCAGGCCATCGACGTCCTCATGCAGCAGGGGAAGATCCTGTACGCCGGGTCGTCCAACTTCCCCGGCTACAAGATCGCGCAGGCCAATGAGCGGGCACGGCAGCGCGGCAGCTACGGCCTGGTCAGCGAGCAGTGCCTGTACAACCTCGCCGTGCGCGACGCCGAGATGGAGGTCATCCCGGCCGCACAGGACTACGGCGTCGGGATCATCCCGTGGTCCCCGCTGCACGGCGGCCTGCTCGGCGGTGTCCTGAAGAAGGCGGGCGGGGGCGCCCGCCGCACCGGCGGACGGGCCGCCGCGGAACTCGCGAAGCCGGAGGTCCGCGCGCAGGTCGGGGCGTACGAGGAGCTGCTCGACAAGCACGGGCTCGAACCCGGCGAGGTCGCCCTGGCCTGGCTGCTCACCCGGCCCGGCGTCACCGCGCCGATCGTCGGCCCCCGCACCGCGGACCAGCTGGACTCCGCGCTGCGCGCCGTCGACCTGGAGCTCTCGCCGGAACTCCTCGGCTCACTGGACGAGATCTTCCCCGGCCCCGGCCCCTCGCCGGAGTCGTTCGCCTGGTAGCGGACGGCGGCGGCTCAGGGGTCTGTCCGGCGAACCGGACAGACCCCTGACCGCTCCGTCAGCGCAGCGCTCAGCCGCCGAACGCGGCCGCCACCGCCACCACGACGAACATCAGCACAAGCACACCGGCCATGATCCGGTTCCTGGTTTTCGGGTCCACACATCGAGGTTAACCGGCCCCGCCGGACACCTCCGCGCCGCCTCCCAGCACCCACCGCCCGACCGCCTCGTAGCGCGGCCGCAGGCCCGGCACCCCGCTCACGGGCAGATTGCTGCGTACGAGAGTCAGCTCGGCCACCGTCCAGGCCGTGCCGTCGAAGGGGCGGAGCGCGTCGACGTACGGGCCGAGACCTGGATCCCCCTTGCCGCGCGCCAGCGTCAGGTGCGGGCGGTAGTGCCGGTGCTCCTCCATGGTGACGCCCGCCTTGCGGGCCGCCGCGTCCGCCCGCTGCGCGAGGAGGCGCAGCGCAGCCACGTCACCCGTGGCGCCCGCCCACAGCGCCCGGCCGCCGAAGTGCCCGCCGCCGTGCAGGGCGAGCGAGAACGGCGCCGTACGGTGCGCGGCCCGCTCCAGACGGGCACAGAGGTCCGGAACGGTCTCCTCCGGCACCTCCGCCATGAACGCGAGCGTGAAGTGCCAGCTGTCACGGGCCGTCCAGCGCAGCGCGTCGGCGCCGGGCAGCCGCCGCAACGCGGCCGTGGCGGCGGAAAGTTCCGAGGTCGCGGCCTTCGGCGGGAGCACCGCTGCGAAGAGTCTCATGGGGTTAGCCTGCCGCTCATGGATCACAGGGGAAAGATCAGCATCCGCCCGGGCGACGCCGCCGACCTGCCCGCCGTGCTCGCCCTCTTCGACGGCGCCGTCGAGTGGCTCGTCACGCAGGGCCGCACCGGACAGTGGGGCGACAAGCCCTGGTCGGCCAATCCGAAGGCGGTCGCCCTGGTGGAGAAGTACCTGACCACGGGCTACCCGTGGGTCGCCGAGGTCGACGGGACGACGGCGGGCACGGTCACTCTCACCGAAGGACCCGGGGAGTTCATCCCGGCCGTGGCCGAACCCGAGCGGTACGTCCACCTGCTCGTCGCCGACCGCCGGTTCGCGGGCCTCGGGGTGGGCGCCGCGCTCCTCGCGCACGCGGCGGAGGAGACCCGGAGGCAGGGCGTCTCCCTGCTCCGGGTCGACTGCTACGCGGGCGACGACGGCAAGCTCGTCGCGTACTACGAGGGCAACGGCTTCACCCGGGCCGAGGCGTTCACCGGCACGAACGGCTGGCCGGGCCAGGTGCTCGCGCGGCGGGTCTGACCCGGCCCCGCACACCTGACCCCCGCGCGGCGTCACGCCGCGGTCGCCAGCTCCCGCTCCCTCGGCACGAACTGCAGGTGCTGCCGGCCGCGGCGCAGGTCCACCTTGAGCCGCAGGTTCGCGGCGCGGGCCAGCATCAGGCCGACACCGGCCGCGGCGAGCGCGCAGACGAGGCCGCCGACGGCCATGCTGACCCGGACCCCGTAGGCGTCGGCGAGCCAGCCGAAGAGCGGTCCGCCAAGGGGCGTGCCGCCGGTGAAGACCATCATGAACAGCGACATGACACGGCCCCGCATCTCCGGGTCGGTCGCCATCTGGACCGAGGAGTTGGCGGTGACGTTCACCGTCAGGCCGAGGATGCCGATCGGCACGATCAGCGCGACGAACATCCACAGTTCGGGCGCGAAAGCGGCCACGATCTGCAGCGCGCCGAAGGCGATCGCGGCCCCGGCGAGCAGCCGCAGGCGCGAGGTGCCGCGGCGGGCCGCGAGCAGCGCACCGGCCAGCGAGCCGACCGCCATCAGCGTGTTGAAGAGCCCGTACATCCCCACGCCGCCGTGGAAGACGTCGTCCGCGAAGGCGCTCATCCAGATCGGGAAGTTGAACCCGAAGGTGCCGATGAAGCCGACGAGGACGATCGGCCAGATCAGCTCGGGGTGCTTGGAGACATAGGTGAGGCCCTCCCTCAACTGCCCCTTGCCGCGCGGCTTGCGCGGGGTGTGGTGCAGTTCGGAGGTGCGCATCAGCATGAGTCCGGTCAGCGGCGCGAGGAACGAGAGGCCGTTGGCGAGGAACGCCCAGCCGGGTCCGACGGCCGCGGTGAGACCACTGGCCACGGCGGGGCCGATGAGGCGCGCGGACTGGAAGTTGGCGGAGTTCAGCGAGACGGCGTTGCGGACCTGGTCGGGTCCCACCATCTCGGACACGAAGGACTGCCGGGTCGGGTTGTCGACGACGGTGACGAGGCCGGTGAAGAAGGCCGCGGCGTAGACGTGCCAGACCTGGACGTGGCCGCTGAGCGTGAGCGCGGCGAGGAAGAGCCCGCTGATGCTCATCGCGCCCTGGGTGCAGAAGAGCAGCTTCCGCTTGGCGAACCGGTCGGCGATCACGCCGCCGTACAGGCCGAAGAGCAGCATCGGCAGGAACTGCATGGCCGTGGTGATGCCGACGGCCGCGGAGGAACCGGTGAGGCTGAGCACCAGCCAGTCCTGGGTGATGCGGGCCATCCAGGTACCGGTGTTGGAGACGACGGCCCCGGTCGCGAAGAGCCGGTAGTTGCGGATCTTCAGCGAGCTGAACATCGAGGACTTACGGGGGCGGACGGCTGAGTCGAGGGCGGTTGGTGCGGGGGCGGAGTCTGCTCCGGATCCCGTACTCAAAGTGGGTTCGCCTCCTTTGGCGTACGTGGCAGTGGGCACTGCCCTGCTGGGTCGCTTACAAGTGCGCGAGCTTCTCCAGTACGGGAGCCGCCGCGCGCAGCCGCTCCCACTCGTCCTCGTCGAGGTGGTCGGCGAGACCGGCCAGCCAGGCGTTCCGCTTGCGGCGGCTCTCCTCGAGCATGGCCTCGGCGGTCTCCGTCTGGGTCACCACCTTCTGGCGGCGGTCCTCGGGGTGCGGCTCGAGCCGGACCAACCCCTTGGCCTCGAGCAGGGCGACGATGCGGGTCATCGACGGCGGCTGCACATGCTCCTTGCGGGCGAGTTCGCCCGGAGTGGCGCTGCCGCAGCGGGCAAGGGTGCCGAGCACCGACATTTCGGTGGGGCTCAGCGACTCGTCGACGCGCTGGTGCTTGAGTCGACGGGACAGGCGCATCACGGCGGAGCGCAGGGCGTTCACGGCGACGGCGTCGTCACCATGGGAGAGGTCCGGCATGTTTGTTAGCGTAACTCATTACCCTCGCTAAAGACCACTCGGTTTCCCGCATGCGCGGCACCGAACCTTTTCGTCACCCATATGAGTGAGGTGACTTCGGAAAGCGACGCATCCGCCCGCGGGGCCCGTGGACCCTGTCACGCATGGGATCGACAGTGCTCAGCCTGCGGATAGACGGTGAGCTGCTCGACCGGCTCCGGCAGCACGCGGCAAAAAGAGGAATGAGCGTCCAGGACTATGTGGTCCGGACGCTCATTCGCGACGACTTCGACGAACGTTTCGCGACGTCGGTCGAGGAGACGGAGAAGTTCTACGGGGTGGCGTAAGGGGCGCGGGGAACGACAGAGCTACGTCAGGTTCAGCGCAGGCATCAGGTAGTAGAACGCGAAGACCGCCGACACCGCGTACATGGCGACCGGGATCTCACGCCCACGGCCCGCGGCCAGCCTCAGCACCGTGAAGCTGATGAAGCCCATGCCGATGCCGTTCGTGATCGAGTACGTGAACGGCATCATCAGCATCGTCACGAACGCGGGGATCGCGATCGTGTAGTCGCTCCAGTCGATCTCCCGGATGGACCCGGAGAGGATCAGGAAGCCGACCGCGAGCAGCGCGGGCGTGGCCGCCTGGGACGGGACCATCGTGGCGAGCGGCGTGAGGAACAGCGCGACGGCGAAGAGCCCGCCCGTGACGACGTTCGCGAAGCCCGTGCGGGCTCCTTCGCCGACACCCGCCGTGGACTCCACGAAGCAGGTGGTGGCCGAGGAGGACGAGGCGCCACCGGCGGCGACCGCGATGCCGTCGACGAAGAGGACCTTGTTGATGCCGGGCATGTTGCCCTTGTCGTCGGTCAGCTTGGCCTCGTCGCCGATGCCCATGATCGTGCCCATCGCGTCGAAGAAGCACGAGAGCAGCACGGTGAAGACGAAGAGGATGCCGGTCAGGACGCCGACCTTCTCGAAGCCGCCGAAGATGCTGATCTCGCCGACGAGCCCGAAGTCCGGGGTCGAGACGGGGTTGCCGGGCCACTCCGGGGTGGTCAGGCCCCAGGAGGGGATGTCCGCGACGGAGTTGATGATCATCGCGACGATCGTCATGACGACGATGCTGATGAGGATGGCGCCGGGCACCTTGCGGACCATGAGGGCCAGGGTGAGCAGCACGCCGAGCACGAAGATGAGGACGGGCCAGCCGTTGAGGTGCCCGTCGCCGCCGAGCTGCAGGGGGACGGTGGTGTGCGCGGCGTCCGGGATGCGCGAGACGAAGCCGGAGTCGACGAGGCCGATCAGCATGATGAAGAGGCCGATGCCGATCGCGATGCCCTTGCGCAGGCCGAGCGGCACGGCGCTCATCACGCGTTCGCGAAGACCGGTCGCGACGAGCAGCATCACGACGAATCCGGCGAGGACGACCATGCCCATGGCGTCGGGCCACGACATGCGGGGCGCGAGCTGCAGGGCGACCACGGTGTTCACGCCGAGTCCGGCGGCGAGCGCGATCGGGACGTTGCCGATGACGCCCATGAGGAGCGTGGTGAAGGCGGCGGTCAGCACGGTCGCGGTGACCAGCTGCTTGTTGTCGAGCTGGTGCCCGTACATGTCCTTCGCGCTGCCCAGGATGATCGGGTTGAGCACGATGATGTAGGCCATCGCGAAGAAGGTGGCGAAGCCGCCGCGGACTTCCCTGGCCAGGGTGGAGCCCCGCTCCGTGATCTTGAAGTACCCGTCCAGACCGCTCTGCGGGGGGTTCGGGTTCGGAGTTTTGGCGTCGACCGGGGCGCTGGCCGAGGGAGACATGCGGACCTCATGAATCTTGTGCGGGTGGCAAATCGCGCGGAGCGCGGGAACTGATCGTCCCGCCCTCGCGTTTCATCCTCGTCACGCCCTGATTGTGCTTTCTTACGAAAGAAAGCGGCCATAAACGAGCCGTTTCAGTATGAAGACATAAGGCGAAGATCGCTATCTCCGCGCGTAGACCCTTGCGCCCCAAGGGTTCGGAGCCTCCTCGGCCGAGGCCCGGGGGCCGGGCATAAGCTGTACGCATGGCGAAGTGGACCCCAACGCACGAGGCGCCGGAGCCCCTGGAGGGGCCCGTGGTCGCCACCATCACGGGCGGCACGATCATCTGGTTCGTCCTCTTCCTGGCCCAGCTCCCGTTCTACGGCTGGTTCGACGACCGCGACGCGACCTGGTGGGTGTGGACCTGCCTGGCCGGCGGCGGCCTCGGCCTCATCGGCATCTGGTACGTGCGGCTGCGGGACGCGGCGATCAAGCGGGACGCCGAGAGCAAGGGGTCGAAGGTCCCTGAGCCGCAGTAGGAAGGTCCCGGGGGCCCTGCGGCACGTACGACCACAGGATTGGACCCGTCCTCCCGAAGTCGGATCTTTTCGGCACTCAAGGGGTGAAGCCCCCTGACCCCCTTTACCGTCGAGGCATGACGCATATCGACGCGGGCGCCGAACTCGACCCGGTCCACCCGGTGCCGCCCCCCGGCGGGCGGGCCACGGGACTGACCACCGCCGAGGTCGCCGAGCGGGTCGCCCGCGGCGAGGTCAACGACGTCCCGATCCGCAGCAGCCGCTCGCTGGGCGAGATCGTCAGGGCCAACGTCTTCACCCGCTTCAACGCCATCATCGGCGTGCTCTGGGTGATCATGCTCTTCGTGGCGCCGATCCAGGACAGCCTCTTCGGCTACGTGATCATCGCCAACACCGGCATCGGCATCATCCAGGAGTGGCGCGCCAAGAAGACCCTGGACTCCCTCGCCGTCATCGGCGAGGCCAAGCCGACCGTGCGCCGCGACGGCCGCGCCTGCGAGATCTCCACGTCCGAGATCGTGCTCGGGGACGTCATCGAACTCGGGCCCGGCGACAAGATCGTGGTCGACGGCGAGGCCGTCGAGACCGACAGCCTGGAGGTCGACGAGTCGCTCCTGACCGGTGAGGCCGACCCGGTCATCAAGAAGCCCGGCGACAAGATGATGTCGGGGTCCTTCGTGGTCGCGGGCGGCGGCGCGTTCACCGCCACCAAGGTCGGCCGCGAGGCGTACGCCGCACAGCTCGCCGAGGAGGCGTCCCGCTTCACGCTCGTCCACTCCGAGCTGCGCACCGGCATCTCCACGATCCTCAAGTACGTCACCTGGCTGATGATCCCGACCTCGATCGGCCTGGTCGTCTCCCAGCTCGTCGTCAAGGACGACAACTTCAAGGAGTCCATCGCGTACACGGTGGGCGGGATCGTCCCGATGATCCCCGAGGGGCTCGTGCTCCTCACCTCCGTGGCCTTCGCGATCGGCGTGATCCGGCTCGGCCGCAAGCAGTGCCTGGTGCAGGAACTCCCGGCGATCGAGGGCCTGGCCCGCATCGACACGGTCTGCCTCGACAAGACCGGCACCCTCACCGAGGGCGGCATGGACGTCACCGAGCTGCGTCCGCTGAACGGCAGTGACGAGACGTACGTACGCACGGTCCTCGGCGCCCTCGGCGAATCCGACCCTCGGCCGAACGCGTCCCTCCAGGCCATCATCGACGCCTACCCCGACAGCGAGGACTGGCGCTGCACGGAGTCCCTGCCCTTCTCCTCGGCCCGCAAGTACAGCGGCGCCTCCTTCAGCGAGGGCGACGGCACCGACTCGACGTGGCTGCTCGGCGCCCCCGACGTACTGCTCCCCGAAGGCGACCCCTCCCTCGCCGAGATCGAGGGGCTCAACCAGCAGGGCCTGCGCGTGCTGCTTCTCGCCCGCGCGGCCGGTGACCTCGACGACCCCGAGGTGGCCGCGGGGGCACGGGCCACCGCGCTGGTCGTCCTGGAACAGCGGCTGCGGCCCGACGCCGCCGACACCCTGCGCTACTTCGAGGAGCAGGACGTCGCCGCCAAGGTCATCTCCGGCGACAACGCGGTCTCGGTCGGCGCGGTCGCGGGCAAGCTCGGCCTGCCCGGCGCGGAGAACACCGTCGACGCGCGCAGGCTGCCCACCGACAAGGAGGAGCTGGCCCAGAGCCTCGACGACAACACCGTCTTCGGCCGGGTCACCCCCCAGCAGAAGCGCGACATGGTGGGCGCCCTCCAGTCGCACGGCCACACGGTCGCGATGACGGGCGACGGCGTGAACGACGTGCTCGCCCTCAAGGACGCCGACATCGGCGTCTCCATGGGCTCGGGCTCGGAGGCGACCCGGGCCGTCGCCCAGATCGTGCTCCTCAACAACAGCTTCGCGACACTGCCCTCGGTCGTCGCGGAGGGCCGCCGCGTCATCGGCAACATCACGCGCGTCGCCACGCTGTTCCTGGTGAAGACCGTCTACTCGGTCGTCATCGCACTGCTCGTGGTCTGCTCGCAGGTCGAGTACCTCTTCCTGCCGAGGCACCTGACACTGCTCTCCACCCTCACCATCGGCGTCCCCGCCTTCTTCCTCGCCCTGGCCCCCAACAAGGAGCGGGCGAAGCCGCACTTCGTACGAAGGGTCATGCGGTACGCGATCCCGGGCGGCGTCGTCGCGGGCGTCGCCACCTTCGCGACCTACCTGCTGGCCCGGCACCACTACGAGGGCGCGGGCGCGCGGGAAGCCGAGACCAGCGCGGCGACCCTGGCGCTGTTCCTGATCGCCATGTGGGTGCTCGCCATCATCGCCCGCCCCTACACGTGGTGGCGGATCTGCCTGATCGGCGCGATGGGCCTCGGCTTCCTGCTCGTCCTGACCGTGCCCTGGCTCCAGGACTTCTTCCAGCTGAAGCTGGTGGGCACGACGATGCCGTGGGCGGCGGTCGGCATCGCGGCGGTGGCCGCCGCGGCCATCGAATTCATCTACCGCTGGGTGGACCGCCGCTTCCCTGCCTAGCGGCGGGGGCCTAGCGGACGTCGATGAAGTCGCTGGTCTACGGGCAGGAGCTCGGCGCAGCCGTCCACCGGCCTCAGTCGAACCAGCGGTCCCGCGCCAGCTCCTCCGTCCGCGAAGGATCCTCCAGCAGCGCCGCCACCTCGAAACGGCGCGGCCACTGGCCCGCCGCCCACGCGAGACCCGCCGCGACGCCCTCCAGCGTCGCCGCGTGCACGGTGCCGTCCGGGGTGCGGCGCCAGTCCAGCTCCACGCCGCCCGCGATCAGCTCGTCGTGCTCGATGTACGTCTCCGGGGTCGCCGCACCCAACAGGATCCGCACCGACTCCGGAACGGCGTGCTCGACACCGTGACCCGCGGGATCCACGGCCGCCGTCTCGCTCAGCCTGCGCACCTGGAACAGCTCCGCGAGATCCCCGGCCTTGCGCGGCCGCACGGGAAGCAGCGCCACGCCCTCGGCGAGCGGCAGCAGATCCGGCGCGTCGGCGACCACCGCGTCCGCCGCGTCGACCACCACGACCTCGCCGTCGAGCACCGCACGCAACTCGTCGGGAAGCGTCACCTGCTCCGGGTCGAGATCCGCCAACGCCCCGTACAAAGCATGCAGTTGGGCGGGCGAAACGGTCCTCTCCGGATCCGCGAGCCGATCGAGCAGCTCGGCCGCGCCACCCGGCTCCGCGAGCAGCGCCTCGACCGACGTGCGCACACCCAGCGCCCGCAGCACCTGCTCGTCGCCGAAGCCCGAGGCGTCCGCCGCGTCGTACAGACCCACCAGAAGCGGATCGCCGCCCGCCGCGCGCAGCCCCGCCGGACGACGCCCGCCGAGGACGCGATGGCCGCGCAGCCACCACGCCGTGTACGAACGGACGGACTCCGTCGTGCCGTCGGGCAACAGCACCCGCAGCGGCTGCGTCAGCGCGTCCCGCAGCGGCGGGCGCGACAGCATCGCGAGCGCCTGCGGCCAGCAGTCGTCGTCGACCAGATCCAGATCCCGTACGGCCACGATCTCGGTGGCGACCGGCGGCACCGGCGTGTCCGGCAGCCGGTCGAGGACGTCCTCGCACCACACGTCCACCGCATCCAGCAGACCCGCGTCGTCGGGCTCGGCGAAGTCGCCCTCGCGCGGCTCCAGTTCATCCGGATCGAGTACGACATCGGTGGCACGCACCAGCGCGAACGTGGCGAGCACCCCGCAGGCGGCCAGCGGCTGCTCGCCCCAGCGGTCGGCCAACTCCTGGTCCGCGAGCGCCAGTTCGTCCTCCCGCATGACCTCGGCGAACGCGCTCCCCGGCAGCACGAGCTCACCCGCGGGCGCGAGCTCACCGTCCTCGTCCGGCAGCGCGAGCGCGGCCAGCCACGGCTCGTCGCCCGGCGCGAGATTCGCGTCCCGCACCAGAGCGAGCACGACGTCCGCCAACTCCTCGGCGTCCAGCGCCTCCTCGTCCCACGTGTCGTCATCGAGGGAAGCGGCCACCGCGGCACGCACCTGCGGCGTCGTCAGGACGGCACGAGGCGTGGCCGGGAGCGCACCCAGCTTCTCCAGGAGCGGGTGGGCGGCCTCCGGATGGGCGACCTTCAGACCCAGCCGGGCGAGGGACGCGGGATCACGGTCGTCGCCGGGCGCGGGCAGCAGCACCTGCCGGGGCCCGATCGTCGTACGCCCGTCGGCCAGCGGCACCGGAAGGCCCGAAAGCCGGTCCGGGTCGACACCGGCGAGCGTGTCGTACAGCCGCCGCCACCAGGCCGCGTCCCGCTCCAGACCCGCGAGCCGGTCCACCGCCTCGGTCAGCGGAACCCGCGCCACACCCAACGTACGCAGCTCGGCACGGCGTTCGAGACCCGCGGGCAGCAGGCTCGGCAGGACCTCCGCGAGCACCCGTACGGTATCGGCGCCCGCGCCCTCCACGACCTCCGCGTCACGCGGCCGCAGCGCCTCGGGCAGCTCGTCCTCGTCCCCCTCGGCGCGGGGCAGCGCGGGCGGCAGGAACGCGGTACGCGGCAGCCGCTCCAGGATGCCCTGCCGCAGCGCGCCGTCCAGCTCACTCCTGCCCAGCGGCCCCGGCACCAGAGAGATGATCCCCTCCGCCACCGGCCGCCACTCGGCGAGGAGTTCGACATACGCCTCCGCGGCCCGCTCCACGAGGAAATCGGTCAACGGCCCAGGCGCGGCATGCCGCCTGGCCGTGTCCAGCGGGAACGACGCGATCAGCAACGCCGGTACGCCCAGCGGCTCGTCGCTCGGCGTCGGTGCGTGCACCACGGGCGTGGACCGCGGCCGCTCCGGGGCACCGTCCGGCCCGGCAGGCACGGCCCAGGTGACCGACCAGTGCGGGCGCAGCCGCTCCTCGACCGGCCTGTCCCTCAACAAGGCCGCGTCGAGCGGGCCCTGACGGCTGACGGTGCGCCAGCGCGTCGTACCGTCACGGCTGTCGTCGACCACCGTGTACGGGGCCTCGGCGCGGCGCCGCAGCGTACGGACCGTGCCGTCCGCCGCCTCGATACGGACCTCCGCGAGACCGGGAAGCGCCAACAGCAGGGCGTCGTCCACCCCGTCGAGCAGTCGGGCCACCAGATCCTCCGCCGCCGCGTCGCGCAACGGCAGGATGACGACGGTGTCGTACCCGTCCGGCGCCGTGCCCTCCGCGGCCATCGGCAGCCGCAGCAGCGGGACATGACCGTCCCTGCGGCGGATCTCATCCCCCAGGCCCGGGCTGAACCTGGCCGTCTCCGCGGCCAGTTCGCGCGCCTCCGACAGCGACCAGCGGACACCGCCCGTACGGCCCACGACAGCGGGCTCGTCGCTCACCGCGAGCACCGCGGCGAACCCCACGCCGAAACGGCCCACGCTCCCCTCGTGCGTCTCCCGCTTCGCGGACGCGCGCAACGTCGACAGCGACTCCACGCCCGTCGCGTCCAGCGGGGCGCCGCTGTTGGCGGCGGCGAGCACGCCGTCGCGCAACGTCAGGGACAGCCGGCCCGGCACGCCCGCGCGGGCCGCCGCGTCCGACGAGTTCTGCGCCAGCTCCACGACCAGACGGTCGCGGTAGCCGCCCAGGGCGAGATCCTCCTCCGCGTTCGCGTCCTCACGGAAACGGGCCGGGGCCGCCGCCCAGGCGTCGAGGACTCCGCGGCGGAGGCGGGCCGTGCCGAACGGGTCGATGCCCTCGGCCGCCGGCCGCACGGTCTTGCTCACGGTCGTCTCTCCTCTGCGGGGCGCTGCGGTTGCCTTGCGGTTTGCTTGGCGGTTGCCTTGCGGCTTGCTTGGCGGTTGCCTTGCGGGCGAACGGTACCGCGTCCTCGGGCCTTGGCCCGCGGGACGTCTCCCTCGTCGGAACGGCCACCATCTGCTGCTCGGCACCGCGCGGCGAACGTTCTCCGCCGCGGTCTTCCCGCCCACCCGATGCTCCGCGGCGCCAGACGAGGCACTCCACCGCTCCGCGGCGGCTTTCCCACCCACCCGCTCAACACTCCGCACCACCAGGCAAACGCACTCCGCCGCTCCGCGACGGCCTCCCCACCCACCCACCCAACACTCCGCACCGCCAGGCAAACGCACTCCGCCGCTCCGCGACGGCTTTCCCACCCGCCCACCCAACGCTCCGCACCGCACAGCTGGCGCGCTTCGCCGCTCCGCGGCGGGACCGTCCCACCCGCCCGCCCGTTGCTCCGCACCGCGGCGGGATGCCCACCCACGCACCTGCCGCCGCACGGTGGCGGATGTTTGGGCGGGTGGGTGGGGAGAACGCCGCGAAGCGGCGACGGAGGGCCGGGTTACGCGCAGGGGGACGATGCGCCGAGAGGCACCCCGCCAGGGCTACGCGCAGGGGGGCGATGTACCGAGGGGCAACCCGCCGCCGAGAGCCCCATGGCCCCCGCCCCGCCCCCGCGCGGCCCGCGGGGATTCATGGCTCAACCGCCGCCGGAACTAGGAGTGGCCGAGTTCCTCGCTCGGCCCCTCCGCGCTGACCGACCCGGAGTCCGCCGCGGGGCGCAGGGGGAGTACGTCGACCCGGGTCTCGTCGAGGACGGGCGGGGCGGGGCGCGGGGGTTTGGGCATGACGGCGGCTTCGGAGTGGCCGCCGCAGCCGTAGGAGAGGGAGACGACGCGTCCGTCCGCGGGCCCGAACTCGTTGGCGCAGACGCCGAACGCCTGGCCGAGGGAGCCGCCGATCGCGACGAGGAATCCGCAGCTCACGCATCCCGCGGGGGCGGCCTGGGCCATCGGGGTCTTCGCGCCGTAGGTCTCTTCCCAGCGGTCGGCTGCGATGTGCAGCCCGTACCGGGAGAGGACGCGGGCCCGGCGCATGCCGAGTTCGTCGGCGACGGCCGCGATGGAGCCGCGCGCGGGCGCCAACGGCAGTTCGGCGGGCGGCCCCGCGGTGACTTCGGCGTCCTCGGCCTCGACGAGTTCGGCCATCTCCTCGGAGACGGCGGAGTTCGGCGGGGGCTCCTCCTCGCCGGTGAAGCCGGGCTCGAGGCGCAGGTCTTCGGCGTCCGTCGGCAGCAGGTCGCCCGGGCCCATGTCGCCGGGGCGGAGGCGCTCGCTCCAGGGCACCCACTCGGGGGCGAGGAGCGCGTCGGGGCCGGGCAGGAGCACGGTCTCGTCGAGGGTGACGACCTTGGCCCGGGAGGCCCGGGCGACGGTCACGGCCCAGCGCCAGCCTCGGTAGCCGAATTCCTTGCATTCGAAGAGGTGTGTGACGACCCGGTCGCCCTCCACGACGACCTCGACGTGCTCACCGACCACGCCGGGTGCGGCGGCCTCCTCGGCCGCGGCGCGCGCCAGGCCGACCGCCTCGGCGCACAGGCGGTCGGGGGTACGCGGGGTGCGCTGGGTACGGCTTCGCGTTGTCGCTGCGCTCACAGGTATCGCTTCTCTCCTACGCCGTCTCACGAGTGCGCCACCCTTACGCGGGGGTACGGACGGAGCGGACCAGGGGGCCGCGTCAACGTCCGCGCCCGACGTTCTCGGGCGCACCTACGTCACCCATTCTGCGGGATGACCGAGAGGCGCGCGGCCAAGAACAACCGCCGCAGGCGCGCTACGCACGCTACCTTCTCCTGGCCCCTGGGCCTACACCGACGTACGCGCCCGCGCCCCGATCCTGCACTCCGTGCCCCGGCACCGGCCCGCCGCGACGTCTCCCGTTCCCCACGAAACCCCCTCCGCACACCCCCGGCACCGGGTTCTTCCCCGTGCTCCGGGGCGGGGCCACGCAACACCCGTCAAGGCCCCCGGCCACGTATCCGCACTAGGACCACCCCCGAAGGGGCACTATGACGGAGTGGCCCCCACCAGGTCGTCGTCCGTAGGAGTCGTCGCGCCGGGCCCGGCGCGACGGACCGCCCGTGCGCTGGGCCGCGCCCTTCATCTCCCTTTCACGGGGACGGCCCGCGGCATCCGCAAGGCGACGCACGCGCATGGGGCGGGCGAGTCGGGGCTCGGGAAACTCATCGAGCTGCATGCGGTGAACGGCGCGGGCGATGTCATGATCACCGTCGCCCTTGCCTCCACGGTGTTCTTCTCGGTGCCCACGGACGAGGCCCGTGGCCGTGTCGCGCTCTATCTCGCCATCACGATGGCCCCGTTCACGCTTCTCGCGCCGGTCATCGGCCCGCTCCTTGACCGGCTTCCGCATGGCCGCCGTGCGGCGATGGCCGGCGCGATGCTGGCCCGGGCGCTGCTGGCGCTGGTCCTGTCGGGTGCCGTGGTCACGGGGAGCGTCGAGCTCTATCCGGCCGCGCTGGGCGTGCTGGTGGCCTCCAAGGCGTACGGGGTGGTGCGGAGCGCGGTGGTGCCGCGCCTTCTGCCGCCTCGGTTCTCGCTGGTCAAGGCCAATTCCAGGGTGACGCTCGGCGGTCTGCTCGCGACCGCCGTGGCCGCGCCGGTGGGTGCGGGGCTGCAGGCCGTCGGTCCGCGTTGGCCGCTCTACGGCGCTTTCGTGATCTTTGTCTCCGGAATGTTCCTGTCGTTCTCGCTGCCGCCGAAGGTCGATTCGGCGAAGGGCGAGGCGAAGGCGCTGCTCGCCGCGGACGAGGAGCATCTGCATCTGCACGCGCGTGCCGAGGCCGCCGGGGACACGTCCCGCAAGCGGCGGCTCGGGCTGCGGACGGTCGGGCCCGCCGTCACGCACGCCCTCGGCGCCAATGCCGCGCTGCGCTGTCTGTCCGGCTTCCTCATCTTCTTCCTGGCGTTCCTGCTGCGCGAGCATCCGCTGGCCGGGCAGAGCGCCGCGGTCTCGCTGGGCATCGTCGGGGTCGCCGCGGGGGCGGGCAACGCGCTGGGCACGGCGGTCGGCGCCTGGCTGAAGTCGCGGGCGCCCGAGGTCATCATCGTGACGGTGGTGGCGGTGGTCCTGGGGGTGGCGGTCACGTCCGCGCTGTTCTTCGGCGCGGTGGGGGTGGCCTGTCTGGGTGCCTGTGCGGGGTTCGCGCAGGCCCTGTCGAAGCTGTCCCTGGACGCGCTGATCCAGCGGGACGTGCCCGAAGAGGTCCGCACGTCCGCCTTCGCCCGTTCCGAGACGCTGTTGCAGGTGGCCTGGGTGGTGGGTGGCGCCGTCGGCATCGCGCTGCCGTTGAACGGGGCGCTCGGTCTGTCGGTGGCGGCGGGCATCGTCGCGGTCGGCTGGCTTTCGACCGTACGGGGGCTTCTGGCGACGGCCCGGCACGGTGGCGCCCGGCGGGCCCGGGTGGTGTGAGCGCGGGGGCGCCGGGTGGTCGGGGAGCGCCGCGCCCGTGACCCCCACGTAGCAGGACCCCACAACGCGCCCGATAGCCTTCGCCCATGACCTCCCTGCTCCGCGGCGGAGCCGCGAAGAACAGCGCGGCGCGCCGCCGCCGCACCGTGGCCGCCCTTGGCGCCGTCTCCGCCGGACTCCTCGTCCTCTCGGCCTGTGACAAGCCGACGCCGCTGGCCACCGTGACGGTCGGCAGCAACTCGGTGAACACGGAAGCCTCCTGCTACAACGACGGCAAGGAGCTGAAGCCCTCCCAGCTGAAGTCCTGCCTGCAGGACAAGGACGTGAAGTCCATCAAGGTCGATCCCGACGAGAAGGTCCGCTTCGGCGTCGACCCGGAGATCGCCGAGAAGGGCTGGACGCTGCTGATGAACGGTCAGCCGCTGACCGAGGCGAGCAAGAAGACGTACGTCGTGATCCCGGGCAGCGTCTTCTTCAACCAGCAGTACGGCGGTGGCGGCAACAAGGCGACCGTCAGCCTCCTTGAGGGCGGCAAGGGTTCCGAGCAGAAGGCCACGGGTCTGTGGTCGTTCAAGTTCGAGAAGGACACCGACTCCTGACCTCGTACGACGCGTCCCGCGAGGGCGCCCCGCGCGTCCTCGTCGCCACCGCGGTACCCGCCGAGCGGGACGCGGTGGCGCGGGCGCTGCCCGCGGGCCCCGGCGTCGATGTGCTGGCCGTCGGGGTGGGCCCGGTGTCCGCCGCGGCGGGCACGGCGACCGCACTCGCCCGTGCCGCCGCCACCGGCAGGCCCTACGCGCTCGTCGTCTCCGCCGGGATCGGCGGCGGCTTTCCGCCCGACGTGCCCGTCGGTTCGCTCGTCGTCGCCGACGAGATCACCGTGGCCGATCTGGGCGCCGAGACCCCCGAGGGTTTCGCCCCGGTGACCGAGCTCGGGTTCGGCACCGTCACCCATGGTCCGCCGCCTTCCCTCGTACGGGACGTGGCCGCCGCCACGGGTGCCGCGACCGGCACCGTGCTGACCGTCTCCACCGTGACCGGCTCCGCCGAGCGCGCCGCCGCGCTGCGTCTTCGGCATCCGCGCGCCCTGGCCGAGGCGATGGAGGGCTTCGGTGTCGCCGAGGCCGCCGCCCTGCACGGCCTGCCCGTGCTTGAGGTCCGTGCGATCTCCAACGCGGTCGGGCCGCGGGACCGTGACGCCTGGCGGATCGGTGCCGCGCTCGCGGCATTGACCGAGGCTTTCGGGAAGCTCACGCCGGTACTGGAGGGTTGGAACGACCATGACTGAGCCACTGCGGATCGCGTACTCGCCCTGCCCGAACGACACGTTCGTCTTCGACGCCTGGGCGCACGGCCGGGTGCCCGGCGCCCCCGAACTCGATGTCACCTTCGCCGACATCGACATCACCAACGGCATCGCCGAGCGCGGTCCCACCGCGTCCGACCTGGACGTCCTGAAGGTGTCGTACGCCGTACTCCCGTACGTGCTCGACGAGTACGCGCTGCTGCCCTGCGGCGGCGCGCTCGGCCGTGGCTGCGGGCCGCTCGTGCTGACCCGGGAGCCCGGGGGAGGGGGCACCTCCCTGCTCGAGCGAAGCCGAGAGCTTGGGGGACTGACGGGCAAGACGGTCGCGGTGCCGAGCGAGAAGTCGACGGCGTATCTGCTGTTCCGGCTCTGGGCCGCGGACACGCTCCCCGGCGACGGCGTCGGCGAGATCGTGGTGCTGCCCTTCGACCAGATCATGCCCGCGGTGCGGGACGGCAAGGTCGACGCGGGCCTGGTGATCCACGAGGCCCGCTTCACGTACCAGAACTACGGCCTCAACTGCCTTGCCGACATGGGTGAGCACTGGGAGGCGACGACGGGCCTGCCGATCCCGCTCGGCGCGATCATCGCGAAGCGGTCGCTCGGCGAGGACCTGCTGCGCTCCCTCGCGGACGCCGCCCGCGCCTCGGTCCGCATGGCCTGGGACGACCCGGAGGCCTCGCGTCCGTACGTCCTGGAGCACGCCCAGGAGATGGACCCCTCGGTCGCGGACCAGCACATCGGCCTGTACGTGAACGAGTTCACGGCGGACTTGGGCGAAGACGGCTACGCGGCGGTGCGTGGGCTCCTGACGCGGGCGGCGGCCGAAGGGCTCGTGCCCGCCCTGGCGCCGGACGCGCTGGCGTTCCCATGAGGAATCTCAGCCCGTCCGGCGTGTGAGGACCGGGGTCCTGGGCGGAGCCCCGTGCCTCAGACGTCCAGCTGATCCGCGACCGCCCGCAACAGGCCCGCGATCTTCGCGCCGGACGCCTTGTCGGGGTAGCGGCCCTTCTCCAGCATCGGCGTGATGTTCTCGAGGAGCGTCGTCAAGTCCTGGACGATCGAGGCCAGTTCGTCCGGCTTGCGGCGCTGCGCGGCCGCCACCGAGGGGGTCGGGTCGAGGATCGTGACGGAGAGCGCCTGGTCGCCGCGCTGCCCGGCGACGACACCGAATTCCACGCGCTGGCCTGGCTTGAGTGTGTCGACGCCGGCGGGCAGTACGGAGGAGTGCACGAAGACGTCGCCGCCGTCGTCGCGGGAGAGAAAGCCGAAGCCCTTCTCACTGTTGAACCACTTGACCTTGCCGGTAGGCACGTGAAGTCCTCGTCCTCGTACTCGTCGTACTCGTCTATGCCGGTCCGCCCATCCGGAATGACAGGGCGAAAACGGCTCTGGATAGCACTACAGCGGGTCGCCCGACCCGCCAGGACCAAGACTATTGGTCCGGGGGCCGGTGACAAGACGTCCCCGGATTCTTCCTACGCGCTGGGAACTACCCTGGTGGGGTGCGCGACAAAACCCAAGCGAATTCCGCCGGACCCGGCGACGGACTGGTCCGGACCGGAGCGATCGTCTTCTTCGTCGGAGCGGTGGCCACACTGGTCACCGTGGCCCCGCTGTTCCTGGGCACCGACCCGTTCCCTTCCCTCGCGTACGCGGTGTGCATGCTGATGGGTGTCGGGTTCCTCATCGCCCTGGCGGGCGTGCTCCGGGGCATTGCCGTGCAGCGGCGTCAGGCCAGGTCGAGCGCCACCTAGGGCCTGTCCTGCGGTCGGTTGCCTGCGCCGCGCCCCAGGTGGCCGTCGAGCCAGGCGGGGAATTCCGTAAGACCGGCGAGGACCACGTCGGCGCCCGCCGCGCGCAGTTCCGCTGCGTCACACGGTCCGGTCGCCACCGCGACGGAGAGCGCGCCCGCCGTACGCGCGCCGCGTACATCACCGGTGTGGTCACCGACGTACACGGCCGCCTCGTGCTCGCGCAGCGCCTCGGCCTTCGCCTCCGCCCACAGCCAGCCGATGACCGCGTCCGCCTCGATGCCGAGGTGCGACAGGTGCAGCTTCGCGTTGGGCTCGTGCTTGGCGGTCACCACGATCGCGCGGCCGCCGTGCGCGCGCACCGCGGCGACGGCCTCGCGGGCGCCGGGCATGGCGAGGCTGGGCTCGATGGCGTGTGTGACGTAGATCTCCCGGTAACGGTCGCCCATCTCCTGGATCTTGTCCTCGGGGAACCAGTTCCGCAGCTCGGCCTCCAGCGGCGGGCCGAGCCGCGTGATCGCCAGGTCCGCGTCGATGTACGTCCCCGTCTCCGCGGAAAGCGCCAGGTAGGCCGCCCTGATGCCGGGCCGTGAGTCGATCAGGGTCATGTCGAGGTCGAAGCCGACGGTCAGCGCGCGTGAGGTCATGGACCCATTGTGCCGAGGGGCGCGACGGCGGCCGCACGTAGACTTAGCCAAGCCTTACCGGCGCCCTGCCCGCCGCTGCGATCAACTCCCGTACGCCTCATGTGAAACGAGCCCAGCCGATGCGTGTGCCCGTCAGACGCGCCGTCGTGATGACCGCGGCCGTCGTGGCCCTGCTGCTCGCGGTCCTGCTCAGCCTCGCCGTCGGCGCCCGCGCGATCGCGCCCTCCGCGGTCTTCGACGCGCTCCTGAACGGCGGGCACAGCGACGCCGCCGAAGTGATCCGTGAGATGCGGGTGCCGCGCACCGTCATCGGCCTGATGGTCGGTGCCGCGCTCGCCCTCGCCGGCACGGTCCTGCAGGGCATCACCCGCAACCCCATCGCCGACCCCGGCATCCTCGGCATCAGCCAGGGCGCCTCGGTCGGCGTGGTGTGCGCCATCGCCTTCGCGGGCGTCCACACCCTCACCGGCTATGTCTGGTACGCCTTCGTGGGCGCGGGCCTCGCGTCGGTCGCCGTGTACGCGATCGCGGCCGGCGGCCGGGGCGGCGCGACCCCCGTGAAACTCGCGCTCGGCGGCGCCGCGATCAACGCGCTGCTCGTCTCGCTGACCACCGCGGTCCTCACCACCAAGGCGTCCGCCCTCGACGAGTTCCGGTTCTGGCAGGTGGGTTCGCTCTCCGGGCGCGACGCCGAGATCGTCGGCCAGATCTGGCCGTTCCTGCTCGTGGGCCTGGTGCTCGTCCTCGCGGTCGCCCGTGGCCTCGACGCGCTGGCGCTCGGCGAGGACATGGCGAAGGGCCTCGGACAGAACGTCGCGGCGGTACGCATCGTCGGCGGGCTCGGCGCGACGATCCTGACCGGCGCGGGCGTCGCCGCCGCGGGCCCCATCGCCTTCATCGGTCTCGCCGTGCCGCACATCGCCCGCGCGATCGTCGGCAGCGACCACCGCTGGGTGCTTCCGATGGCGGCGCTCATCGGGCCCGTGATGCTGCTCGTCTCCGACACCGTGGGCCGGGTGATCTTCCCGCCGAGCGAGGTGCCCGCGGGCGTGATGACCGCGCTCATCGGGGTGCCGTTCCTGGTGACCCTCGTCCGCAGGAAGGCGGTGGCCGCGTGAGCGCGACCGTGACCACAGGGCGGCCCACGGGGCGCGTACGCCCCGCCGGATACGCGGTCCTGCGCGTCCACCGGGCCGCGTTCCTCGTCCACCGCCGCGCCGCCCTCGTCGCGGTCGGCCTCGCCGTGCTGCTCGCCGCGAGCTGCCTGGCGTACCTCTGTGTCGGCGAGTCCTTCGTGTCGCCCGGCGAGGCCCTGAAGGTCGTCCTCGGACAGCCGTCCGCCGACGAACTCGTCGTCGGCACCCTGCGCGAACCGCGCATGGTGGTGGGCCTCCTGGTCGGCGCCGCGTTCGGGGTCGCGGGCGGGCTCATCCAGACCGTCGCCCGCAATCCGCTCGCCAGCCCCGACATCATCGGCATCAGCCAGGGCGCGAGCGCGCTCACCGTGGGCGCGATGACCTTCGGGATCACCTCCTACACCGCCCTGCCCTACCTCTCGGTGCTCGGCGGCGTCCTCGCCGCCGCCCTCGTGTACGTCTTCGCGTGGCGCGGCGGCCTGCACGCCACCCGCTTCGTCCTCATCGGCATCGGCTTCGCGATCGCCCTGCGCTCGGTCACCACGCTCTTCATGACCAAGGGCGACTATCTCGTCGCCCAGCAGGCGCAGATCTGGATGACCGGCTCCCTCAACGGCCGCGGCTGGGCCGAGGCGGAACCGCTCGGCCTTGTCCTCCTCTGCCTGCTGCCGTTCGTCCTCTGGGCGGCCCGCGCCCAGCGCTCGGTCACCATGGACGACGACACCGCGACCGCGCTCGGTGTGCGCCTCGGCCGGGTGCGCCTCGGGCTCGTCGTGCTCGGCGTCGTCCTCGCCTCGGTGGCGACCGGCGCCGCGGGCCCCGTCGACTTCGTCGCGCTGCTCGCCCCGCAGATCGCCCGCAGGCTGACCCGTACCGCGCAGATCCCGCTGTTCTGCTCGGCGCTGCTCGGCGCGCTGATCATGGTCCTCGCCGATCTGCTCGCCCGCCGGCTGTTCTCGCCCACCGAGCTGCCGGTCGGCGTCCTGACCGCGGCGGTCGGCGCCCCCTATCTGATCTGGCTGATCATCCGCAGCCGCTCCGTCCGCTCTGGAGGCACCTCGTGACCGCCCGTCTTTCGGCCAGCGAGCTGACCCTCGCCTACGAGGACCGCACGGTCGTGGACCGTCTCGACCTCGCGATCCCCGACGGCAAGGTCACCGTGATCGTCGGCCCCAACGCCTGCGGCAAGTCCACGACGCTGCGGGCCCTCGGCCGCCTCCTCAAGCCGAAGAGCGGCGCGGTCCTGCTGGACGGCGAGGCCCTGGCGAAACTGCCCACCAAGAAGATCGCCCAGCAGATCGGCCTGCTCCCCCAGACGCCCGTCGCGCCCGAGGCGATCACCGTCGCCGACCTCGTCGCGCGCGGCCGCCAGCCCCACCAGCACTGGTGGCAGCAGTGGTCCGACGCGGACGAGAAGGCGGTGACGGAGGCGATGGAGCGCACCGACGTGGCCGCGCTCGGCGAACGCGCCGTCGACGAGCTGTCCGGCGGCCAGCGCCAGCGCGTATGGATCGCGATGGCCCTCGCCCAGGACACCGAGCTGCTGCTCCTGGACGAGCCGACGACCTATCTGGACATCTCCCACCAGGTCGAGGTCCTCGATCTGGTACGCCAGTTGAACCACGACCGCGGCCGCACGATCGTGGTGGTCCTGCACGACCTGAACCAGGCGGCGCGCTACGCCGACCATCTCGTCGCCATGAAGAGCGGCGAGGTCGTCGCCGAGGGCGCCCCCTCGAAGATCGTCACCGAGGAGCTCGTACGCGAGGTCTTCGGCCTGGAGTGCGTGGTGGTCCCGGACCCCGTGACCGGCTCCCCGCTGGTCGTCCCCGGGGCGCCGTGGTCCGCGGCCGCTCCCGCCCCCTCCCCCGCCTGACCTCATGAGAGGCGTCCCCATGACCCGCTTCCGCGCACCGCTGCACCGCCGCGCACTGCTCACCGGATCGCTGGCCCTCACCGGGGCGCTGACGCTCGCCGCCTGCGGTTCCTCGGACTCCGGCAAGGACGCCGCGGGATCGGGCAGGACGCACACGGTCAAGACGGCCATGGGGGACGTACGGGTCCCGGTGAAGCCCGAGCGCGTCGTCGTCCTCGACACCGCCGAGCTGGACTCCGCGATCACCCTCGGTGTGCAGCCGATCGGCGCCACGCACGTCGAGGCGTCCTCGGGCTTCCTGAGCTATCTGCCCAAGGACAAGGTCAGCGGCATCAAGGACGTCGGCGAGATGCTGAACCCGAACATGGAGGCCATCGCCGCGCTCAAGCCCGATCTGATCCTCACCTCGAAGATCCGGCACGCCGCGAAGTACGACCAGCTCAAGCAGATCGCGCCGACCGTCATGACGGAGACCACCGGCTACCCCTGGAAGGAGAACTTCCAGGTGCACGCCGACGCGCTCGGCAGGCAGGCCGAGGCGAAGAAGGTCGTCTCCGACTACGCGGCGCACGCCAAGAAGGTGACCACCGCCATCGGCGGCCCCGCCGCGGCCGAGCAGACGAAGGTCAACGTCATCCGCTTCATGGAGGGCGCCGACATCCGCCTCTACGGCGAGCAGAGCTACATCGCCACGATCCTCAAGGACGTCGGCCTCGGCCGCGCCCCGATCTCCGCGAAGGCCAAGGACGGCTTCTCCTACGACCTGTCCCCCGAGAAGATCGACCTCGCGGACACGGACGTCATCTTCCAGTCCACGTACGGCGACCCGAAGAAGGCCAAGCAGACCCAGACCGTCGGCAGCAGCCTCTGGAAGAACATGAAGGCCGTCAAGTCCGGCAACGTCCACCCGGTCGACGACGAGCTGTGGATCCAGGGCATCGGCTACACCGCGGCGGACAAGATCCTGGACGAGCTGCAGGCGGACCTGACGAAGAAGAAGTAGCCGGCGGCTGGGTAGCACCCCGACAGCCCCGCCCCTCAAGGCCGTTGCCGCTGGGATCTCCACAGCAGGAAGAGCGCGGAGGCGACGGCTGCGCCGCGGACCACCCATGGCCAGGTGTCGGCCATGGCGTCGCTCATGTGACCTTCCTTGATGGGGGCGCCCCAGCGCCCCTCGCTGCGGCCCCACAGCCAGGCGATCCCCGCGGCCACCGAGAGGGCGGGCAGGCCGAGGGCGGCCATTTTCGCCTCGTTGCGGGAGAGTTTGCGGGAGGCGTAGGCGATGAGCCAACCGACGCCGAGCGCGAGGAAGTTGCCGAGGGCGGCGCCGACGGTGAGGAGTGCGGCGGCGAGCAGGAGCAGCGGGTTGCTGAAGGCGGGGCCCTCGCCGTCGCCGCCCGAGCGCGGCCGGGGGATGCGCCAGCGCCGTCGGTGGCCCGTCTCTTCCGCCTCTACGGGCTCTTCGTCCCCGTCCTCCCCGTCCTCCTCGTCCTCCTCCTCGTCCTCGACGGCCGGGCCCCCCTTGCGCAGCCGGGGGCCCCGCTCGTCGTCGGGGGACGGCGGGGGCTTGAGTATCTCGGGGATCTCCACGCCGCCGACGAAACCGGGAACGCTGTCCGAGAGGCCGAACGGGCTGCTGTCCACCCGCCACCAGTCAGGCTCCGAACCGCTCGGCCCCAGCTCGTCCGAGCCCGCGAGGTGCGGCGGCGAGGGGCGCGGCTCCTCGGGCAGGACGTCGGGCGCGGGGTCGGGGGCCGCGGCACGGCGCGGCCTCGGCACCATGCGGCGCAGGCCCTTGGGGGCGTCGTCCTCCCCGGGGGTACGCCGGGCGCGGGGCCCGCGCTGCGACGGCACGGCCGCCCGGGGTGCGCGCGGCTCCTCCGGCACCTCGGCGGACGCGTCGCCCGCCGATTCGACGACCTCTTCCGGGGTGCCGAGGCGGGCCAGGATGCGGCGGATCGTGGCGGGGCTGTCGGCGACGGCCTTGGCCCTGCCGCGGTCGATCTCGTCGCGGAGCCGGGAGACGAGCCGCATACGCGTCCCTGACGGCAACTGCCGCTGCTGGGCGAGGTCCCCGACTCGGCTCAGATAGTCGTAGACGAGCTGATCGCTCTCGATCCCCACGAAGTCCCCTCCGGGGCGGCTGCGTTGACGCGGCGCGGTGGTGCGCGGTGCCCTCGACGGTACCTTCTCCCGGCGGGGGCGCCCACTTGAGGGCCGGTCCCCCTAGGGGTCGATCAGGGGTCGGTGTCCGACTCAAGGCGTACGGACGCCGCCTCCCGTTGCACCGCAGGGCGATCTCCGGGTCGGGCCGCAGGCCGATGTGCGGGGGACGTCCGAAAACCATCATGGAGACATGAATGCAGCAGCCTTCACCCCCGCGTCCGTCCCGTCGTCCGCCGGTGCCGCAGGAACCGACGGCACCCCGCACCCCCACCGCGTGGGCGGCGCCCTGCGCGCCGCCAAGGTCCTCGTGAGCGCCGCGTTCGGCGTCGTCGTGCTCGGCGAGTACGCGGCGGAGGCGGGCGTCCGCCGCCGCTGACCGCGCAGCCACTAAGGTCACGCCGTGACACCACGGAACGTGACCTTTCGATCACCCACCGCGGCGGCCCTGCTGCTCGCGGTCTCCCTCGCCGCCCTGGCCGTCCTCTGCGTCGTCCAGCGCGTGCCGATGGCCGACACCCTGGTCTACCGGGCCGAGGGTGCGGCGGTCGCCGGCGGCGGTGATCTGTACGGGTTCACGGTCACCGAGTGGCAACTGCCCGCCACCTACCCGCCGTTCGCCGCGATCCTCTTCGTACCGACGACCTGGCTGCCGCTCGGCGCCCTGAAGGCCGTCTTCCTCGTCGGCAACGTCGCCCTCCTCGCGCTCCTGGTCCGGCTCTCCTGCACCCTGGCGGGCCTGCCCGCCCGCGCCCCGCTGCTGTGCGCCGCGACGGCCCTCGCCCTCTGGCTCGAACCCGTCTTCCAGACCGTCCTGTTCGGGCAGATCAACCTCGCGCTCGCCTGCCTCGTCCTGGGGGACCTCACCCGGCGGCCCGGCACCCCCGGCAAGGGCTTCGCGCTCGGCGTCGCGGCCGGGATCAAGCTGACGCCCGCCGTCTTCATCGCGTACTGCCTGGTGACCGGGCGGGTACGCGAAGGGGTCACCGCCCTCGCCGCGTTCGCCGGCACCGTGCTGCTCGGCGCGCTCGTCCTGCCCGCCGCCAGCGTCGACTTCTTCACGCGGCGCGTCTTCGAGACGGGGCGGGTCGGCAAGGCGTGGATCGTCGACAACCAGTCGCTGCAGGGGCTTGCCGCCCGGCTCCTGCACGACGCGGAGCCGGGCCTGCGCTGGGCGGTGCCCGCGGTCCTGGTCGCGGCGTGCGGCCTCTGGCTCGCCGCCCGCGTCGACGCCCGGTCCGCCCCGAAGGCCGTCCTGCTCACGGCCTTCACCGCGCTGCTCGTCTGCCCGATCAGCTGGTCCCACCACTGGGTGTGGTGCGTGCCGCTGCTGGCCCTGCTGATCGCGGCGGGCCGGCGGCGCCTGGCGGTGGCGGTGGCCGTGCTCTTCACGGCCCGCACCTTCTGGCTGCTCCCGCACCGGGGCGACCTGGACCTCCATCTGCCGTGGTGGCAGCAGCCGTTGGCGTCGCCGTACGCGCTGGTGGGCGTGGTGCTGCTTGCGTCAGTCCTCGGCCAGCAGAATGTCCGCGTCGTCGAACACCCGCAGGACGACAAGCAGCAGACGGCCGCGCGACACCATGTACTCGGCCACGATTTGTGAGGTCAGCCGGATCTCCCGGTCCTGCTCGCCCACGCCGATCGACCGCGAGTGCTCCGTGTACGGATCGCGCGCCAGGATCTCGATGGCCTTGTCGAAGGACGCCCTGCGCACGGGGTCGAGGCGGTCACGGTCCTGGGCGGCGGGCTCGGTGTACAGCACCTCATAGATTTCCTGGTGAGGCATGGCGCCCTCCTTGCCCTTGGCGTGGCTGGTTCCGTCGGCTTCCCGGCGACTCCCCAGCGTACCGATCGTCGGTGAAGCACGGGGAGCCAACCAGAAGTCGCCCCTGTCAGCCCCCCGCCAGCAGCTCGTCCGCGTCCACGATCCGGTACGCGTACCCCTGCTCGGCGAGGAACCGCTGGCGGTGGGCGGCGAAGTCCTGGTCGATGGTGTCGCGGGCGACGACGGAGTAGAAGCGGGCCTCGTGGCCGTCGGCCTTGGGGCGCAGGACGCGGCCGAGCCGCTGGGCCTCCTCCTGGCGGGAGCCGAACGTGCCGGACACCTGGATGGCGACGGTGGCCTCCGGCAGGTCGATGGAGAAGTTGGCGACCTTGGAGACGACGAGGACGGAGATCTCGCCCTCGCGGAAGGCGTCGAAGAGCTTCTCGCGCTGGGCGTTCGTGGTCTCGCCCTTGATGACGGGGGCGTCCAAGTGCTCGCCCAGCTCGTCGAGTTGGTCGATGTACTGCCCGATGACGAGGGTCTGCTCCCCGGCGTGCTTCTTGACGAGCGCCTCGGTCACCTTCCGCTTGGTCGCGGTGGTGGCGCAGAACCGGTACTTCTCCTCGGCCTCCGCGGTGGCGTACGCGAGCCGCTCGCTGTCGGTGAGATTGACCCGCACCTCCACGCAGTCGGCGGGCGCGATGTAGCCCTGGGCCTCGATCTCCTTCCACGGGGCGTCGAAGCGCTTGGGCCCGATGAGGGAGAAGACGTCGGACTCGCGCCCGTCCTCGCGTACGAGGGTGGCGGTGAGCCCGAGACGGCGGCGCGCCTGGAGGTCGGCGGTGAACTTGAAGACCGGCGCGGGCAGCAGGTGCACCTCGTCGTAGACGATGAGGCCCCAGTCGCGGGAGTCGAAGAGCTCCAGGTGCGGGTAGATGCCCTTCCGCTTCGTCGTGAGCACCTGGTACGTGGCGATGGTGACGGGCCGGATCTCCTTCCTCGTACCGCTGTACTCACCGATCTCGTCCTCGGTCAGCGAGGTCCGCTTGACCAGCTCGTGCTTCCACTGGCGGGCGGAGACGGTGTTGGTGACGAGGATGAGGGTGGTGGCCTTGGCCTGCGCCATGGCCCCGGCGCCGACGAGGGTCTTGCCCGCGCCGCACGGCAGCACGACGACACCGCTGCCGCCGTGCCAGAAGCCCTCGACGGCCTGCTGCTGGTAGGGCCGCAGCGCCCAGCCGCTCTCGTCGAGGTCGATCTTGTGCGCCTCGCCGTCGACGTACCCGGCGAGGTCCTCGGCGGGCCAGCCGAGCTTGAGCAGCGTCTGCTTGATCTGCCCGCGCTCGGAGGGGTGCACGACGACGGTGTCCGGGTCGATGCGCGTGCCGACCAGCGGCTGGACCTTCTTGGACCGCAGGATCTCTTCGAGCACCGGCCGGTCGGTGGTGGTGAGCACAAGCCCGTGGGTGGGGTGCTTGGAGAGCGTGAGCCGTCCGTACCGCGCCATCGTCTCGGCGATGTCCACGAGCAGCGCGTGCGGCACGGGATACCGCGAGAACTCCACGAGCGCGTCCACGACCTGCTCGGCGTCGTGCCCCGCGGCGCGCGCGTTCCACAGCCCGAGCGGCGTGACGCGGTAGGTGTGGATGTGCTCGGGGGCCCGCTCCAGTTCCGCGAAGGGCGCGATGGCGCGGCGGCAGGCGTCGGCCTGCTCGTGGTCGACCTCCAGCAGGAGGGTCTTGTCCGACTGGACGATGAGGGGACCGTTCACGCGAGCGCCCTTTCCGAGAGGCCAAACGTCCAGTGTGCCGCATCGGCGCAACCCGCAGCGGTGTCACAACCCGGGGCGCACCCCCTTCCCCGCCCCGCAACGGCACCGCCGCCCCCGGCCGACCCGCTACCGTGAGCCGGATGAGCACCGACGAGCCGCAGCCCACGGACAGCGCAAGCGCGACCGCATCGCCGCGCTCCGCGGACACGCCCCGTTCTCTCGCCGAAGCGCTCCGTTCGCGTGCGGACGGCGCGCTCGCCGCGCTGCTCCGGGCCAGGCCCGACCTCCTCACCCCGGTCCCCACCGATCTGACGCAGCTGGCCACGCGGGCGGGCACGCGCGCCTCCGTGGTGCGCGCCCTGGAACGGCTCGACCGGTTCGCGCAGCAGGTGGCGGAGACGCTCGCGGTGGCCCAGGACCCCACGTCGTACGGGGAGGTGCGGGCGCTGATCGCGGGGGACGACGGCGACGCGGCCGTCGAGGAGGCGCTGCCCCGGGCGCTCGCCACGCTCCATGAGCAGGCCCTGGTGTGGGGGTCGGACGACCGGCTGCGGCTCGTCCGTACGGCCCGTGAGCTGCTCGCGCCCGCGCCGCAGTACCCGTCGCCGACCGGTCTCGGGCCGACGGTCGCGGAGGCCACGGCGGGGATGTCGCCGACCCGGGTGCAGGAGATCGTGGCGGCGGCCGGGCTGCCGAACACGCACGATCCGGTGTCCGCCGTCGAGTCCCTCACCGCGCTGTTCACGGACCGCGTCCGGATGTCGGCCCTGCTCGACGAGGCGCCCGCGGAGTCCGTGGAGGTGCTGTCCCGGCTGGTGTGGGGGCCGCCGTACGGGCAGGTCACCGCGGATCCGGCCCGGCATCTGCGCTGGCTCATGGACCGGGGGCTGCTCCTTCCGACCGCGCCCGGCACGGTCGTCCTGCCGCGCGAGGCCGCCCTGCATCTGCGGGCGGGGCGCGCGCACCGTGCCCCCGAGCCGACGCCGCCGCCGGTCGTGGCCGCGCGCGAGACTCGTCCACAGGTTGTGGACGCGACCGCCGCGGGCCAGGCGTACACCGCGCTGGCCACCGTCGAGGAGCTGCTCAAGGACTGGGACGAGGGCGGGCCCGGCGTGCTGCGCGCGGGCGGCCTCAGCGTGCGCGACCTGAAGCGGACGGCGGTCGCGCTCGACCTGCCGGAGCCGCTGGCCGCCTTCTGGGTCGAACTGGCCTACGCCGCGGGCCTGGTGGCCTCCGACGGCGAGGCCGACGAGCGGTACGCGGCGACTCCCGCGTACGACGAGTGGCAGGAGCTGCCCGCCCCCGAGCGCTGGTCGGCGCTGGCCACGGCCTGGCTGGCGGCGACCCGCACGGCGGGCCTGATCGGCGGCCGCGACGGCAAGGACCGCACGCTCTCCGCGCTCGGCCCGCACCTGGACCGCTCCGCGGCCCCCGAGGTCCGCCGCCGGGTCCTCGACCTGCTCGCCGCACTGCCCGAGGGCGCCTCGCCCGACGCCGACGCGGTGCTGACCCGGCTGCGCTGGGAGCGGCCGTCCCCGGCGTCCCAGGACCTGCGCTCCCGTATCGCCCGATGGACCCTGAACGAGGCCGAGTTGCTCGGCATCACGGGGCGCGGCGCGCTGTCGACGCACGGCCGGGCGCTCCTGGACGCGGACGCGGAAGGGGACGACGGCACGAGCCCCGCCGAGCAGGCCGTCGCCGCCGCGCGCGCCGCCCGGCTGCTCGCGCCCCTGCTGCCCGAGCCCCTCGACCACGTGCTGCTCCAGGCCGACCTCACCGCGGTGGCCCCGGGCCCGCTGGAGCGGCCGCTCGCCGACGCGCTCGCCGTGCTCGCCGACGTCGAGTCGAAGGGCGGCGCCACCGTCTTCCGCTTCACGCCCGGTTCCGTGCGCCGCGCGCTCGACGCCGGGCGGTCGGCCTCCGACCTGCACGCGTTCCTCGCCGCGCACTCCCGTACGCCGGTGCCGCAGCCCCTCGCGTATCTGATCGACGACGTGGCGCGCCGCCACGGCCATCTGCGCATCGGTGCCGCCTCCGCGTATGTGCGCTGCGACGACGAGGCGCTGCTCAACGAAATCCTGGCCGACAAGCGCTCCCAGGGCCTGCGGCTCCGCCGCCTCGCGCCGACCGTGCTCGCCACCCAGGCGGACCCCGGCACGCTCCTCGACGGGCTGCGCGCCATGGGCTTCGCGCCCGCCGCCGAGTCCGCGGAGGGCGACGTCCTGATCACCCGGGCGCACGCCCACCGCACCCCGCCGCGCTCGGCCCCCGAGCCGGTCCCCGACGGCCCGCCGCTGCCCGACGCCACGCTCGTCGGCGCTGCGGTGCGGGCGATCCGCGCGGGCGACCTGGCGTCGACGGCACCCCGCAAGGAGGCCCCCGCCGCCGCGGACGGGCGGCTGCCGCGCACCACGGCGGCGGAGACCCTCGCCACGATGCAGGCGGCGGTCCTGACCGGCGAGGCCGTGTGGATCGGCTACGTCAACGCCGAGGGCGCCGCCAGCCAGCGCGTGATCGCCCCGGTGCGGGTGGAGGGCGGCTTCGTGACGGCGTACGACCACACGGCGGACGAGGTGCGCACGTATCCGCTGCACCGGATCACGGGTGTGGCGGAGCTCGCCGACGACTGAGCGCTCGGGGGCGCCGGGAAATTCGTTGGCCCCGGCAGCCATCCCCGTCCTAGGATTCCTCCTTCCCCGCCTCCCCACGGAGCGCCGCCGCCCGGACGGAAACCGGTCGGCACCTTGCCGAGCCACATCCCGTGCAAGAGCAGAGGCCGCACCAAGACATCGCAGAACCGCCGGAGGCATCCCGTGCACGCGCACGCCCAGTCCGATCCCCTCGCCCGTGAACGCGGGCATCTCGCCGCGTCCCGCGCCGCCCTGCGCGCCATGCGTGAGGACGCCGAGTCCCTCGACATCCGTGACGTCACCGCGAACTGGGTGAACGCCGCGGTCCTTGAGCGGCAGCTCGACGAGCGGATCAAGTCGCTCGCCGATCTCGCCCACACCCCGTTGTTCTTCGGGCGGCTCGACTATCTGCACGCGCCGGGCGCCGAGCAGGCGGAGGGTGCGGAGGGCGAGGAGTTCTACATCGGGCGGCGGCACGTGCACGACGCCGACGGCGATCCCATGGTCATCGACTGGCGCGCGCCGGTCTCGCAGCCGTTCTACCGGGCGTCCAAGAAGGACCCGATGGACATCGCGCTGCGCCGCCGCTTCGGCTACACGGGCGGCGACCTGACCGCGTACGAGGACGAGCACCTCAGTGACGCGTCGGAGGGCGAGCGGACCAGCAAGCTGCTCCAGCAGGAGATCGAGCGGCCCCGCGTCGGCCCGATGCGGGACATCGTCGCCACCATCCAGCCCGAGCAGGACGAGATCGTCCGCAGTGGCCTGAGCGGCAGCGTGTGCGTGCAGGGTGGTCCGGGGACGGGAAAGACCGCGGTCGGCCTGCACCGTGTCGCCTATCTCCTGTACGCGCACCGCGAGCGCCTCGCCCGGACCGGCACGCTGGTCATCGGGCCGAACGACTCCTTCCTGCACTACATCGAACAAGTGCTGCCCGCGCTCGGCGAGTTGGAGGTCAAGCAGGCCACGGTCGACGGTCTCGTCGCGCATGTCGAGGTGCGCGGCAGCGACGACGCGGCCGCGGCGCTCGTCAAGGGCGACGCCCGGATGGCCCGGGTGCTGCGCGGCGCGGTCCGCTCGCACGTCACGCTGCCGACGGAGCCGGTGGTGGTCGTGCGCGGGTCGCGCAGGTGGCGGATCCCGGCGTACGAACTGGAGGAGATCGTCAGGGAGTTGCTCGACCGCGACATCCGGTACGGCGCCGCCCGTGACGCGCTCCCGCAGCGCATCGCGCACGCGGTCCTCGTCCGCATGGAGCAGTCGGGCGAGGCCCCGGACGACCGGGTGCAGGACGCGGTGGCGCGCAATGCCGCGGTGAAGGCGGCGGTGAAGGCGATCTGGCCGCCCGTCGATCCGGCGAAGCTGGTGCTGCGGCTGCTGTCCGACGCGGAGTTCCTCGCCGCGCACGCCGAGGGGGTGCTGAGCGAGGAGGAGCAGAAGGCGGTGCTGTGGGCGAAGCCCGCGCGGAGCGTGAAGTCCGCCAAGTGGTCGGCCGCCGACGCCGTGTTGATCGACGAGGCGACGGATCTCGTCCAGCGCACGCATTCGCTCGGGCACGTGGTGCTCGACGAGGCGCAGGACCTCTCCCCGATGCAGTACCGCGCGGTGGGCCGGCGCTGCACGACGGGTTCGGCGACCGTCCTCGGCGATCTCGCGCAGGGCACCACGCCCTGGGCCACGCGGAGTTGGGCGGAGGCGCTCGGGCATCTCGGCAAGGGCGACGCCGTGGTGGAGGAGCTGACGGCGGGTTTCCGCGTGCCGCGCGAGGTCATCGCGTACGCGTCCCGGCTGCTCCCGGACATCGCGCCGGGGCTCGCGGAGGTCGACTCGGTGCGTGAGTCGCCGGGTTCACTGGCGGTGCGGCGCGTCGACGACCTGGACGCGGCGTGCCTCGCGGCCTGCGCCGAGTCGCTGCGACAGGAGGGCTCCATCGGGCTCATCGCGGCCGATGCCCGCATCCCCGCGCTCGCCGACGCGCTGACGGCGGCCGGGATCACGTATCTGTCGCCCGGCGAGGAGACCACGCCGGACACCCGTCTGACACTGGTGCCCGCGTCGCTCGCGAAGGGCCTCGAGTACGACTATGTGGTGCTGGACGAGCCCGCCGCCGTCGTCGACGGCGAGCCCGACGAACGCACCGGCCTGCGCCGTCTGTATGTGGCACTGACCCGTGCCGTGTCCGGACTGATCGTCGTCCACGCGACGGACCTGCCCGGGCAACTCGCCTAGTCCACGACCTTTTTCGCGTCGTCCACCGGTAGTCCCACGGCCGTCTTGACGTCGTCCGCCGAGGTTTCGGCGGACGGCATGAGGGTCACGATGAGCGCGATGCCCACGAAGGTGACCACGCGGGTCGCCGCGTCGAGGCCGTTCCAGTTCTCCGACTGCCACATGGCGAACCACTCGCCGCCGACGCCGATGAAGCCGCCCCCGAACAGCAGCATGAGCATCAAGAGGCCCGCCGTGCCCGCGCGTCGGGCTCTGCGGAAGCCCTGTCCTTGGCGCAGGGCGACGGCCCACAGCGCCGTCGCCGCGATGAGCAGCACCGCGGCGGCGGTCTCCCACGCGATGATCGCGACGTAGGCCGCGTCCTGCACCGCGGTGGACTCCACCGCGCGCCACATCAGGCCGTTGCCCTTGAAGGTGGTGTCCATCGCGAGGACATGGCGTACGAACTGCTGGTTGGTGCCGAAGTCCGTGATGTTCCCGAACGCGACGAGCGCGATGTAGAGCGCGACGGTGCCGGTGAGCAGCATCGCCGCGAGTGGCAGTGCGCGGCTCGCCCGACGGTCCGTCGGGCGGTCTGTCTGTGCGGTCATGAAGTCCCCTTTGGGTCGGTCCAGTTCTGGCCGGCTTCGACGAGGCGCCCCTTGCGGGGCGCCCCTGGGGTTCTGACCTGTGCGGCCCGCCGCGCGGGCACGCCGGGCCGCGACGAACCCGCGGCACAGGAACCGCCCAACCCGCGGAGCGCTACGCGTCGACAGCCTCCCGCCAGCGCGCGACCGCCTCGGCGGAGACCGGCGCGGCCCATCCGCCGGGCCGAGCCGCCCCGCCGATGTGGAACGCGTCGACGCCAGCCTCCTTCAGCCGCGGCAGATGATCAAGCCGGAGGCCGCCGCCGATGAGCAACTGCGGCTCGTACCCGGGCTCACCGCGCCGCGCGGCCTCGGCGAGCAGTGTCGGCAGGCCCTCGTCGACCCCGGCGGCGGCCCCCGCGGTGAGGTAGGTGTCGAGCCCGGGCAGATCCGCGAGCTGCTTGCGCAGGGCGTCGCGGTCGGCGGCCCGGTCGATCGCCCGGTGGAACGTCCAGCGGCAGCCGTCGAGCGCGCCGACCAGGGTCTCCACGGCCGCGATGTCGGCGGCGCCTGCCTCGTCGAGGAAGCCGAGCACGAACTCGTCGGCGCCTTCGCTCCTGAGCTCGTGGGCCCGGCGTACGAGCGCGTCGACGTCGCCCGCGGCGAATCCGTCGGCGAGCCGCAGCATGACGCGCAGCGAGATGTCCACCCGGGCGCGGATCTCGGCGAAGGTCTCGCGGGACGGCGTGAGGCCGTCGGCGGCCATGTCGGTCACCAGCTCGAGGCGGTCCGCACCTCCGGCCTGGGCGGCGACGGCGTCCTCGGCGCCGAGGGCGATCACCTCCAGGACTGCACGCTTGCTCATGGATGTCTCTTCCTTCTGGTCGCGATCCCAGTCACATAGGTCTAGTCCAATTACCAGCCTACGCGCAGAACACCCCGGCGCGAGCCGAGTCGCTCGCACCGGGGTGCCGATACATCGGGCAGTGATCGTAGAGGCGGATCAGGACAGCGGCTTGAATCCCCGCAGGCGCAGGCTGTTGCCGACCACGAAGACCGACGAGAACGCCATGGCCGCACCCGCGATCATCGGGTTGAGCAGGCCGGAGGCGGCCAGCGGCAGCGCGCCCACGTTGTAGGCGAAGGCCCAGAACAGGTTCGACTTGATGGTGCCGAGCGTGCGCCGCGACAGCCGGATCGCGTCGGCCGCGGCCCGCAGGTCGCCGCGGACCAGCGTGAGGTCGCCCGCCTCGATCGCGGCGTCCGTGCCGGTGCCCATCGCCAGGCCCAGGTCGGCCTGGGCGAGCGCCGCCGCGTCGTTCACGCCGTCGCCGACCATGGCCACGCTGCGCCCCTCGGCCTGCAGCCGCTTGACCACGTCGACCTTGTCCTGCGGCATGACCTCGGCGATCACGTTCTCCGGCGCGATGCCCACCTCGGCGGCGACCGACACCGCGACCGCCTTGTTGTCGCCGGTCAGCAGGATCGGGGTGAGGCCGAGCGCCCGCAGCCGCTCGATCGCCTCGGCGCTGGTGTCCTTCACCGCGTCGGCGACCTCCAGGACCGCACGCGCCTCGCCGTCCCAGGCCACCGCGATCGCGGTGCGCCCGGCCGCCTCGGCCTCGGCCTTGGCGCGCTCGAGAGCCACCGGGAGCTTGATCTCCCACTCGCCGAGCAGCTGCTCGCGGCCGACCAGGACCGCGTGCCCCTCGACGATGCCCTGGACGCCGAGGCCCGCGATGTTCGCGAAGTCCTCGGGCACGGGCAGCGTGCCGACCTCGGCGGCCGCTCCGGCGGCGACGGCGCGGGCGATGGGGTGCTCCGAGGAGTGCTCCAACGCACCGGCGAGACGCAGGACTTCGGACTCGGTGGTGCCGGGGGCGGTGTGGGTGGCGAGCAGGGTCATCTTGCCGGTGGTGACGGTGCCGGTCTTGTCGAGGACGATCGTGTCGACCTTGCGGGTGGTCTCCAGGACCTCCGGGCCCTTGATCAGGATGCCGAGCTGGGCGCCGCGGCCGGTGCCGACCATGAGGGCGGTCGGGGTCGCGAGGCCGAGGGCGCAGGGGCAGGCGATGATCAGGACGGCGACCGCGGCGGTGAAGGCGGCGGTCAGGCCCGCGCCGTTGCCGAGCCAGAAGCCGAGGGTGGCGAGCGCGAGGCCGATGACGACCGGCACGAACACCGCGGAGATCTTGTCGGCGAGGCGCTGGGCCGCGGCCTTGCCGTTCTGCGCGTCCTCGACGAGCTTGGCCATGCGGGAGAGCTGGGTGTCGGCGCCGACGCGGGTGGCCTCGACGACCAGGCGGCCGCCGACGTTGAGGGTGGCGCCGGTGACCGGGTCGCCCTCGCCGACCTCGACGGGCACGGACTCGCCGGTGAGCATGGAGGCGTCCACGGCGGAGGCACCCTCGACGACCTTGCCGTCCGTGGCGATCTTCTCGCCGGGCCGGACCAGGAAGCGGTCGCCGACCTTCAACTCACTGACGGGGACGGTCTCTTCGCGCCCGCCGTCGCGCAGCACGGTGACGTCCTTGGCGCCGAGCTGGAGCAGCGCCTTGAGCGCGGCGCCCGCCTTCCTCTTGGACCGGGCCTCGAAGTACCGCCCGGCGAGGATGAAGGCGGTGACGCCCGCCGCGGCCTCCAGGTAGATGTTCCCCGCGCCGTCGCTCCTCGCGATGGTCAGTTCGAAGGGGTGTGTCATGCCGGGCGTGCCCGCGGTGCCGAAGAACAGCGCCCACAGCGACCAGAGGAAGGCCGCGGAGGTGCCGACCGAGATCAGCGTGTCCATGGTGGCGGCGCCGTGCCGGGCGTTGGTGAAGGCCGCCTTGTGGAAGGGCCAGGCGGCGTACGTCACGACGGGCGCGGCGAGGGTGAGCGAGAGCCACTGCCAGTACTCGAACTGCAGGGCGGGGACCATCGCCATCGCGATGACCGGCACGGAGAGCAGCACCGCGGTGATCAACCGCTGGCGCAGCGGCCGCAGTTCGTCGTCGGCGGCCCGCTCGTCCGCGCCGTCCGCGTCGGCCTCTTCCCGTACGGGGGTGGGCTCCTGCGCGGTGTATCCGGTGGCCTCGACCGTCGAGATCAGGTCCTGCACGGAGACGTCCGCGCCGCGGTAGCTGACCTTGGCCTTCTCGGTGGCGTAGTTGACGGTCGCCTCGACGCCGTCCATGCGGTTGAGCTTCTTCTCGATCCGGGCGGCGCACGAGGCGCAGGTCATGCCACCGATGGCGAGTTCTACCTCGGCCGCCTCGGTGGATCCGGGACTTGTGGTGGTGGACATGTCTGCTGCTCCTCGTGTGTCAGTGGGCGGGCCCACCGCGGCGGGGGACTCGATACCTGCGTCTCGATACCCGGGGTGGGTACTGCTGACGAGATCTATGTATACCCCTGGGGGGTACCGAACGCAAGAGGGGATCCGGGCTTGACTTCATACCCCCAGGGGGTATCTTCGAGTGCATCGAGTCCGACCGACCGGAACCAGCCGGACGGGGATCACGAGGGAGCCGTCATGAACACCGGACTGAAGATCACCGCATTTGCCGCCGCCGTCGCCGCGACCTTCGGTACCGCGTACGGCGTGGGCACGGCCGTCGACCCCGTCACGGACAAGGCGCCCGCGGCTCAGCACGGCGAACACGACGGCGGCCAGGAGAAGGGGAAGCGGATGAGCGGCGAGAAGGCAGCGGGCAAGGAAGCGGGACACGGGGAGCACGCCGGGCACGGCGCCACCGCCCCCGGCGGCCTGCAGATCTCGGACCGCGGCTACACGCTGGACCTGAAGACCCCGCGCATCGAGGCGGACAAGGAGCAGGAGCTGCGCTTCGCCGTCGTCAAGGACGCCACGGGCCGCAACGTCACCGCGTACCGGGCCGAGCACGACAAGGAACTCCACCTCATCGTCGCCTCACGCGATCTGACCAGCTACCGCCATCTGCACCCGACCCGCGCGGCGGACGGCACCTGGTCGACCCCGGTGCGCCTGCCCGAGGCGGGCGGCTACCGCGTCTTCGCCGACTTCCGCCCCGAGGGCGCCAAGGAGGGCCTCACCCTCGGCGCAGACCTCGCGGTGGCGGGCGCGTTCGAGCCCAAGGACCTGCCCGCGCACAGCACCACCACGACGGTGGACGGCTACGACGTGACACTCAAGGGCGAGTTGAAGACGGGCGCGGGCGGCGACCTCACCCTGGACGTGGCGAAGAACGGCAAGCCGGTGACCGACCTCCAGCCCTATCTGGGCGCGTACGGCCACCTGGTCGCCCTGCGCTCCGGCGACCTCGCCTACCTCCACGTACACCCGAACGGCGAGCCCGGCGACGGAAAGACGAAGGCGGGCCCCGGCATCTCGTTCATGGCGGCGGCACCGAGCAAGGGCGCGTACCGCCTGTTCCTCGACTTCAAGCACGAGGGCAAGGTCAGGACGGCCGCGTTCACGGTCCACACCGGCGGCGACGCGCCCGCCGGGACCGAGCAGGGCGGCGGCCACCAGCACTGAGCCCCCGCGACGCGCGCACCCCGAAGGTCAATCGGCCTTCGGGGTACGCGCGTTCGGGGCGGGCGCCACCGCGGCGAGCTCGTCGACGCTGCCGGACATGACGGCGCGGATGTGCTCGGTCAGATGCTCGGCGGGCCAGTCCCACCAGGCGAGTTCGAGCAGCCGGTCGACGTCCTCGTCGCTGAACCGGCGCCGGATGAGCTTCGCCGGGTTGCCGCCGACGATGCCGTAGTCCGGCACGTCGTCGACGACCACGGCGCCCGACGCGATGACGGCGCCGTGCCCGATCCGCACCCCCGGCATCACCGTGGCCCGGTAGCCGAACCAGACGTCGTTGCCGACGACCGTGTCGCCCCGCCCCGGCAGCCCGCTGATCAGGTCGAAGTGCTCGCTCCAGGACCCGCCCATGATCGGGAAGGGGAAGGTCGAGGGGCCGTCCATCCGGTGGTTGGCACCGTTCATGATGAACCGCACGCCCTCCCCCAGCGCACAGAACTTCCCGATCACAAGCCGCTCGGGCCCGTAGTGATAGAGCACGTTCCGCGTCTCGAAGGCGGTCGGGTCATCGGGATCGTCGTAGTACGAGAAGTCCCCGACCTCGATCAACGGCGAGGTCACGAGCGGCTTGAGCAGCACCACGCGCGACTGCCCCGGCATCGGGTGCAGCACGTTCGGATCGGCGGGGACGGCGGCACCGGACGGCATCGCGCAACAGCTCCTCGTGACGAATGGTCGGCAGGGCCTCTCATGATCCACCTCAGCCGAACAGGCACAACTCCTTTTCGGCGGCACCCGCGAGTTCGTACCGCGTGCCCGTGAGCGGCCGCCCCGCGACCAGCCGCACCAGCGTCGGCGCGTCCCCGATGTAGCGGGCCGGCGGCCGCTTCCCGTCGGCGACCCCCAGGATCACCGGCTCGTCCCAGCCGTCGACGTCCGCATGCAGCGACAGCGACGAGGCGGCGTGCGCGCCCCTGCTGAACTGCCCGAGCAACGGCAGTACGTCGACGAGTCCCTCCCCGCCGTACGCGCCCGGCTTCCCCCACGCCTCCCGTACGTCCCCCGCGTGCACCCACTCCCCCAGCGCGACCCCGTCGAGCCTCCCCTTGGCCGCCGCGATGGCAGGACCGGCCTCCGTCATGCCGCGCTCCAGCTCGTCCACGACACGGGAGTTGGACCAGTCCGCCCGCTCGGCGATGTCCCTCTCATTGCTCTCGGGCGAGTACACCCCCTCCTCGAACCGGCTCTCCACCACCCGCGTCAACGCGGCCCCGCAGTGCGCCAGCAGATGCCGCACGGTCCAGCCCGGACAACAGGTCCGCACCGCGTACGCGTCGTCGGGCGCGGCCCGCAACAGGGGGATCAGGGCATCGCGCTCGGTCCGCAGGAGCCGTGCGGCGCGGTCGGGTTCGTAGGTCTCGTCGACAGTGGTCATGGCGGCAGCCAACCGTCTGGACGGACACATGGCAACGGACGGACTGGAAGTTCCAGCCCGTCCATTTCCAGCCCGTCCGGCGCTTGCGGACAGATAGGCCCGTCCGGCGTTTGAGGACGAATAAGCCCGTCCGGCGTTCGAGGACGAACTCGGCGAAGCCGGTGACGGACACCGCCCCCGTCAGACGCCCGCCTTCTCCTCCGCGGAGGCCGCCGCCTCCTTCCGCATCACCAGCAGGGTGACAACGCCACCGACCACCGCAACGGCCCCCGCGCCGGTGAACGCCGCGCTGAACCCGTCCGTCAGGGCGGGAAGATTCCCGAGCTCCCCGGCGCCCTGCGACGTGGCGAGCGCGGTCAGCGCGGCGAGCCCGAGCGCGGACCCCACCTGGTAGGTCGTGTTGACGATGCCGGAGGCGAGCCCGGCCTGCTCCGGCGGCGCCCCCGCCATCGCCGCCATCATCGCCGGGATGTACGCGAGGGACATGCCGAGCGCGGCGACCAGCGAAGCGGGCAGGACGTCGATCACGAAGGAGCCGGTCGGACCGACCTGCGCGAGCCAGAACAGGCCGAGCGCGAGGACGAGCAGCCCGCCGCCGATCAGCGGCTTGGCCCCGAAGCGCCCGAGGAGGCGCGCGGTGACGGCGGTCATGAAGACCATGAGCAGCCCGGTCATCGGCAGCAGCGCGGCGCCGGACGCGAACGCCCCGTACCCCATGACCTGCTGGAGGTAGAGGTTGAGGAAGTACCACATGGGGATCCAGGCGGCGCCGAGCAGCGTCATCGCGAGGTTGGCGGAGCCGAGCCGCGGGATGCGCCACACCTTCAGCGGCATGAGGGGCTCACGGACCTTCTGCTGGATGACGAGGAAGAGCACCAACAGCGCGACGGCGGCGGCGAGTTGGACCACGGTGCCCGTCGAGCCCCAGCCGGTCTCCGGCGCCCGCACCACGGCGAAGACGGCGAGTGCGAGACCGGCGGTGACGGAGACGGCGCCGAGGATGTCGACGGAGCCGCGCCGTCCCGCGACGGCGGGCAGGAGCCGGGTCGCGGCGAGCGTCGCGACGCCGATCGGGACGTAGATGATGAAGACCCAGGGCCAGCTCAGCCACTCGGTGAAGACGCCGCCGAGGAAGACGCCCGCCGTGCCGCCCGCGGGGGCCGCGGCGCCGTAGAGAGCCATGGCCTTGCCGAGTTCCTTGGGGTTGTGCCCGAAGAGCATCATCAGGAGCGTCATGGCGGCGGGTGCGATGAGCGCGCCGCCCACGCCCTGCACGGCGCGCCCGACGACCTCGACGGTCGCGGTCTGCGCGGCGGCGGCGACGACGGATCCGGCGATCAGCACGACCCAGCCGGAGACGAAGACCTTGCGCGCCCCGAGCAGGTCGGAGAGCCGCCCGCCGAGGAGCAGCAGACCGCCGAAGGCGATGACGTACGCGTTGAAGACCCACTGCAACTCGCCCTGCGAGAAGCCCAGGTCCTGCTGCATCTCGGGGAGCGCGACCCCGATGATCGAGGTGTCCATGATGACCATGAACTGGGCGGTGGCGAGCACGAGCAGTGCCCACCAGCGCATGGGATTGGCGGTTTGCATGGCGGTTCCCCTCCACGGACGACGGTCCGATCGACAGTTGCCAGATACCCCCCGGGGGTAGGTGACGTCCGGGACCGTAACATACCCCCAGGGGGTATTCAACGGTTAGGGTCGACCCATGGCCGACGACAAGGACCTCCGAGCCCGCTGGGCGGCGACCCTGCACCGCACGACCGAGGGCGGCACCCCCGACCCCGCCCCCTACGCGGAACGCCTCCTCGCACGCTGGGCCGAGCCGCAGCGCAAGTACCACACCACCGACCATCTGGCGGCGGTCCTCGACCACATCGACGTACTGGAAGAACACGCCGACGACCCCGAGCTCGTACGTCTGGCGGCGTGGTTCCACGACGCGGTGTACGCACCCGACCGCTCGGAGAACGAGGAGCGCTCGGCCCGGCTCGCCGAACGCGCCCTCACCGAGGCCGGATTGGGCGAACCCGCGGTCGCCGAGGTCGCCCGCCTCGTCCGCCTCACGATCACGCACGACCCCGCCGACGGCGACCGCAACGGCGAGGCGCTGTGCGACGCGGACCTGGCGATCCTCGCGTCACCCCCCGACACGTACGCCGCCTACGCGGCCGCGGTCCGCGAGGAGTACGGATTCGTGCCGGACGAGGCGTTCCGATCGGGCAGGGCGGAGATCCTGCGCCAACTCCTCGCGCTCCCACGCCTGTTCAGGACGCCGTACGGGGCGGCCAACTGGGAGGCACCGGCACGCGAGAACCTGACCACGGAACTGGACCTGCTGGCCCCGTGAAACACCTGCCGGCCCCGTAAAACCAGGCGCCCCGCCGCCACCCCCTCCCGTACCCTCTGCGCATGCTTCTCATGGGTGGGGACAGGATCGACGAGGCCGTGGCGCACGCGGCGAAGACACTGCGCGCGACGGCGGACCGCGACTGGAGCGTGCCCGCGTACCGGCTCGACTGGAGCTGCCTGGAGACGGCGGAACACATCGCGGGCGCCCTGGTCGGGTACGCGGGCCAGCTGACAGGGCGGGCCGCCACCGCCTACGTCCCCTTCGACATCGCACTCGACGACGGCACGGACCCCGAAGGCGCGATCCACGTCATCGAGGCGACCAGCGGCATCCTCGCCGCCGTCGTACGGACCGCGCCGCCCGGCGTACGGGCCTACCACCCCTACCCGCACCGCAGCGCGGACGCGACGGGCTTCGCGGCGATGGGCGTGGCCGAGATCCTCATCCACGCGTACGACATCGCGCGGGCATTCGGCGTCGACGCCGAACCGCCCGCCGACCTCTGCGAGGCGCTGCTCGCCCACCTCTTCCCGCATGTGCCGCCCGCGCCGACGGGGGCGACCCACTGGGCGACCCTGCTCTGGGCCACCGGGCGCGGCCCCCTTCCCGGCCGCACCCCCCTCGACCACTGGCGCTGGCGCAACGCCCGCACCATCCCCGCGGGCCACGTCACCCTCCACGAGGTGACGCCCGCCGTCGCGGCGGACCTCGCCGCGGGCGGCACGGGTGGCTTCACCTGGATCGAGGGCGGACCCTACGACGGCACGCGGACCGCCGCGGGCATGGTGGCCAAGGCGTACGCCGGCGGGGTGTACCGGCCCGACTGGGGCATGCACGTGCTCGTCCGCGCCGACGACGGGATCGCCGTCGGCGGCATGGGGTTCCACGGGCCGCCCGACGACGAGGGCTGCGTGGAGGTCGGATACGACCTCGCCGTCGCGGCGCGGGGCAACGGCTACGCCACGGAAGCGCTGCGCTCGCTTTCGCAGTGGGCCCTGGACCACCCCGACGTGACGTCCCTCCTGGCCCGCGTCGACCCCACGAACACCCCCTCCCACGCGGTCCTGACCCGCACGGGCTACACCCGCCTCCCCGACCGCGCCCCCACCCACGCGTACGGCCTGCGCCGGGCTTGACCACCCCCCTCCTCCCGCCTCCGTGAGCGGCCCCCTGCACCGTGGGCTGTGCCCACCCGTGCCGCCCAGCGGCACGACTGCCCACAGCGGAACGACCAGCGGCCGCCGCGCACACAGCAGAGCGACCACGCACCCGCAGTCGCAAGCGCTCGCGAGGGGACGTGGGGGTATGTGCGCACGGAGCACGGTGCGCCACCGTGACGGCAAACACTGACCGAGGCATCCGCCACGGGATAGCGAGTACGCACATACCCCCGCGGCCCCGCCCCACAGCCGAACCCAAGGCGAAAACACCAGCCCAAGGGGAATCCCGCACCACACCCCAGCGTTCACACGAGATATGCCGAACCCCGCCCCCACCCGCATGCCCATAGCCGTCTACATGCTCGGCCTGGCCGTCTTCGCCCTCGGCACCAGCGAGTTCATGCTCTCCGGCCTCCTCCCCCCGATCGCCGACGACATGAACGTCTCGATCCCCCGCGCCGGCCTCCTGATCTCCGCGTTCGCCATCGGCATGGTCATCGGCGCCCCCCTGCTCGCCGTGGCGACCCTGCGCCTCCCCCGCCGCACGACCCTGATCACGCTGATCACGGTCTTCGGCCTGGGCCAGGTCGCGGGAGCCCTGGCCCCCACGTACGAGGTGCTCTTCGCGTCCCGCGTGATCAGCGCCCTCGCCTGCGCCGGCTTCTGGGCGGTGGGCGCCGCCGTGGCCATCGCGATGGTGCCGTTCAACCAGCGGGCCCGCGCCATGGCGGTGATGATCGGCGGCCTGTCCATCGCGAACGTCCTCGGCGTCCCTGCGGGCGCGTTCCTCGGCGAGCACTTCGGCTGGCGCTCCGCGTTCTGGGCGGTCGCCGCGGCCTCCGCGATCGCGCTGGTCGGCGTACTGACGCTGATCCCCCGCATCCCGCTCCCCGCGGAGCGGCCGCAGCTCAAGAAGGAACTCTCCATCTACGGCGACCGCCAGGTCTGGCTGGCGATCGTGATCACCGCCCTCGCCGCGGGCGGCGTCTTCTGCGCGTTCTCGTACCTCTCCCCGCTGCTCACGGACGTGGCGGGCCTGGACAAGGGCTGGGTCCCGACGATCCTCGGCCTGTTCGGCGCCGGCGCCCTGGTCGGCACGGCGATCGGCGGCCGCTTCGCGGACGCGCACCTGTTCGGGGTCCTGCTGAGCGGCATCGCCGCGTCCACGGTGTTCCTGGTCTCGCTGGCCCTGTTCGCGGCCACCCCGGCGGCGGCGATCACCCTGAGCTTCCTGCTCGGGGTGTCCGCGTTCTACACGGCCCCGGCCCTGAACGCCCGGATGTTCAACGTCGCGGGCGCGGCCCCGACCCTCGCGGGGGCGACGACGACGGCCGCGTTCAACCTGGGCAACACGGGCGGCCCGTGGCTCGGCGGCACGGTGATCGACCTGGACTTCGGCTACGCGGCGACGGCATGGGCGGGCGCGGCGATGACGGCGCTTGCGATCGTGGCGGTGACGCTGTCGCTGAGCCTGCACCGGAGGACGCCGAGCCGCATCGTGACGACGTCGGCGCCGGGCACGGAGCGCACGGACCCGACGGGAACCCCCCAGGAACAGCACATCTGACCGCTCCCTTACGCGGGCCGCCCCTTGGGCCGACGCAACCCCGCCCCCGTAAGCCTCCGCACCAGCTCCTTGGACCCGATCTCGACGGCCCCGGCCCGCACCGCGTCCTCGTACCGGTCCGACGGCACGTCGTAGTGATCACGCTCGAACGCGCGCGGCGGGCACCCGATGCCCGCCGCGAAGGCGTGGAGTTCGTCGTACGAGACGTCGCTGACGAGGTGGGACCAGAGGCGGCCGTGGCCGGGCCAGACGGGCGGGTCTATGTAGACGGTCATGTCAGCCCGCCGCCCCGAGCCCGCCGACCGGCGCGACGACGACGCCCGCCTTGCCGCAGACCCAGTGCGGATCGGGCCCCAACTCCGGTTCCACGTCCAGCGCGTGGGGGTCGCCCGAGCCGCAGACAGGACACAGCGGCCACCGCCCGTACCGCTCCAGGAGCCCGTCCTGGACGTCCTGGGCGACGAGCCCGGCGACGTACTCGATGCCTTCGGGCCACTGCTCGACCCACCAGCGGCGGTGCGCGACGGCCTCCTCGACGAGCGAGACGACCTCGGCCTCGGCGACGTCACGGGCGACGAGGTCGGCGAGGACAAGTGCGCGAGCGGCGTGCAACGCCTGCTCCAGGGGGTCGATCGCGTCCATAAGGCCATTGTCACCCCGCGCACCCGGAACCCCGCACGCCCGAAGGTCCCCCCGCACCTCAGGACCAAAGGGCTCTTGACCCCACCCCGTCGCGAAAATATCTTTCAGGTGTGACCAACAACGTGAAGGAAATTTTCGAGGGCACCGCGCCCCCCGCCCCCGCCGCCCTCGCGGCCAAGGTGCGCACCCTCGCACCGTCGATGACCCGCTCCATGCAGCGCGTCGCCGAGGCCGTGGCGGGCGACCCCGCGGGATGCGCCGCCCTCACGGTCACCGGCCTCGCCGAGCTCACCGGCACCAGCGAGGCGACGGTGGTCCGCACCGCCCGCCTCCTCGGCTACCCCGGCTACCGGGACCTGCGCCTCGCACTCGCCGGACTCGCCGCCCAGCAGCAGTCGGGCCGGGCGCCCGCCGTCACCGCGGACATCGCGGTCGACGACCCGCTGTCGGACGTCGTGGCGAAACTGGCGTACGACGAGCAGCAGACCCTCGCCGACACCGCGGCCGGACTCGACACCGTGCAGCTCGGCGCGGCCGTGGCCGCGCTCGCCACCGCGCGGCGCGTGGAGATCTACGGCGTCGCCGCATCCGGCCTCGTCGCCCAGGACCTCGCGCAGAAGCTGCTCCGCATCGGACATGTCGCGCACGCCCACTCGGACCCGCACCTGGCGGTCACGAACGCGGTGACGCTGCGCGCGAAGGACGTGGCCATCGCGATCACGCACTCCGGGTCGACGGGCGACGTGATCGAACCCCTCCGCGTCGCCTTCGAGCACGGCGCGACCACGATCGCGATCACCGGGCGGCCGGGGGCGGCCGTCTCGCAGTACGCCGATCACATACTGACCACCTCCACGGCGCGCGAGAGCGAGCTGCGGCCCGCCGCGATGTCCTCGCGGACGAGCCAACTGCTCGTCGTGGACTGCCTGTTCGTGGGCGTCGCCCAGCGGACGTACGAGACCGCGGCGCCCGCGCTCGCCGCCTCGTACGAAGCACTCGCCCACCGGCACAGCCCACGCGGCGGGAGCCGCTGACCCCGCAGCCGCACCCGGACAGACCTCCGTACGCGCCCACCCCCCGCACCGGACACGAAAGAGCCGCAGACGCCATGACCTCCACCACCGACGCCACCCCCTCCCAGCCCGCGCCCCAGCCCTCCTCCCAGCCCGGCGACGGCACGTACGGCGAGCTCCGCGCCCAGCTCGCCACCCTCACCACCGAGGCGTTCCGCCCCGAGCTCTCCGAAATCGACCGCCTGCCCACGCAGGAGATCGCGCGGATCATGAACGGCGAGGACGCCACCGTCCCCGCCGCCGTCGCCGAGCAACTGCCCGCGATCGCCGCCGCCATCGACGGCACCGCCGAGCGGATGGCCCGCGGCGGCCGCCTGATCTACGCGGGCGCGGGCACCGCGGGACGGCTCGGTGTGCTCGACGCGTCCGAGTGCCCGCCGACGTTCAACACCGACCCGAGCGAGGTCGTCGGCCTCATCGCGGGCGGCCCGAGCGCCATGGTCACGGCGGTCGAGGGCGCGGAGGACAGCAAGGAGCTGGCCGCGCAGGACCTGGCCGACCTGGACCTGACCGCGGACGACGTGGTCGTCGGGATCTCCGCATCGGGCCGCACCCCGTACGCGATCGGCGCGGTGGAGCACGCCCGCGAGCGGTACGGCGCGCTCACCATCGGCCTGTCCTGCAACGCGGACAGCGCGCTCGCGGCCGCCGCCGAGCACGGCATCGAGGTCGTCGTGGGCCCCGAACTCCTCACCGGATCCACCCGGTTGAAGGCGGGCACGGCCCAGAAGCTCGTCCTCAACATGCTGTCGACGATCACGATGATCCGGCTCGGCAAGACGTACGGAAACCTGATGGTGGACGTGCGGGCCTCGAACGAGAAGCTGCGGGCCCGCTCACGCCGGATCGTCGCCCTCGCCACCGGCGCCTGTGACGAGGAGATCGAAGCCGCGCTCGCCGCGACCGACGGGGAGGTGAAGAACGCCATCCTGACCATCCTCGGCGGAGTCGACGCCGCCACCGCCGCGGACCTCCTCACGGACTCGTCGGGACACCTCCGCGCGGCCCTCGACGCCGCCCGCGCCACCTGAACCAACCCCGCCCTCCGGGCACCGCACAGCAAGGCACCGCACCATGGCACCAGATGACAAGAACCGCGCCACCGCCGCCGCGATCCTCCCCCTCGTCGGCGGCGCCCAGAACATCACGTCCGTGGCCCACTGCATGACCCGGCTCCGCCTGGGCCTCGCCGACCGTTCCCTGGTCCAGGACGAGGCACTGAAGGCACTGCCCGCCGTCATGGGCGTGGTCGAGGACGACACCTACCAGATCGTGCTCGGCCCGGGCACGGTCGCCCGGGTCACCCCGGAGTTCGAGGCCATGGTGACGGAGGGCCGCGCCGAGGCACCCGCCGAACACGCCCTGACCGCCGAGGAGTTGGCGGAGCAGGGCGCCGCGATGAAGGAAGCCCGCAAGGCGAAGAACGCCACCCCCTTCAAACTCTTCCTGCGCCGCATCGCGAACATCTTCGTCCCCCTCATCCCCGCCCTGATCGGCTGCGGCATCATCGCGGGCATCAACGGCCTCCTGATCAACCTGGAATGGCTCCCGGCGATCACCCCCGCCCTGGCGGCGATCGCCTCCGGATTCATGGCGCTGATCGCGGTGTTCGTCGGCTTCAACACGGCGAAGGAGTTCGGCGGTACGCCGATCCTGGGCGGCGCGGTCGCGGCGATCATCGTGTACGCGGGCGTGGCGAACATCGAGGCGTTCGGCCAGAAGCTCTCCCCCGGCCAGGGCGGTGTCCTCGGCGCGCTCGGCGCCGCGGTCCTCGCCACGTACATCGAGAAGTGGTGCAGGAAGTGGGTCCCGGAGGCGCTGGACGTCCTCGTGACACCCACCCTCACGGTCCTGCTCTCCGGCCTCGTCACGATCTTCGGCCTGATGTTCCTCGCGGGCGAGGTGTCGACGGGCATCGGCACGGCGGCCAACTGGCTCCTGGACAACACGGGCGCGTTCGCGGGCCTCGTCCTCGGCGGGCTCTTCCTGCCCCTGGTCATGCTGGGCCTGCACCAGGCCCTGATCCCCATCCACACCACGCTCATCGAACAGCAGGGCTACACCGTCCTGCTCCCCATCCTGGCGATGGCGGGCGCGGGCCAAGTGGGCTGCGCGATCGCGGTGTTCAAGCGCCTGAAGCACAACACCTCGATCCGCACCACCATCAAGTCGGCGCTCCCCGCGGGCTTCCTCGGCGTCGGCGAACCCCTCATCTACGGCGTCTCGCTCCCCCTCGGCCGCCCCTTCATCACGGCGTGCGTGGGCGGCGCGGCGGGCGGCGCGTTCGTCGGCTTCTTCTCGATGATCGGCGACAAGGTCGGCTCCACGGCCATCGGCCCCTCCGGCTGGGCCCTCTTCCCCCTCCTCGACGGCAACAAGGGCCTCGGCCTCACCGTCGCGATCTACGGCGGCGGCCTCCTCGTCGGCTACCTGGTCGGCTTCTTCGCGACGTACTTCTTCGGCTTCAGCAAGCAAATGCTCCTGGAACTGAACACGGACACGGCCCCGTCCCCGTCCCCGGCCCCGTCCGACGCCCCGGCCACCACTCCGCCCCCCGAAAAGCAACCGGCAACGGCCTGACCAACACCCCCGGCCAGGCGGCACCCCGGTACAGAACTCACCCTGTACCGGGGTGCCGCTTCACTCACTCGAGCCCGCCCGCACACCCGCACGCCGCCGCTTCGCGTACGCCCCCGCCAGCCCGGCCCCCACGGCCGCCGCGCCACTCCCGAAGGCGACCAGGTTGAGCTCATGCGGAACAGCCTCGTCGCCCACGCCGTAGTCTTCGCCCCCACTGTCCTCGACCACGCACGTGAAGCCCAACGGCACGAACTCGACCTCATAGTCCACGACATGGTTCGCTCGCTCGGGCCCCGCCACCCGGCACGGCCGCATCGGCGCCGAGTCCGCGCCGCCGTCCGTGGCGTCGAGCACCGTGAGCCCCAGACAGACCCCACCCAGCGCGTACGCCGCCGCCGCGACCGCCCCCAGCAGCGCGGCGACCGCACGCACGGCGGGACCCCGCCGCGTCACCGCCCCACACCCGTACCCGAAGAGCCCCAAGGCCACGATCGCCGCGACCAGCACCACCAGGAACAGCAGTAATCCCACCATCCCGGGATCGTACGCATCCGATGCCGCGCCCTGGACGACCTTTCCGGCCACGGCTCAGGCGAGCGCCGGTACGCGGTCAGCCCGAACGCTCAACACCCGCCGCACACACCCCGGTTCACGGCAACCGCCCCTCCCGATTGACCTGCCGCACCCGCTCCCGCAGCACGTCCCCCGTCGGCGCCTCCCCCACCGACCCCGGCGGGCAGTCCCACTCCCTGCCCCCGCCGATCGGCCTGAGCTGCACGAGTCCGCCCTCGCAGCCCATGACCTGCCCGACGCTGCCGTCCCGGTAGTCGACGGCGTACGTCCCCGCCTCCGGCACCCGCGGATCTTCCTCGGTGTTCACCGCGCACCCTCCAGTACGGCGGCGAGACGCATCGCCGTGTCGAGGTTGCAGCGCCCCAACTCGACCAGCGGGAGCGCCCCTTCGCCCGCGGCGGTCAGCGGGTCCACGCGCAGCGACGGCAGCGTGATCCCGGCCCGTTCCAGGCCCGCTCTCAACTGCCGTACGGCCTCCTCCGCCGCCCGCACCCGCTCCTCCGTCGTCAGCGCCATGAGCTCTGCCTTTCACACTGAGTGTTCCTGTTTCCTCACCCAGAGTGTTCGTGCGTGCGTAGCCTGAGAAGCGCAGGTGACCCAACAGACTCCCGTGTTCGGCGGAGGAGTTGCCCATGACCCGCCCCAAGGACCTCGACCCGTCCTCCAACCCCCGCGCGCTGCTGGGCGCCGAGCTGCGCCATGCCCGCGAGCGGGCGGGCCTCAGCCAGGAGGCGCTGGGCGCGCCGCTGTTCGTCAGCGGATCGTTCATCGGCCAACTGGAGGCGGGTACGCGCCGGATGCACCTGGAGTACGCGGCGCACTTCGACGAGACGTTTGACATGGGGGGCTTCTTCACCCGCAACTGCCGGGCTCTCGCCAAGTCCAAGTACCCGGACCACTTCGCGGAGGCGGCCGAGGCGGAGGCCGTGGCGACGGCCATTAGGGAGTACGCGCCTCAGCTGATCCCGGGGCTGTTGCAGACCCGCGAGTACGCGAGGGCGGTGTTCCGCGACGGTCGCCCCACCGCGCCGGACGACGAGATCGACGAGCTGGTCGCCGCCCGACTGGAACGAGCCCACCTGCTCGACGACCCAACAACCCCCTTGTTGTGGACGGTCCTTGACGAAGCGGTGATCCGGCGCCAAGTGGGAGGGCCTGCCGTCATGGCGGAGGCGCTCCGGCACGTGGCGGCGCTGGGGCGCAGACGCCGAGTCATCGTGCAGGTACTCACCTTCGCGGCCGGGGGCCACATGGCCATGGAAGGCTCACTGAAGCTGATGTCCTGCACAGATGCAGCGCCTCTCGCTTACCTGCAAGGCTTCAGGACAGGGCGACTTGAGGACGATCCCGCAAGCGTTGCCCAATACGAACTCGCTTACGATTTACTCGGGGCCAACGCACTCCCACCCCGAGAATCCCTGGCCCTGATCGAATCAGTGGCAGAGGATTACGCGCATGAAGAGCACCAGCCCTGACTACGACCTCGATACCACCATTTGGCAGAAGTCGACGCACAGCGATGCAAGTGGCGGCAACTGCCTGGAGGTCGCCCGCTGGCGGAAGTCCACCCACAGCGGAGCGAGCGGCGGCGACTGCCTCGAAGTAGCCGACGGCCACCCGAACCTCGTCCCCGTCCGCGACTCCAAGAACCCCACCGGCCCGAAGCTCGTGTTCCGGGCCACCGCCTGGTCCGCCTTCATCACGGACCTCAAGGCCAACTGACAACCGGCCACCCCGGAGCTCAAGCCCCGAGCCCCGAGCCCTCTCTCCAAGGAACGGGAGGCGGGCCTCAACCCGCCCTCCCTCCCTGGGAGTTGGCACAGCCGACCACTTTCAGCGTTCGACTTGCCACGCAACGTGACGAAGCTCTAGCGTGCCCGCATAACGAACAGAACAGCCCCCGTCAGGTGCTACCAACACCTGCGGGGGCTTGACCACCAAGATCGAAGCGAGCGATCCCATGGCTGACGCCAAGCTTAGTACCGCCTCCCGCCCTGCGCACGTAGCCCCGCACCCGATGGCCAATCCGGGTTACGGAAAGCGATCCGCACCCGATCAACGCCCCCGTAAGGCACGCGACTTCACCCACCTACCACCCCGCGAAGCGGCAATCGCCGCCTACCTCGACCGGCTCCCCGACGGCACGGACATCTCCGTGAAGACACTGGCCAAGCACCTCCCGTACGGCCAGTGCGCACTCCGGACCGCCCTCAACAGGCTCCAGGCGGCGGGCCATCTGCGGCGCGGCAGGGAACACGTGCGGGGAACGGGCAGCGCCCACTGGATCACCCGAACGTGGTTCTCCCGCACCGCGCGGGACGACATCTGGTGGGCGACCTTCACACGGGGTGACGTCCCGGAACCACATACGAGCGCACCCCAACACCCCACCCGAAGCCGCGCGTTCATCCTCCTGGCAGCCCTCGGCCGGACGGCCCCCGCACTCTCCCTCTCCGAGGCCGACTGCGCGGCGCTCGCGCCGGACGCCGCCCGCTGGTTCGACCGGGGCGCCACGGAAGCGGACCTCCTGCACGCGCTCACCGCCGGGCTTCCGCCCGTCGTCCACCGCCCGGCAGCCCTCGTACGCAGCCGCCTGACCACGAAGCTCCCGCCTGAGCCCGCGCCGCGCGCCGCACTCCGCGTACTGGAGTGCGGGACGTGCGGCGCCCCCGGCCGCCCCGAGGCCCTGCCTGGCGGCACGTGCGGCGAGTGCCGTGGCGAATCCGTGCGTCACCGCACGGCTCCGGAACCCACCGAGGTCCGCGCCCACGCGGCACGAGTCCGTGCCGCTGCGGTCCGTACTCCTGCAAGGAGCCACACATGACGGTTCAGCCCGTCCGCCCCAGAAGCGGGGCACGATGTAGGGGAGGAGGCGACGCCATGACCCCCAGCACCGAAGAGCGCCCGCAGATGTCCGTCGAGGACTTCGAGGAGATCGAGCGCCATGCCCCGGAGACCGTGAGGCTGGAGTTCATCAACGGAAGGCTAGAGGTCAAGGCCATGCCTGACGGCAACCACGGCGAGATCTTCATGTGGCTGATGCGTCAGTGCATGCAGCAACGCCCCGACCTGAACCTCATGCCCGAGCGCGGCCTCAAGGTCGAGAAGTACCGCAAGGGGCGTGCCCGGACAGACGGGGCTCTAGCGCCTCGCGGGCACTTCAAGGGCCATGGAGAGTGGTCGGCCACAGACAGCGGTGTCCTCATGGCCGTAGAGATCACCTCCCACGATGCCGACACCGATCGCCGGGACCGCGTCGACAAGCCGCTCGGGTACGCGGAGGCCGGTATCCCCGTCTACCTCCTCATCGACCGGGACAGCAGCACACTCACTGTGTACAGCGAGCCGAAGGGCGGGACGTACCAGCAGCAGCCCTCGTACCCGTACGGCGCAACCGTCGCACTCCCCGACCCTGTCGGCATCGCTCTGGACACCGAAGAACTCAAGGACTACTCCGACTGACCCCACCCTCCCGGTCGTCTTCGCGACATACTTCCCGCCCCGGGGCGGACCGGTGCCGAACGGTCCGGGCGGCCCGATGGCCGACGCGCCATCGGCCCGCGCCCGCGGCGGCGCCGCGGCCGCCGAGACGCCACTGGCCAAGGCGCCACCGCCCCACGCGTCACACCCGGAACCGGCCGAAGTCGCCCTGTCCGAAAGGCCCCTGGCACCCGCGCGGATTGCCGCGGCCGTCTGTCGGCGGCTACCTGACGTACCAAAGATGGCACCGAACGTCAGGGCCACGCGGGGATCACCGCAGCGGCACGACCGGAGGGGACCCTTCATGACCGAGCGCAATGAGCACACCGAGCCCTATGAGCCCACCGAGCAGCAGATCTCGGAGGCGTGGCGGTCCGCCGCGCATGTCACGCTCGCGCCAGGACCCCGCGAGATCACCGAGGCCGCGCCGGAGCCGGACGACGAGTGGACGCTGCCGGGCGGCACGGCCTGGGTGTATCTCGCGGATGCCAAGCAGGGGCTGACCCGTCCTGTCATCCTGAGCGACGGGTTCAACAGCGGGCCCAGTGAACTGGACTTCTCCTGGGAGGTACTGGAGCGCGGCCCGTACCCGTTGATCAGTGAGCTGCGGGCCCGCGGCCGCGACGTCGTCCTGCTCGGCTTCGACGAGCGGAGTGCCTCGATCCTGGACAACGCCCATGTCGCGCGTGCCGCGATCCTGGAGGCGATCGCGCGGCGGAAGGGCCAGCACCCGCTGGTCGTGGGCGGGTTCAGCATGGGCGGGCTCGTCACGCGGTACGCGCTGGCCAAGATGGAGCACGACGACGAGAACCACGAGACCAAGCTGTACTTCTCCTACGACAGCCCGCACCGCGGCGCCTGGATCCCGATCGCCCTGCAGTCGTTCGCCCACTACATCCGGCGCCTCAACTCGGCCTTCTCGAACCAGATGAACAGCCCGGCCGCGCGCCAGCTCCTGTGGCAGCACATCGCGGAGTGGGGGGACAGCCCCGAGACGGACAAGGAACGCGGCACGTTCCTCGCGGAGTTGGAGCGGGTCGGCGGCTGGCCCGCCAAGCCGAAGAAGATCGGCGTGGCCAACGGCGTACGGAGCGGCGAGGGCAACGGCATCGCGCCCGGTGAGCGCGCCTTCCACGGCAGGGGCCTCGCCATCACCGGCACCCACCTCTACACCCAGCCCGCGGGCGAGGACCAACTCGTCGCGCAGTTGCGGGTGGTGACCCTGCGCAAGCCGCGCATCCGCACCTCGGGCCTGCCCGAGATCGACGGCGCCCCCGGCGGCACCCTGGAGGGCTTCGGGATCCTCGCCGACGAGCTGAACAAGATCCCCGCGTTCATCGGCCTCGGCTCGACGGCCGATGAACGCGCGCACTGCTTCGTGCCGACGGCCAGCGCGGTCGCCCTGCGCGACATCGACACCCACGAGAAGCTCTACGAGCCGTTCGCGGACTCCGAGAAGAGCGAACTCGACGAGTATCTGTGCGCCTCGCAGAACGAGGGCCACACCCTGATCACCGAGGAACTCTGCACCTGGATCCTGGACCGGCTGCCGTAGCTACCTGACTCCGGAGCCGGTCCTCTCCGCACCGGAGCGGTCCGGCTCCCAGCACTGCACGCCCCGCAGGCCCGGCATCCGGTCCCGGGTGAACACCGGGTCCAGGCCCGCGCGGCGCTGTGCCAGATAGTCGTCGAGGAGCCGGAAGGCGATCGTCGACAGCGGGATGATGGCGAGCAGGTTCACCAGTGCCATGAAGCCCATGAAGACGTCCGCGAGGTTCCACACCACGCTGACCGAGCCGAGCGCGCCGAGGAAGACGGTGCCGAGCACCAGGAAGCGGTACGACGGAAGCACCCAGCGCCTGCGCGTCATGAACTGGATGTTGGACTCGCCGTAGTAGTAGTTGCCGATCATCGAGCTGAAGGCGAGCAGGAAGACCACGGCGGTCAGCACGTGCCCGGCCCAGCCGCCCAGGCTGTCCGTCATCGTGGTCTGCGTGAGGTCCGCGCCCTGCCGCCCGGACAGCTCCGGGTTGGCGGTCAGGATGATGAAGGCGGTCATCGAGCAGACGAGCAGGGTGTCGAAGAAGACGCCGAGGGACTGCACGAGGCCCTGCTTGACGGGGTGCGAGACCTCGGCGGTGGCGCCCGCGTTGGGCGCGGAGCCGAGGCCCGCCTCGTTGGAGAACATGCCGCGCCTGATGCCCTGCTGGATCGCGGCGCCGATGCCGCCCGCGGCCAGCTCGCGCACTCCGAAGGCGCCGCCCACGATGTCGGCGAACACCCGCGGCACATCAGCGATGTTGAGGAGTACGACGGCCGTGCCGAGCAGCAGGTAGATGACGGCCATCACGGGCACCAGCACGGTGGTGACCGAGCTGATCCTGCGTACGCCGCCGAAGACGGCGAGGCCGAGCAGCGCGGCGAGCAGCAGGCCCACCAGCGGCGCGAACCACTCCGCCTCCCCGGCGCCCATGGATCCGGTGGCGACGGAGGTGATGGTGTTGGACTGCACGGCGTTGAAGACGAAGCCGAACGTCACGGTGATGGTGACGGCGAAGAGGACGCCGAGCCAGCGCTTCCCGAGCGCGCGCTGCATGTAGTACGCGGGCCCGCCCCGGTAGGCGCCGCTCGCGTTGCGCACCTTGTAGAGCTGCGCGAGGGCGGATTCGACGAACGCGGACGCGGCGCCGATGATCGCCATCACCCACATCCAGAACACGGCGCCCGCCCCGCCGAGCGTGATGGCGGTGGCGACACCGGCGATGTTGCCGGTGCCGACGCGGGCGGCCGCGGAGATGGTGAACGCGCCGAACGACGACACCTGCTTGCGGCCGTCGGCCCGCGCGGGCGTCTTCTCGCGCACCACGCGGAACATCTCGGGGAGCAGCCGCAGCTGCACGGCCCTGGACCGCACGGTGAACCAGATGCCCGCGCCGACGACGAGCGGGATCAGGAGGTACGTCCACAAGCGGTCGTTCACTTGCAGGATGAGGGAGTCCAGGGAGTTCACGGGCAAAAGTCTCACCCGGGACAAAAGACCCGGGCCAGGGACTTAAGTCCTTGGTAAACGGTGAGCAAAGGCACGCCGGCTCATAGGCATGCGCACACGCCGAAGGGGCGGCACCCTCCGCGAGGAGAGTGCCGCCCCTTCGTACGAGCTACGCGCTCAGGACAGCCGATCCGCGAGGGATCAGAAGTCCATGTCACCGCCCGGCATGCCGCCCGGAGCGGCGCCCGCGGCGGCCTTCTCCGGCTTGTCGGCGATGACGGCCTCGGTGGTGAGGAACAGCGCGGCGATGGAGGCGGCGTTCTGCAGGGCAGAGCGCGTCACCTTCGCCGGGTCGAGGATGCCCTCGGCGATCATGTCGACGTACTCACCGGACGCGGCGTTCAGGCCGTGGCCGACGGTCAGGTTGCGCACCTTCTCGACGACGACACCACCCTCGAGGCCGGCGTTGACGGCGATCTGCTTCAGCGGGGCCTCCAGGGCCAGCTTCACAGCGGCGGCGCCGGTGGCCTCGTCGCCCTCGAGCTCCAGCTTCTCGAACACCTGGGAGGCCTGCAGCAGGGCCACGCCACCACCGGCGACGATGCCCTCCTCGACGGCCGCCTTCGCGTTGCGAACGGCGTCCTCGATGCGGTGCTTGCGCTCCTTGAGCTCGACCTCGGTCGCGGCACCGGCCTTGATGACCGCAACACCGCCGGCGAGCTTCGCCAGGCGCTCCTGCAGCTTCTCGCGGTCGTAGTCGCTGTCCGAGTTCTCGATCTCGGCGCGGATCTGGTTGACGCGGCCCTGGACCTGGTCGCTGTCACCGGCGCCGTCGACGATGGTCGTCTCGTCCTTGGTGATGACGACCTTGCGGGCGCGGCCGAGCAGGTCGAGACCGGCGTTCTCCAGCTTGAGGCCGACCTCCTCGGAGATGACGGTGCCACCGGTGAGGATGGCGATGTCGCCGAGCATGGCCTTGCGGCGGTCACCGAAGCCCGGGGCCTTGACGGCGACGGACTTGAAGGTGCCACGGATCTTGTTGACGACCAGCGTGGACAGGGCCTCGCCCTCGACGTCCTCGGCGATGATCAGCAGCGGCTTGCCCGACTGCATGACCTTCTCCAGGAGCGGAAGGAGGTCCTTCACGTTGGAGATCTTGGAGTTGACGATCAGGATGTACGGGTCATCCAGGGCCGCCTCCATGCGCTCCATGTCGGTCGCGAAGTACGCCGAGATGTAGCCCTTGTCGAAGCGCATGCCCTCGGTGAGCTCAAGCTCGAGACCGAAGGTCTGCGACTCCTCGACGGTGATGACGCCTTCCTTGCCGACCTTGTCCATGGCCTCGGCGATGAGCTCGCCGATCTGGGTGTCGGCGGCGGAGATGGAGGCCGTCGAAGCGATCTGCTCCTTGGTCTCGACATCCTTCGCCTGCTCGAGCAGGGCGCCCGAGACGGCCTCGACGGCCTTCTCGATGCCGCGCTTCAGAGCCATCGGGTTGGCACCGGCGGCCACGTTGCGCAGACCCTCGCGCACCAGGGCCTGGGCCAGGACGGTCGCGGTCGTCGTGCCGTCACCGGCGACGTCGTCCGTCTTCTTCGCGACCTCCTTGACCAGCTCGGCGCCGATCTTCTCGTACGGGTCCTCGAGTTCGATCTCCTTGGCGATGGAGACACCATCGTTGGTGATCGTGGGGGCGCCCCACTTCTTCTCGAGGACGACGTTGCGACCCTTGGGGCCCAGGGTCACCTTGACGGCGTCGGCGAGCTGGTTCATGCCGCGCTCGAGGCCGCGCCGTGCCTCCTCGTCGAACGCGATGATCTTGGCCATGTGAAGTGGTCCTCCCGGACAGGGGTGGAAAATCCGGACCGCACTGGTGCCCGCGACGGACGGCCTGCAGCCCTTGTGGTTCCTTGCCCCACCCGGTCTGCGGACCTCACCGGCCCGATCCAAGTTCTGTCACTCTCACTCGTAGAGTGCTAAGCCCAATGATTAGCACTCGACCCCTGCGAGTGCAAGCGCCTCTTACGGATCCCGGACAGCCTCAGAGCTGCCCGCGCGGACGCCCCCGCACACACGAGGGGCCCGTACCCCTGTCGGGATACGGGCCCCTCGCGATGCTTGCGTCGGTGGCCGATCGCGCCGAGCTAGACGGCGAGCTTGACCATGTCCGCCTGCGGACCCTTCTGGCCCTGCGAGATCTCGAACTCGACTCGCTGACCTTCTTCCAGGGTGCGGTAGCCGTCCATCTGGATCGCGCTGTAGTGGACGAAAACATCCGCACCACCGTCGACCGCGATGAAGCCGTACCCCTTCTCCGCGTTGAACCACTTGACGGTGCCCTGAGCCATGCCTAACTCCCCTATTACTGGCCCTTGCACAGGACCGCACTTCGCGGACCCGGGTCAGACCTCCACCACCCATTGGAGATGGGGGTGTGCGCCGGAACGCGTCGACCGCGGCTGAATGTATCTGTCCAACTGCCGTCTGCAACAGGTCAATCGGACGAGAATTCTGGGCACGCGCGATCGGAAATAAGCGGAGATTCTGCCCGAAGACAGGGCAAGTCGGGCCCGACATATGCCACAAAGGGCCCAAATGGGCAGCACACTTTGGCTACTTCTTGTCGGCTCCGGGCCGACTTCGTATATGCGCTCGGCACTAACGGCGAAGCTCTCTTCCCAACTGTACCGCGCTCAACCATGCAGAATTGCCCCCTCCGTTTCTCTCACGGAGGGGGCAATTCGGTTGAACGCTGCGGGCACTTCCTTGCGGAAGATCAGCCTCCGGCGACCGCGGGAATGATCGACACCCCGGCACCGTCCGGAGTGGCCGTCTCGAGGCCCTGCTCAAAACGGACGTCGTCGTCATTCACGTACACATTCACGAAACGACGCAGCTTGCCCTGATCATCCAGGACCCGGGCCGCGATACCGGTGTGCTTCTGCTCCAGATCGGCGATGACCTCACCCAGGGTGGCCCCCTCGGCGGCGACCTCGGCCTTGCCGTCGGTGTAGGTGCGAAGAATGGTGGGGATGCGGACGTTGACGCTCATGGGATTCACCTCAAGGTAGGCCCCGTCAGGGGCGCGGGGCTGTTTCGATATGCGGCTCCGCCGCGTGGGCGCGACCAGCCACGACCGGCCCGCAGGGGAAGTCAGCTGGCCAGACCCGCGGCGCGGAACGCATCCAGGCTGGGCTTGATGGTGGCGGTGGCCTGCGACGTCTCAGCGACGGCGTCGAGCGTCTTCAGACCGTCCCCGGTGTTGAGGACCACCGTGGTCAGGGACGGATCGATGAGCCCCGCCTCGACCAGCTTCTTGGTGACACCCACCGTCACCCCGCCCGCGGTCTCCGCGAAGATCCCCTCGGTCCGGGCAAGAAGCTTGATCGCGTCGACGACCTGCTCGTCATTCACGTCCTCCACCGCACCACCCGTGCGCCGGGCGATGTCGAGAACGTAAGGACCATCCGCGGGGTTGCCGATCGCAAGGGACTTGGCGATGGTGTTCGGCTTCTGGGGCCGTACGACGTCGTGCCCCGCCTTGAACGCCGCGGACACCGGCGAGCAGCCCTCGGCCTGGGCGCCGAAGATCTTGTAGGGCTTGTCCTCGACGAGACCGAGCGCGATCAGCTCCTTGAGACCCTTGTCGATCTTCGTGAGCTGGGATCCGGAGGCGATCGGGATGACCAGCTGGTCGGGCAGGACCCAGCCGAGCTGCTCGCAGATCTCGTACGCGAGGGTCTTGGAGCCCTCGCCGTAGTAGGGCCGCAGGTTGACGTTGACGAAGCCCCAGCCCTCGCCCAGCGGGTCGCCGATGAGCTCGGAGCAGAAGCGGTTCACGTCGTCGTAGTTGCCCTCGATGCCGACGAGTTCACCGCCGTAGACCGCGGCCATGACGACCTTGCCCTGCTCCAGGTCGTGCGGGATGAACACGCAGGAGCGGAAGCCGGCGCGGGCGGCCGCGGCGCCCACGGCACCGGCGAGGTTGCCGGTGGAGGAGCAGGACAGCGTGGTGAAGCCGAAGGCGCGCGCCGCTTCGAGTGCCTGCGCGACGACCCGGTCCTTGAAGGAGTGCGTGGGGTTGCCGGAGTCGTCCTTGACGAACAACTTGCCCTGCTGGACGCCGAGTTCGGCGGCGAGGTTGTCGGCCTTGACGAGCTTGGTCCAGCCGGGGTTGAGGTTTGGCTTGTCGGCGACGTCGGCGGGGACGGGGAGCAGCGGGGCGTAGCGCCAGATGTTGGCGGGGCCCGCTTCGATGCGCTTGCGGAGCGCTTCCGGGTCGCCGAGCGGCAGGTCGTAGGCGACTTCGAGGGGGCCGAAACACTCGGCGCAGGCGAAGATCGGTCCGAGCGGGAACCTGGTGCCGCACTCGCGGCAGGAGAGGCCCGAGGCCGGTCCGAGGTCGACGGGGGCGGTGGTGCTTTCGGCGGCGACAGTCTGCACAGCCATGGAGGCGAGGCCCTTTCTCCTCATCTTCCTCGCGACGCATCTCGCCGCGAGACGGAATTGGCACCTTCCCCACCGTGACCTCGCGGTCGGCGGGAGGGTTGCCGGGGCTTCAACGGGCCGTATCCCTCTGCCCCTCTGGATGAGCGGTATTCGATTGTGGGTTTCAGTTGTTGATCTCGACGCGGCGGCGACCCCGACATGCGATGGTCACCGGCGTTGTTCAAGACTGTAACCGAAGCCCCGGACCCTTGAGATAGTCGTCCGAACCGCGAGATGGATCACATATGGGAGGACCCTGACCGTGCTGGAAGAGGTCGAGCACTGGCTGAGCAGGCGTTCCTGGTCCGTCGCCGACCGCCCGCTGGACCGGCTCGTCGCCGCCAAGCGTGCGTCCGGCGTCTCGGTGAGCGTCGTGCTGCCCGCACTCGACGAGGAGGAGACGGTCGGCGCGATCGTCGCCGAGATCCGCCGCGAGCTGATCGAGGGGGTCCCGCTGGTCGACGAGCTGGTGGTGGTCGACTCCGGTTCCGCGGACCGTACGGCCGAGGTCGCGGCGGACGCGGGCGCCAGGGTGGTGCACCGGGACGAGATCCTGCCGCGCATCCCCGCGGTGCCGGGCAAGGGCGAGGTCCTGTGGCGTTCGCTCCTGGTCACGCACGGCGACATCGTGGCGTTCGTCGACGCGGACCTGAAGGAGTTCTCCGCGGACTTCGTCTCGGGGATCGTGGGCCCGCTGCTCACCGATCCGGACGTGGCCTTCGTGAAGGCGATGTACGACCGGCCGCTGGGCGCCGAGTTCGATTCGCCCGCCTCCGGCAGGACGGCGGGTCAGGGCGGCCGGGTGACCGAGCTGATGGCGCGCCCGCTCCTGAACATGCACTGGCCCCAACTCGCGGGTTTCGTGCAGCCGTTGGGCGGCGAGTACGCGGCCCGCAGATCGCTCCTCGAACAGCTGCCGTTCCCCGTCGGGTACGGCGTGGAGCTCGGTCTGCTCGTCGACGCGCTGCACACGGTGGGCCTCGACGCCCTCGCGCAGGTGGACGTCGGGGTGCGCAGGCACCGGCACCAGGACGGGCAGGCGCTCGGGCGGATGGCGGCGGCGATCTACCGGACGGCGCAGCTGCGGCTCGCGCGCGGCCATCTCGTACGTCCCGAGCTGACGCAGTTCGAGCGGGGCGAGCACGGGTTCGAGCCGCGGACGTATGCGGTGGACACGGAGGAGCGTCCGCCTATGACCGATATCGCCGAGTATGCGCATCGTCGCGTGGCGTAACCGTCGACGATCATGCGTTTTGCCCACATTGCCCATTTATGTGGGTCAGACATGCAGGAAAAGCCATCCGGCGGGCGGGCGCGCTGACGGTCGCCGCCGCCACCCTCGCGGCCGGGGTGCTCACCGCGACCGCGACGCCCGCCGCCGCGGAGGTGATCGAGCCCTTCGCCAAGCGCTACGAGGAATCGCTGTACGGCGACTTCAAGACCATCGGGAACACGGTCCTCGACTGCCCGACGAGCCCGGCCGACGTGGCCGCGGCCTGCAAGGAGACCCAGCAGGCCAAGGGCACCAAGAACAACAACAACTTCATCGAGCACCGCATCGACACCGCCGGGCTCACCGGCACCTTCGACTCCAGCACCGGCCAGGTGACCATCCCGCCCGGCGCGAAGGTCGACTACGCGCGGCTGTTCTGGGGCGGCAACGCGGGCACGCACCGCTTCGGCAGGACCGTCCGCACCATCTGCGACCTCAACCGCGACGGCAACCTGCCCGTGGACCCGGCCCCCGGCGACCCGCTCACCACCCGCCCGGTCATCCGGGTCGGCGGCGGCGCCCAGTCCACGGTGAACGTGGAGAACGCCGTCCGCTCCCCCGACGCCACCCAGGGCCCGCACTACTACACGGCGGAGGCCGACGTCACCTCCTCCTTCGCGGGCGCGGCGACCGGCAGCCCCGTCGAGGTGGCCGTCGGCAACATCTGGGCGCCGAACGGACAGGGCTGCGTCGGCGGCTGGTCGCTGACCGTCGTCTACAAGTACGACGGGCCCAACGACCAGTACGCGCCCGACCGCCGCAACGTCTACATCTGGGGCGGCCACGTCATCCAGCGCTCGGTCAAGCGGGCGGCGGCCCCGGCCGGCTCCACCACCATCCCGGTGGACGGCTTCTACCGCACCGACGGCGACATCCACGCCAGCACCACGGCGTACGAGGGCGACTGGAACACCAAGGGCGACCAGTTCCTGGTCAACGACCAGCCCGTCACCGAGTCGCACACCGGGAAGACCGACAACTTCTTCATCAGCGAGGACGACGGCGCGGTCAACCCGAAGTACGAGAACAACCTGAGCATCGACGCCAAGGCCTTCGAGGTGCCCGACGGGGCGATCCCCGTGGGCGCCACCTCGGCCAAGCTGACCTTCACCAGCACCGGCGACGTGTACGTCCCCTCGCAGCTCGCGCTCTCCGTGCCGGTGCCCGACCTGGAGGTCACCAAGACCGCGTCGCCCGCCAAGGTCAAGCCGGGCGAGAAGCTGACGTACACGGTCACCGCGAAGAACATCAGCAAACTGCCGTACCCCGGCGCCAAGTTCAGCGACGACCTCAGCGGCAACCTCGACGACGCGACGTACAACAACGACGCGAAGGCGTCCACCGGCACCGTCTCGTACAAGGAGCCGAAGATCAGCTACGTCGGTGACATCGCCGCGGGACAGAGCGCGACCGTCACCTACTCGGTCACCGTCAACGACCCGGTGAGCGGCGACGGAAAACTGCTCAACAACGTCGACGTGGAGACCCCGCGCTCCAACTGCGACCAGGGCAGCACCGACCCGAACTGCACGTCCGAGCCGGTCATCGACTACCCCGAGCCGCCGATCACCGTGGTCAGCCAGCCCGTCCGCAGGGTCGTCCCCGCGTGCGGCTCGACCACCAACACCATCACCCTCACGAACACGTCGGACGACCCGCGCATCGGCGCCACGGCGTCCTGGCCCGTGAAGCCCGGCTCGACGCCCGTCGCAAGCTCCGGGACGGTCACCAAGCAGGGCTCGACGTACGTGTGGCGGGGCACCGTGCCCGCCAAGGGCAAGGTCACCATCACCCAGAAGGTGACGGTGTCCTGCACCCCGGGCGAGGTCACCGTCATCACGGTGACGGCGCCCGGCAGCAACTGCGCGAAGTCGACGCGCGGCGGCGACGACCCGTGCACCACGGCGATCCTCGCCCAGCGGGTGCAGGGCAGGCCCGCCCCGCAGGAGCCCGGGTCGCGGGGCGAGCACCCGCGCGGTCAGCTCGCCGCGACCGGCAGCGACTCGTCGACCATGCTGTACGGCGGGGTCGCCGCCGCGCTGTGCGGGCTCGGCGTGCTGGTGCTCGCCGCGGTGCGCGGGCGGCGCGACTGATCCGCTCCGCGGATACGCCCACGGCGGCCGGACTCCCCCGCCGGG